>NZ_JBSAXA010000022.1:0-96858 GCF_053427615.1 Burkholderia sp. AW33-5 | reverse complement strand
ATCCTTGATCGCGACGGAGGTCGCGACGGGGTTCGTGCGGTCGAGGGTCGTGAATCTTCCGTTATGGAGGATCAGATCCGGTTGGGTCCCGGTTGCGGTCATGTGCATCACCTCGCTTCGATCAGAAGCCAAAGAGCTGTTTGAGGGTGGGAATGGCCTGCACGCCGATCACCATGCCGAGCAACCCGACCAGTGCGATCAGCGGCGGCGCGGGAGAGCGGACCTTGATTGCGCTGTAGATGACACCGATCAGCACGCCCGCACCAAGGGAAACCAGATAAGGTTCCATACGATCAATCTCCCGGACAAGTTGAAATGCAGGCCCTATGTCCTGGCAAACGCCGGGCGGACGGCATCGTGAATCATCACGGTTCGCCGTCCGCGTCGACGTATCGCCGATGCGGCGCGTCCGGATCGGACACGCCGCTTCGGCAGCGACAGTCGAGGACTGTCCGCGCTTACTTCGCCGGGACGGCCGGGATCGACTCGTGCGGCGTCGCGGTGCGCTGTGCCGCCTTGTGGACCATCGTGTACGCGTAGTCGACGCCCATGCCGTACGCGCCCGAATGTTCCTTCGCGATCGCCATCACGGCGTCGTACGTCTCGCGGTGCGCCCAGTCGCGCTGCCATTCGAGCAGCACTTGCTGCCAGGTGACCGGCACGACGCCCGCCTGCACCATCCGCTGCATCGCGAAGTCGTGCGCGGCCTGCGTCGTGCCGCCCGATGCGTCGGCGACCATGTAGATCTCGTAGTCGCCTTCGAGCATCGCGCAGAGCGCGAACGTCGTGTTGCAGACTTCCGTCCACAGGCCCGACACGACCACCTTCTTGCGGCCGTTCGCGGCCAGCGCGTCGCGCACCTTCTGGTCGTCCCACGAGTTCATCGACGTGCGTTCGAGCGTCTTCTGGTTCGGGAACACGTCGAGCAGTTCGGGATAGGTGTGACCCGAGAAGCTGTCGCTTTCGACGGTCGTGATCGTGGTCGGGATGTTGAATACCTTCGCGGCCTTCGCGAGACCGACGACGTTGTTCTTCAGCGTCTGGCGATCGATCGACTGAACGCCGAACGCCATCTGCGGCTGCTGGTCGATGAAGATCAGCTGGCTGTTGTGCGGAGTGAGTACTTCAAGCTTCGGGTTGCTCATGGCGGTGATGTCCTTTGACGCGGAGAAAAATGAGGCTCGCCTCGCCGACGAATCCGCGAGGCGTCCGATGCGCTGTGTCGGGAGGTTCGACAGCCGGCCCGCATCATTCAATACGCAAATTCGCGATCGCGCCAATTAATCGTTCTGATCATCGCGATCCTCGAAATTCAGGCTTAAGAGATCTGAATCTGGTTGAATCGACACGTGACGAACGCACAGACCTGCTAGGCTGAACCGAGACTTTCGGATCGACGCCAGATCGGTAGTTATCCAGATTTTTCACCCGGTCGTCACTCCATTCCAATTCCATGAAACCGTACACTGCTTCGCTTTTCGCCGGCATGCTCGCCGGCATCGTCTACGCGCTGATCGGCGTGCAATCGCCGGCGCCGCCGACCGTCGCCCTGATTGGCCTGCTCGGCATTCTGGTCGGCGAACAGATTCTTCCCGTCGCGCGGCGGATGGTCGGCGGAATCCGCCTCGGAACCGCGTGGAGCGACGCGAAGTGCAGCCAGCACATGTTCGGCGCGCTGCCCGGCGCCCACGCGTCCGACGCTGCCGCGAAGCGCCGCGAATCGACGCCGACCTGACCGGCATGCGCTGACCGGATGCGACAACGCGTGTCGGCGCGCACGCTTGCGCGTTCCCGGCACGTCGGGCGATGCCTCGCCCGATCCGTATTGGATTCGGTGCCGCTTGACGCTAACATGACAGCCCGATGCCCTTCCCCCGTGGAATTCGCCATGAAGCTGTCCTTCGAAGCGCTCGAAGCACTGGACGCGATCGACCGCACCGGTACGTTCGCCGAAGCCGCGGAACTGCTGCACCGCGTACCGTCCGCGCTGACTTACCTCGTACAAAAGCTCGAAAGCGACCTCGACGTCGCCTTGTTCGACCGCAGCGGGCGCCGGGCGCGGCTCACGCACGCGGGCCGCGTCGTCGTCGAGGAAGGCCGTCGGCTCCTGCATGCCGCCGAGCAGCTCGAACGCAAGGCGCAGCGCGCGCAGCAAGGCTGGGAAACCGAGGTCCGCATCTGCGTCGACGAGATCCTGCCCTTCGACGCGATGTGGCCGTACGTGCATGCGTTCTACGATCTCGAGATGGACACGCGGCTGCGACTCTCCACCGAAGTGCTCGGCGGCACCTGGGATGCGCTGATTTCGCGCCGCGCCGATCTGGTCGTCGGCGCGTCGGGCGAACCGCCGGAGCTGCCCGACATCGTGACGCGGCCGATCGGCACGCTCAGGCACGTGTTCGCGATCGCCCCCGACCATCCGCTCGCGGCGCTGCCGGAGCCGCTGTCGATGGCGTCGGTCGTCGAGCATCGCGGCGCGGTGATCTCCGATACCTCCCGCGAACTGCAGCCGCGTTCGGTCGCCGTCGATGCCGGGCAACCGTATCTCGCGGTGCCGACGCTCGCCGCGAAACTGGCCGCGCAATGCGAGGGACTCGCGGTGGGCACGCTCCCGGACTGCATCGCGGCACGCGCGATCGCCCAAGGCAGACTCGTCGCGCGCCAGGTAACCGGCATGCGCGACACGACCCATTGCTATATCGCGTGGCGCGGCGATGAAGCCGGACGCGCGCTGCACTGGTGGGTCGAGCAACTCGATCGCCCCGACCTCGTCGACCGGTTCACCGCGCTTGCCTGATTAGCCGGCCGCACGCCATGAAACCGCGTCAACCGAACGCATCGTGCAGGCGCTTCATCTCCTTCTCGAGCCACTCGATCAGATTGAACGACGCGTGAGCCTTCGCGGCCGGCGGGATCAGCATCCGCTCCTCGGTCGCGATGTGCTCGGTCAGCGATTCGCACATCAGCCTTCCCAGTTCGGGCTTCCTGGCGATCAGCGGCGACAGGTCGCGGCTGCTCAATTGATAGGCCGTCACGGCGGTCACCGCGTAGACGCTCGCATGAAGCCGCGTGCCGGCGAGCACGACGGACTGGCCGATCGCGTCGCCGGGCGCCATGCGCCTGACTTCGATGTCGCCGGCCGCGCCCGGCACGAACACCGACGCGACGCCGCTGCCGACGATGGTCAGCAGCCGCGCATCGGCATTCGACGCGTAGATCACCTCGCCCTTGTGGAACACGCGTGACGTCAGCGCGTCGGCCAGCACCGCCAGATCCGCGTCGTCGAGCTGCCGGAAGAGCTCGACCGCGCGCAACAGGCGCTGCCCGAGCGAAACCGCGCGATGCTCCGCGATGGTCCCGGCAAGCGGGCGCAACGCGACGTCCGCGGCGGCCAGATGCCGATGGGTCAGATCGTAGAGGCGGTTGCGGACCTCGATCTTCTTCTGCAACGTGTCGACGTAACAGACGAGCTCGTATTCGATCGAGTTGGTCCGGAACGCCTTGACGACCGAAACCGGCGCGGGGCGCGTCAGCACGTCGAGCGAACTGGCGGCGGCGCGATCGAGCGCATCGACGACCACGGCGGGCCGCACGCCGGGATCGATCTCGATCGTCAGCGTCACGCCGTGCACGCTCGCGGGCTCGCTCAGGTTGACGATCGTCGCCTTGGCCGCCGCGCTGTTCGGCACGACGACCAGATTGCCGAGGCCGCTGATCATCTTGGTCGCGCGCCAGTTGCTTTCGACGATGCGACCTTCGAGCTCGCCGATCGACACGGTGTCGCCGAGGCGAAACGGCTGCGTGGTGTTCAGGACCAGGCCCGAGAACACGTCGTTCAGCGTGTTCTGGAGCGCGAGGCCGAGGATGACCGCCACGGCGCCCGACGTCGCGACCACCCCGCTCAGCGGCAACCCGAGGACGTAGCCCAACGCCGCGACGGCCGCGGCACCGAACACGGCACCCGCCGCGATGTCGTGAAACAGCCGCTGGTTGCGCCACGCACGCGGCAACAGCAGATGATCGAGCATCAGACTGAACACCAGCGCGCACTGCAGCCACCACGCGACGGCGATCGCCTGGATCGCAAGGCGGTCGAGGCGGTCGGGCGACGACGGCACCGCGAGCGGGCTCACGCCGGTCGAGAACAGCGCATAAGTCAACGCGGCGAACGACGCGCAGCGCCAGATCGCCTTCGTCGTCGAACGGCCGGCCCCAAGCAGCCGCCAGGCAATCAGGTCGGCAAGAACGATCGGCGCGCCGTAGGCGACCGTGTCGGACAGGTTCGGCATGCTGGAATGGGCTGAGGGCGCGCTTCGCGACGGGCGGGGACCCTGCGCCGGCAGTCAGTGGCGTCGCGACAGCGATGAGCGGACAGTCCCCGCGCATGCAATGTAGACGCGCCGGCCGGCCAGGTCCTGTATTCGGTCTGAAATGTTCTGAATGTGCCATCGGCACACGGGCGCTACGCGTCGCGCGGCGACACCTCGGCCTCGCCCGCCTCGAACCCGAGCGCATGCACGGCCGACCAAGCGTCGTGCGCGATCTGCGTCGGCCGCGACGTATGGGCGAGCGCGGCCGCATACGCGGCCAGCAGCCGCACGCGCGCGTCGGCGTGCTCCGGTGTGTCGTCGAGATCGCGCATCGCGTCGAGCGCCGTGCGCGCCCGTTCGCGACATTCGTCCACGAGCGACAGGTCGAACAGGCACGGAACCGCGACCGCCGCCAGCGCGATGCCGACCTGCACGTCGCCGTTCGGCGAAAACGCCCAGTCGAGCGCCGCGCGCAGATTGCCGAGCTCGCGCCGGATCACGTCGAGCCGCGATTCGGCGAGCTGCCCGCCATCGTCGCCGGGCGCGAGCCTGAACAGCGTGTGGAAGTAGTTCGCATGCGCAAGCGCCGCGGCCGCGCATTCGCCGTTGTTCTCGAGCTGCTGCAGCGCATAGGCGCGCGTCGTCGTCAGCAGCCGGTAGCGCGGCGTGCCGTGCGCGCCCTCCAGGCTCAGCAGCGATTTCGACACGAGGCCGGCGATCGTGTCGAGCAGGTCCGCGCCGGCCAGTCCCTTCGCGCCGACGATCTCCCGCACCGCGTCGATCGAGAAGCCGTCCCGGAACACGCCGAGCCAGCGCAACAGCAGACGCTCCGCGTCGCCAAGCAGGCGGTAGCTCCAGTCATACATCGCCTGCAGCGTCTGATGACGCGGCAACGCCGTGCGAAAACCGCCGGTCAGCATCCGGAAATGGTCGTCGAGATGCGCGGCGAGCACGTCGATGCCGAGCACGGCCGCGCGGGCCGCGGCCAGTTCGATCGCGAGCGGCAGGCCGTCGAGACGCCGGCAGACCGACGCCATCAGCGTCAGGCTGCGTTCGTCGAGCGGAAAGCGCGGGTCGGCGGCGCGGGCGCGCGCCGAAAACAACTGCACGGCGCTCGCGCCCACGATCGCGCGTTCGTCCGCGCCCTCGTCGGGCACCTCGAGCGGCAAAACCGGACACAGTCGCTCGCCCTGGATGCGCAGCGCCTCGCGGCTCGTCGCGAGCACGCGAATGCCGGCATCCGCCTCGGTCAGCGCGGTCGCGATCCGCGCCGCGGCGTCGAGCAGATGTTCGCAATTGTCGAGCACCAGCAACATCCGCCGATGCGCGACGCTGGCGAGCACCGCCTCGAGCGTCAGCGATCCCGCCGGCTGCGCGAGCTCGAATGCGCCGGCCAGCGCGTCGGGCACGAACTGCGGGCACGCCACCGTGGCGAGCGACACGAACGCGGCGCCGTCCGGAAAGCTCGCCTCGGCGCGCATGGCCGCTTCCAGCGCAACCCGCGTCTTGCCGATGCCGCCGGCGCCGACCAGCGTCACGACGCGTGCGGTGTCGAGCGCGGCCAGGACCTCGGCGACCGTCTGTTCCCGGCCGATGAGTTCCGTCGGCGCCTGCGCCAGCCGCGACGTCACGGGACGCACGGGCGCCGCGCGCTCGGCTTGCCCGCCCACCAGCCGGTAGCCGCGCCCCGGCACCGTGACGATCAGGTTCCGGTCGCCGCCCAGCGCCTTGCGCAACGCGGCGACATGCACCTGCAGATTGTTTTCCTCCACGACCGTGTGCGGCCACACGCGCTGCATGATCTCGTCCTTCGACACCAATGCGCCGTTCGCCCGAATCAGGAGTTCGAGAATTTCGAATGCGCGACTGCCGATTCTCAGCAGTTTGCCGTTCGAGCGAATTTCACGTCTGTCGAGAAAGACGTGAAGCGTTCCAATCCGGATCATGTGAATTCTTAATCGTTTCCATTCGTCGATGCCCTGTCGGAAATGACACCGCTACCGTGCCAATGCTACGGCATTCGCTTCGAACAATGATTCAAATTATCAGAACACAATGAACAAATTTTTTGAATCGATGAAATTCGCGAACGCCGCCGACGGGACGGCCTTTGTTCTCGCACCCGCGCAGGATCGCGTATCACGGCGTCCGGCGGCACCGCCAATACGCGAAATAGTGATTTACCGATGAATTCTTTTCCGGCAGCAAAACCCGGTTATTCCAGCTTCGCTTTGGCAACCCGTCGTTTGCCGTGGCGAATCGAATGAATTGCGTTAATGTTCCGGAAAAGATGACTCGCGGCATTTTGGTGAAACCGATTCCCATCCCGCCGGTCGGGCGATTTTTCCTTTCAGAATGATTCAGGCCGCGCTCAAGACAATCGGCGGCGCGGCGCGAGACGATGGGCACCGGACAACCACCGTCACGCCGCGAGGAGGCGACCATGGGCCACCGTATCGCCGGCATCCTGATTCCCGACAGCGCGATCGCGCGCGAAGCCGCCGCGATCGCGCGGGCCGGCGAGCCTGAACTCCTGTTCCGGCATGCGATGCGCGTGTTCGCCTTTGCATCGGTCATCGGCACGCGTCGCGGCATCGCCTTCGATGCCGAGCTCCTGTACGTCGCCGCGCTATTCCACGACATCGGACTGGCCGAAGGCCACCGCGACTCGCACCGGCGCTACGAAATCGACGGCGCGAACGTCGCGCGCGGCTTCCTCGACGGATACGGCGTTGCCGCCGAAGACGCGGCCGAGGTATGGCGCGCGATCGCGCTGCACACGTCCTTCGGCCTTCATCCTCACATGACGCCGCTGACCGCATTGCTCGGCACCGGCATCGAGACGGATCTCTTCGCGCGTCATTTCGACGAGGTGAGCTGCGCCGAACGCAACGAGATCGTGAACGCCTGGCCGCGCGGCCCGTGCTTCAAGGAACTGTTCCTCGAAGCACTCGCCGCGGGCACCGCGCATCGCCCCGAGACCGCATTCGGCAACGTATGCGCCGACGCGCTCGAGCGTTGCGACCCGGACTATCGTCGGACGAATTTCTGCGGCCTGGTGCTCGGGTCGAAATGGGCGGACTGAGCGCGGCCGGCCGTGCCCGCCGCGGTCATGAACGGGGCTGCCTGACGATGAACCGGTCCAGCTCGCACGCGAGGATCGCCTCCCGATAGTTCGCGGGACGCTTGGCGCCGCGCCATTGCGGTTTGTAGATCGCGTCGCCGGTGCGAATCGTCGTGCCGGTCAGTGCGCAGCGCCCGGCGCTGCGCGACTTGGCGCTGATCCAGCGCTGCTCGTCGTAGCGACAGCGCGTCGGATCGCTCCACGATATCAACACCGACGAATCGGTCTGCCGCTCGACCGCGACGATCGCGCACCGGCGACGCGCATCGCCGCTCGACGCGGGCGGCGCCTCGTCGCGATGGCGGCGGCGCGCGGCGTCCGCGTCGCGAAGCTGCGACAACGCACTGCGACTCACTGCGGGCGACGGGTCGAGCAGTGTCATCACGTGTTCCCAGCGATTGAAGGCGTTCATGGCAACGTATCCAGGCAAATGGCGACGGGCCGGACGCATCACACCCGGGCACATCGCGGTCGTCATCCGCCGCCGCGAACTGGCACGATCCGCGACACGATGACCTGACCTTGACGATAGCGGGCCGCCGCTAAAGAGTCTTGATGCCGGGCTTAATTTTTCTGACCGGTGCATTCGTGCGTCGCGCGACACGCGCCGCGGCCGCGTTCACGACAATTCAGCGCGATTTCAGTACAGGACGCAGGGCCGCGCGATAGGCTCCTGTCCGCATTCGTTCGCTACGTTGCGCGCCCGCGGGCGCGAACGCGAACGCATGCCGGCTGCCGGCGCGATCGCCGCAGGCGGGCAGATCCGACCCAACCAACCAGCGCGGCACCGTTCCACCGCACGTTCAAGGAGTTCCCATGCGTCCCGCAGATATCGACGCCGTTCCCTCGGCGCGTCGCCGAGACATGTTGCTGGCCGGCGCGACTGCCGTTGCCGCCGCCACGCTGCCGGCCGCCGCTGCCGCCGCCGCGCCCAAACACGCCGCTTCCGCCCATCAAGGAGCCCATGCGATGAACACGATCACCACGAAAGACGGTACGCAGATTTACTTCAAGGACTGGGGCAGCGGCCGCCCGGTCGTCTTCTCGCACGGCTGGCCGCTGTGCGCCGATGCGTGGGACGCGCAGATGCTGTTCCTCGTGCAGCACGGCTTCCGCGTGATCGCGCACGACCGGCGCGGTCACGGCCGCTCGAGCCAGCCGTCGCAAGGCAACGACATGGACACGTATGCGGACGATCTGGCGGCGCTGATGAATGCGCTGGACCTGCGCGAAGCCACGCTCGTCGGCCACTCCACCGGCGGCGGCGAAGTCGCGCACTACATCGGGCGCCACGGCACGAAGCGCGTGTCGAAGGCCGTGCTGATCGGCGCGGTGCCGCCGCAGATGGTGAAATCGGCCTCCAATCCGGGCGGCCTGCCGATGGAGGTATTCGACGGCATCCGCAAGAACGTCGCCGAGAACCGTTCGCAGTTCTACAAGGATCTCGCCGTGCCGTTCTTCGGCTACAACCGCCCGAACGCCAAGGCGTCGCAAGGCACGATCGACGCATTCTGGGCGCAGGGCATGATGGGCGGCGTGCACGGCCAGTATCTGTGCGTCAAGGAATTCTCCGAGGTCGACTACACCGAGGACCTGAAGAAGATCGACGTCCCGACGCTGATCCTGCACGGCGAAGACGACCAGATCGTGCCGATCGACGATTCGGCGCGGTTGTCCGCGAAGATCGTGAAGCACGCGCAACTGAAGGTGATTCCCGGCGGATCGCACGGGATGTGCGTCGTCAATGCCGACCTGATCAATGCCGAACTGCTCGCGTTCCTGAAGGCGTAAGCGTCGCGGCACGGCGCGCCCGGCCATTGCGCCGGCGCGCTTCAGCAAGATTCAGGATTTTTCAGGCCGGCACCATCTCGTTGCGGCGAGCGCGATCGCCAAGATCGTCGCTGCGCGATGGCGGGTGCTTACGGCGCGCGCGCCGGCCTGAGCAGCATGCCGATCATCACCCCTGCAACCGCGACCGCCATCGCGACCCGGAAATTGTCGGCCAGCGCGAGCGTGGTCGCCTGGACCCGGACCGCCCGGTCGAGCAGCGCATAGGCCGCCTGGTCGCCTGCCGCGAAGGTGGCGCCGTGCGACACGAGCGACGCCGCGCCGGCCCGCAGGCGGTCGAGCGTTTGCGGATCCGACAGCGTGACATGCAGACCGACGAGATTCGAATGGGTAGCTTCCATGATGCGCTGGATCACCGCGATCGACGTCGTGCCGAGCTGCCCGCTCAGCAGGCGCGTCGTCTGCACGACGGCGCCGAACGTCAGCGCGTGCTCGGCCGTCACGTGCTTGCCGAAGAAGTAGATGACGGACGTGAGCGCCATCGTCTGCCCGAGCGCCTGGAGCAACTGCGACGGGATGAAATCGGGTTCGGCCCAGGCGGACGTGAGACGCGCGCCGAGCGCGAACGCAACCGCCACCATCAGGAAGCCGGCCACGATCATCCGGCGCGGATCGACACGCTGCAGCAGCCACGCGACGCATGGCGCGAACAGCAGTTGCGGAATCGCGATCCAGCGCAGCGTATCGCCGATCTGCAGCGGACGCAGCCCGTAGGTGCTCGCGAGAAACACCGACGGGATGAAGCTCGTATTGAGCACGGTGAAGCGCACGAGGCCGACGAGCACGATCAGCCATGCGATGTTGGGCCGCGCGAGGTAGCCGAGATCGATCCCGGCGCGCCGGGACGTGAGCTCGTGAATCAGGAATGCGGCAACCATCAGGATGCCGATGCACAGCAGCGCGACGATCAACGGCGACTGGAACCAGAACAGCCGTTCGCCCTGATCGAGCGCGATGCACAGGCACGTGAATCCGCCGGCGCCGAGCAGCATGCCGCGCGCGTCCATACCGGACGCGAAACGCTTGATCGGCTCGTTCGACAGCGACAGCAGCAGGCAGACGATGAACGGAAGCGTCAGCAGCGCGTTTTGCCAGAACAGCCAGCGCCAGCTCAAATGTTCGCTGTACCAACCTTCGAGCGTCGCGGACAGGTTCAGCGACATCTCGAGGTTCATCGCATACGCGGCGATGCCGAACGGAATGAGCCGCGGCGGCAGCGTGCGGACGACGAAGCCGACGGTCAGCGGCACGAACACGCCGGACGCGAAGCCGGCGAGGCTCTGGAACACGATGAACGTGCCGAAGTTCGTGCACAGCGGCAGCACGCTTTCGACGACGAGAAACACCGACGCGCCCGCCAGCAGCACGCGGCGCGTGCCGAACACGAAGGCCGCTGCGATCGCGAGCGGGCCGACGAACATCTGCGATGCGGTGAACGCCGTGTTGATCCACGCGCCTTCGTCGAACCCGACGCCGAGCGCGCCACGCACGTCGGCGAGCCCGAGCGACGTGATGCGCGACGTCAGCGTCGCGATGATCGCGCCGAGCAGCACGGACGCGATCGCGGCGATCGAACGAAACGTCGGTATGTCGGTGGCCGGCGCGGCGGCCGGCCCCGGTGTCGCGCCGCCGGGGGCGAACGTGGTGTTCATCGTCGAGTGGTTTCCACACATGAGGCTCGCGCAAGCATAGCGCGATGCGAAAAAAATCGTCTGTTCGATGGAGTATCCCGACCGTGACCCCGAACCCGCCGGACGCATCGTCCCCGCCCGCCGCGCGCTCGCGCAAGTGGCCGATCGTCCTGATCGCCGGTTGCGCGCTGCTGCTCGTCGCGCTGCTCGTCTACGAATTCGATGCGCATGAGCGCGGCACCGACGACGCCTACGTGACAGGGCACCTGCACGTGATCTCGCCGCGCGTGGCGGGCACGGTCGAGCGCGTGCTGGTGGACGACAACCGCTTCGTGCACGCGGGCGAGCCGCTCGTCCGCCTCGACCCGCGCGACTTCGACGTGCGCGTCGCGCTGCAGCGGGCGCGCGTCGCGCAGGCATACGCCGACGCGAGCCGCGCGAAGGCGCTGGTCGAACAAGCCGACGCGACGCGCGTGTCGGCGCATGCGGACGCCGAGAAGGCCGAACTCGATTACGCACGCGCACGCGAGCTGACCCGCGAAACGCCGCGCGGGTTGTCGCAGCAGGAATTCGATGCCGCCAACGCGGCGCGCACGTCCGCCCGCGCGCGCGTCGACGCGGCCGACGCGCAGCAGCGCGGCGCGCAGGCCGCGTGGCAGGCCGCCGCCGCCGTGTCGGGCCAGAACGACGCCGAGCTGCGCGACGCGGAGCTTCAGTTGCAATACACGACGGTCGTCGCGCCGTCGGACGGCTACGTCGGCAAGAAGACCGTCGAGACCGGCGAACACGTCGCGCCCGGCCAGGCGCTGCTGACGCTCGTCGAGCCGCACCCGTGGGTGGTCGCAAATTTCCGCGAAACCCAGCTGCGGCACGTGCGCACCGGCGACGTCGTGCAGTTGCGCTTCGACGCGCTGCCGGACCGGACCTTCAGCGGACACGTCGACAGCCTGTCGCCGGCGACCGGCGGGCAGTTTGCCCTGTTGCCGCCCGACAATGCGACCGGCAACTTCACGAAGGTCACGCAGCGGGTGCCCGTCAAGATCCTGCTCGACGGCCAGGCATCGAGCGAGCCGCGCATCCGGCCCGGCCTGTCGGTCGTCGTCACGCTGCAGCGCGAGCGCACGCGGCCATGATCCGCCTCGCCGCCTTGTTCGCCGCCGGCCTGCTGAGCGCGTGCACGATCGCGCCTCGGCCGCTCGCGCCCGTGCCGGTCGGATCCGACCGGTTTCGCCACGCCGATGCGGCACACGAACCCGCAACGCCGCTCGCCGAATGGCCCGCGTGGTTCGACGCACCGCCGCTCGTCGCGCTCGTCGATGCGGCGCTCGCCGGCAATCCCGACATCCGCGCCGCCGCGGCGCGCGTCGATCAGGCGCAGGCGCTGCTCGGCGTACGCGAAGCCGCGCTGGCGCCCACCGTCGGCGTCGCGCCGTCGTTCAGCCGCGCGCGCGTGTCGGGCACGGTCGACAACGCCTTGCCGAAACGCACGATGCACAACTGGTCGGTGCCATTCAACGCGAGCTACGAAGTCGATCTGTGGGGGCGTCTGCGCGGCGATGCCGAGATCGGCCGGCAGAACGTGCTGCAGGCGGATGCCGATCGCGCGGCGGTGCGCCTGCGCGTCGCGACCGACGTCGCGGCCGACTACCTGACGCTCCATTTCGTCGAACAGGATCTCGCGACGCTCGCGCGCGCGATCGAGCTGCGGCGCACCGCGCTCGACGTGATCGCCGCGCGCGTGCGGGCCGGCGCGGCGAGCGATCTCGACGCGCTGCGCGCATCGGCCGATCTCGATACGGCACGCGCGGATCTCGCGGACAGCAGGCGGCTACGCGAAAACCTCGTCGATGCGCTCGCCGTGCTGACCGGCGCGTCGCCGACCGCATTCGCCGTCGCGCCGACCGCATCGGCCGTTCGCGTACCGGACGTGCCGCCCGGCCTGCCGTCGACCCTGCTCGCGCAACGGCCGGACGTCTACGCGGCCGCGCGCCGTGTCGACGCGGCATCGCTCGATATCGGCGTCGCCCGCACCGCGTGGCTGCCGACCTTGACGCTGACCGCGCAGGGCGGTTTCGCCAGCCGCGATCTCGGCACGTTTCTCGATCGCAACAGTTCGCTGTGGGGACTCGGCGCGAGCGTCGCCGAAACGCTGTTCGACGGCGGCAAGCGCGACGCCGCGGTGGCCGCCGCGACGGCGGGCGCCGATGTCGCCGACGCGAACTATCGCGCGACCGCGCTCGGTGCGCTGCGCGAGGTTCAGGATGCGCTCAACGACATCGCCGCGCAGAAGGAGCGGATCGTGCGCTACGACGGCGCGGCGCGCGCCACCGAGGCGGCGGCGCGGTTGTCGCTGAGCCGTTACGCGCACGGCTACGTCAGCTATCTGGAAGTCATCGACGCGGACCGCGACGCATTGAGCGCGCAGCGCCAGCTGATTCACAGCCGCCAGGCGCTGGCCATCGCGACGGTCGGTCTCGTGCGCGCGCTGGGCGGCGGGTGGACACCGCCGGCGTCGGCGCCGGCGGGCGACGCGCATCGCGCCGGGCCGTTCTGAAAATGCCTGAACGTGCGTTCCGCCGTCGCTGGCGCACGCCGATGCCGTCGCATCGAACGCCCCGGCGCGCCCCTCAGTCGCCCGCGCCGGCCGGACGCACGCCGAGCGCCTCGGCCTGGCGCACGAGATCCGGCAGCGTGCGGACCTGCATCTTCTTCATCACCTGCGCACGATGCACCTTCACCGTGATTTCCTGCAGCCCGAGATTCGACGCGATCTGCTTGTTCATCCGGCCCGCGATCACCTGGCTCATGACTTCGCGTTCGCGCGGCGTCAACGACGCATAGGCCTGCCGCACCGCATCCAGCGCGCGCTCGCGCGCGAGGCGTTCGCCGTCGCGGGCCAGCGCGCGGCCGACGGCATCGAGCATCGTCTCGTCGTCGAACGGCTTCGTCAGGAAATCGAGCGCGCCGCCCTTCATGGCCTTCACGGTGGTCGGTACGTCGCCGTAACCCGTCATGAACAGGATCGGCACGTTCAGGCCCGCGCGCACCGCTTCCTCCTGAACGGCGAGCCCGCTCTCGTCGGCAAGGCGCACGTCGAGGATCAGGCAGCTCGGCACGTCGGGCCGCTCGAAGGCGAGGAACGCGCGCGACGTCGCGAACGTCTCGACGCGAAATCCCGCCGAGCGCAACAGCGCGCTCAGTGCGCGCCGCAACGTGTCGTCGTCGTCGACCACATAGACGATGGGCGCGGGATCGCCCGCGCCCTGGTTGCGGTTCGAAGTCATATCCGGCGTGCTCGCCATCGCATTCCCTGTGTAGTCATCCGCTTCATTATCGAATGATAAACCGAGAAAAATCCGGACGGTTACGCGTGAACGCGCGACGTGACGGCCGGCGGGCCGCTCACGCGGGCGGTGCGCCGGATGCGACCTGATCGATCAGGTTGAGCATGTCGTCAGACGGAAACGGCTTGCGCAGGAACGCGACCGCGCCTTGCGCGAGCGCCCGGCGGACCGACTCGTCGTCGCCGTGCGCCGACATCAGGATGACCGGAAGCGCCGCGTTGCGCTGTGCCAGCAGGCGCTGGACGTCGAGACCGCCCATCCCTTTCATCTTCAGGTCGAGCAGCACGCACGCCGCGTCGTCCAGCGGGCCGGCCGCGAGGAATTCCTCGCCCGACGCGAACGGCAATGCGGTATGGCCCGCCGATTTCAGCAGGCTGGCAAGACTCTTTCGGACCGACGCATCGTCATCGATGATGCAAACAAGGGCCATGAAATAAGAACCGGAAAATTGTGTCTATCGAGAACATCGCCGTGCGCCCCGGAGGTCACGCCCACGCCCCGGCAAGCAGCATGGGTTGCGCCGACGCGTCGGCCGGCGCGGGGTGCGGCGTGTCCGCGATCGTGTCGGCCGCGAACGACGCGCACCGCGCATGGAGGCGCCCGGCCTCGCCCGACTCCGCCAGTTTCTCGAGCGCATACGCACGCACGACCTCGAGCAGCGAGTAACGCTTCGACAGCCCGACGGAATGGACGACCAGAAGCGATTTCGATGCCAGGCCGACGAGCGCGTCGAGCACCTCCTCCGAACCCAGTTCGTCGCAGGCGGCGAGCGCGCAGGCCGCGTCGAGCCGGAACGCATCCGGAAACACCGCGAGACGGCACAGCACCGTGCGCTCCATGTCGTCGAGCAACCGATAACTCCACTCGATGGTGGCCCTGAGGGTCTGCTGCCGCGGGTGGGCCGTGCGCAGGCCGCCGGACAGCGACAGCACGGACTTGTCGAGATCCGCCGCCAGACCCTGGATGCCGAGCGACGCGACACGGGCCGCCCCGAGCTCGAGCGCGAGCGGCAGGCCGCTCAGGCGGCGGCAGATGGTCGCGATCGCGTCGAGGGTCTTCGCATCGGACGGAAGGTCCGTCCCCATCGCACGCGCGCGCGCCAGGAACATCCGGACCGCGCCGCTCGCGACGATATCGCCGGCGTTCGCGCCGGCCGGCGGCACCGACAGCGGACCGACGCGATAGACCCGCTCGCCCGCGACGCGCAACGGCTCCCGGCTCGTCACGACGAGTATCGCGCCAGGATTCGCGTCCGCGATCGCCTCGCTCAGATCCGCCAGATCGTCGACGTACGGCTCGGCATTGTCGAATACCAACACGACGCGCTGCTCGCCGATCGCCCGCACGACATCGGCGGGCCCTGCGGTGGCGTCGCCCGGCAGGTCGAGCGCGCCCAGCACCGCGGATGCCGGCGTCGCGCCGGCCTGCAGGCCGGCCAGATCGACCCGGGCCATCTCGATCCCGCGCGCCGCCGACCAGGCCGTCGCGACCTCCAGCGCCAGATGCGTCTTGCCGACGCCGCCGGGGCCGACCAGCGTGACGAGCGCCTCGCGCTCGAGCAGCTCGTGCAGCTCGGCCGCTTCCGTCTCACGACCAATCATCGGACATTTGCGCGGCGCGGCGCTCGTGCGGGCAGCACCCGCCGATTCGAACGCGATCGGCCGACGATCGTCATGCGTCCGGTCGGCCGGCGGCGCGAGCCGGTAGCCGCGCCCCGATTCGGTCCGGATCCACCCGTGCTTGCCGCCGAACAGCTTGCGCAGCGTCGAGATGTGGACCTGGATGTTGTTCTCGACCACGATCGTGTGCGGCCACACGGCCTGCATGATCTCGTCCTTCGACACCAGCCGGCCGGCCGCCTTCACCAGCAGCTCGAGGATCTCGAATGCCCGGGCGCCGATATACCGGGGCTGCCCGTCGACGCAGACCTCGCGGCATTCAAGGGAAACCGTCACCTGCCCGAACGTGTACATGATCCGCACTCGCTTATGCTGCGTGGCACCTTGCGCCGCCTCGCGAGACGACGCGCTCCTGGGTTGCCCGTCCGGCCGTGCCAAGGCAGGCCGGAAGGCTTGACCGTATCGTAGGTCGCAACCGGCGCCGCGAACATTATCCATAGGTTTAGTCCGGCATGGGCCGGTCGGCGGGGCGCAGGGGGCCTGCAAAATCCGCCGGGCTGTCGGACAATGCACGGGTCGCCGCCCGGACGTGCGCGACCGAGCCCGGCCGATCCCGCATCGCGAGCCGTTTCCGACCTGCTCCACCCAGCCTGCCCCAACCGTGAATCAGCCCTTGCGTGACCCGGACGCCTCGAATCGAATGGATGCCGACTGGCTCGCGCGCGCCCGCCTGTCGAACGTGGTGCGCTCGGGCGACGTCCTGACGTTCGACCTGACCGACGCCGCAACGGGGGATGTGTGGTCGGCATGCCAGACCGGCTGGGTATCCGATCAGCGCTGCCGGCAGTTCGAGCAGGAATACGCATTGGCCGGGCTCCTGGACCCGGCGCGTGCGCTCACGCCGACGGCGCTGATCCGCGCGGCCGACGGCCCGGTGCTCGTCTATCCGCGCCTGGACGTGCGTGCGTTCGACACGCTGACGCACGGGCGGCTGCCGCTCGACGTCTTCCTCGAAACCGCGATCGGCGCCGCACGCGCGCTCGGCGAACTGCATCGGCACGGCTGGCTGCACGGCGATCTCCAGCCGGCCAGTTTCGTCATCGCACCGGACGGCACGGTCATGCTCCGCGCGTTCGCCCATGCCCGGGAGCGCGGCACGAAAAAAGCGGCGGCGGGCACGATGCGCACGGATTTCGCCGCATACGCGGCGCCGGAAGTCTCGGAAGGCGCATCCGTCGACGAGCGCGCCGACCTGTACGCGTTCGGCATCACGCTGTTCCGCCTGCTGACCGGCGCGATGCCGTACAAGGCCGCATCGACGTCCGATTGGGTCCACGCGCACGTCGCGATACAGCCGTCGCCGCCCGCGGCGTTTCGCGGCGACGTGCCCACCATCCTGAACGATCTGATCCTGAAGCTGATCGCCAAGGAGCCCGCCGATCGCTACCCGTCCTGTGAAACGGTGCAGCACGATCTCGAGCGGATCCTGCACGACTGGCGGGCAGCGGGCCGCGTCGAGCCCTTCGCGCTCGGCGGTCGCGATCCGTTCGCCGGTTTGCACGCGCCCGACCTGCCGGTCGGCCGCGACGCTGAAATTCACCTGCTCGAGGGGAGTCTGGACGCCGTCATGCGCACCGGCGAGACGGCCGTCGTCCTGATCGACGGGCCGGCCGGCGTCGGCAAGACCGCGCTCGCCGAACACTTCATCCGCCATGCGCGCGCGGCATCCGGCACGGCCTGGTGCACGTCGGCCAAGATCGATCAGTTCCAGCCCGCGCGGCCGTATGCGCCCGTGCTGCAGGCATTGCGCGCGCTGTTCGGCAGCGCGCTGGCCAGGCGCGACGACGAAATCGCGGTGATCGCCGCGCGGCTGCGCGATCGCGTGGGCCGTCAGGCCAGCGTCCTTTCCGCGATCTTTCCGGAAACCGCGTGGCTCCTTGATGTCGAGCCCGTCGCGTTCGACCACACCGATGCGATTCCGGCATTTCATCTCTGCCAGATCGTCGTGAATGCATTCCGCGCGTTCGCGGCGCCGGCCGAACCGCTCGTCATGACGCTGGACGACATCCAGTGGGCCGATGACGCGACGCTCGCGTTTCTCGCTTCCATCGTGCTCGATCCGCCGGCGCATTTCTGCATCGTCGCCGGTTACCGGAGCGGGCCGCAGCACGACTACCCGCCGGCGTTCCGTCGCTTCCTCCAGCAGATCGATCGCGGCCGCCTGTCGTCGTTGACGCTCGCGCCGCTCGGCGCGCCCGACGTCACGCGCATGCTGGCCGGCATGCTCGGGGAAGCGCCGGACCGTTTGGCCGGGCTCGGCGACATCGTGCATCGCAGGACGGGCGGCAATCCCTTCCACATCCAGCAGCTGCTGCGCACGCTGATCGACGAGCAACTGCTCGGCTACGATCCGGTGCGGCAAACGTGGCAATGGAACGCAGGCGAAATCGACGCGCACCACCAGACCGAGAATGTCGTGAGCCTGCTCGCGATCCGGATGCAGCGCTTGCCGCATGAATCGAGAACGCTGCTGGCGCTGATGGCCTGTATCGGCATCGACACCGACGAAGCGTTGTTGCGCGCCGCCGCCGGCAAAACGCTGGCCGAACTCCGCTTCTGGCTGGACCCGGCGCGCCAGATGGGCCTCGTGTCGCTCTCCGGCGACCGCTGGCGCTTCACGCACGACCGCATCCTCGAGGCGGTCTACGCGCTCACGGGGAGCCCGGTGCGCGCGCTGCGCCACGCCCGGATCGCCGCCGCGATGCTGGCACGCGCGAACGCGCCGTCGCCCGAATCCTTGCTGGCGCTCGCTGCCCAGATCGAACTGGCGAAAGACGTGCCGCTCGACGACACGCTCGCGCTCGCGTTCGCGGGCGCGCTGACCGACGCCGCGGCGGCCGCCGCCACGGCCGCCGCGCGCGATCGCGCGTTGTCGTTTCTGGCGCTGGCGCAATCGTTGCTCGGCCCGCATGCGTGGTCGCGACACTACGGTCTCGCAAGCCGGATCGGCATACTGCGTAGCGGCCTGCTGCTCGCGATCGGCGAAACCGCGCAGGCGTCCGACGCGATCGACATGCTGATGGCGCGGACGCGCACGCCCGCCGATCGGGCCGAGGCGCATCGGCTGAAGGCCGCGCAGCTCACGGTCGAGTCGCACTACCGGCAAGCCATCGACGTCGCGCTGGCCGGGCTGGCGCTGCTCGGCGTCGAGCTGCCCGCCGAGCCGGCCGAGGCCGATCTCGCGGCGGCCTGCGAGGCCGTGCACACGGCGCTCGACGGCCGCGCCATCGCCGATCTGATCGACCTGCCCGTGATGACCGACACGCGCGTCGAAGCCGCGATGGCGCTGCTGACCGCGCTCGAAGCCGCGATGTTCTATCCGAGCGGCGGGCTGATGCTGCTGCATTTCGCGACGATGGTGCGGCTGACGCTGCGCCACGGTGTCACCGCCGCGTCGGTGCAGGGGCTCGCGTGGTATGGCGTCAGCATCGCCGAGCATCACGACGCGTATGAGGACGGCTTCGAATTCGCCAAGGTCGCGCTCGCGCTGGTCGATCGCCACGGCTTCGAGCGCTATCGCTCCGCCACGCTGATCGCGCTCGACCAGGTGAGCGTCTGGACGCAGCCGCTGTCCTATGCACTCGAACGCGCACGCGATGCGAAAGCGGCGGGCAATGCGAGCGCCGAGCTGCGCTGGATGTGCTACAGCTGCAACCACATCGTCAGCGATCTGCTGTCGATGGGTGAAGCGCTGCCCACGATCCGCGACGAAATCGACCCGCTACTGGAAATCGCGCGCGGCACGCACTACGACGACATCGTCGACCTCGTCTCCACCCAATCGGAATTCATCGACGCGCTGCAGTTCGGCCAGGACCGTATGATCGGCACGTGGCGGGCCCGCGCGTCGACCCGGACCCCGATGTCGGTCCTGGCGTTCTGGACCGACGTGCTCGTCGGCCAGGCGGCGTTCATCTTCGGCGATGCGGCGACGGCACGCGCATCGCTCGACGCGGCCGCATCGAGTGCGTGGTCGACGCCCGCGCACATCATGCTTGCCGATTTCCACCTGTTCAGCGTGCTGGCCGGCATCGCGGCCGACGACGGCGCAACGCCGCCCGATCGCCTGATCGAGCGCTTCGCGCCGCAGCGCGCCAGGTTCGCGGCGTGGAGCGAGCGAAATCCGGGTACGTTTCTCAACAAGCTTGCGCTGATCGACGCCGAATTCGCGCGCGTGCGCGGCGAGCAAGTCATCGCAATGCAGCAGTACGAAACATCGGCCGGCCTCGCGGCGGAACGCGGTTTCGTGCACGAACAGGCGCTCGCGCACGAACGGGCTGCGGAGCATGCCGCGTCGCTCGGGCTCGCCGGCCACGCCCGCCATCAGTTGCGGCTCGCCCATGCGTGCTACCGGCGCTGGGGCGCGACCGGCAAGACCCTGGCGATGGAGGCGCAGCATCCGTTCCTCGTGATGGATCCGTCGCCGGGCGGCCCGGCCGCGCCCGCGTGCGAGGATCTCGATTTCGCGCTCGCGATGCGCGTGGCCCACTCGCTGTCCGAGGAAATCGTGCTGGAGCGCCTGATCCAGACGCTGATGCGCAACATGCTCGTGTACGCCGGCGCACGCCATGGCCTGCTGCTGCTCGCGCGGCGCGACCGGCTGACCATCGAGGCGGTGGCACGCATCGCGGGCAGCGACGTGATCGTCGACATCGCCCGCGGCGAACCGACCGAACAGGATGTGCCGCTGTCGATCCTGAACACCGTCGCGCGGACCCGCAAACCGATCGTGCTCGCGAATGCGCAGCGCGACGGTGTTCCCGATCACGTCGACAGCCTGCGCGCGCACCCGACGCGCTCGTTGTTCTGCCTGCCGCTATTGAAACAGGGCGCGCTGATCGGCGTGCTGTATCTCGAGAATGCACTGAGCAACGGCGTGTTTTCGCCGCGGCGCATCGCGATGCTGGAAGTGCTCGCGCCGCAGGCCGCCAACGCGCTCGAATCCGCGCGGCTCTACGCGGAACTGATCGACGAGAACGTTCGCCGGGTCAAGACCGAGGCCGAGCTGCGGCACGCGCGCACCGAACTCGCGCGCACCGCGCACATGACGGTGATGGGCGAACTGGCCGCATCGATCGCGCACGAGATCAATCAGCCGCTGACGAGCATCGTGTCGAGCGTCGGCGCGTGCCTGCGCTGGTTGCGCGGCCCGCAACCCGATCTCGGCGAGGCGCTCGCGAGTCTCGAGGACATCCGTGCGTCCGGCGTGCGTGCGGCCGACATCGTCCGCGCATTGCGATCGCTCGCGCGCCAGGCACCGCCCGCGCTTGCACCCGTCGCGATCGACGACCTGGTTCGCGACATGCTGCGTCTCACCGAGACGGAAATCGACGCGAAGCGTGTGGTGCTGCGCGTCGACCTGCACTGCGACGGCGTGCACGCGATGGCCGACCGCACCCAGATCCAGCAGGTGATCCTGAACCTCGTCACCAATGCACTCGACGCGATGGACGGACTCATCGCGCCGCGCGAACTCGAGATCACATCGCAGGTCGGCGACGGCCACGCGGTCGTCTGCATCGCCGATCGCGGCGCCGGCATCGACGCGGACATCGCGAACCAGATCTTCGACCCGTTCTTCACGACGAAATCGCACGGTATGGGGATGGGCCTCGCGATCTGCCGCTCGATCATCGAAGCGCATGGCGGCACGCTCGAGGCCGCGCCACGCGACGGGCACGGTACCGTCATGACGTTCCGGCTGCCGGTGTCGACGCCTGGCTGATATCGGCGGCAGATGCACCGGCACCGCGCTGTTCAGGTTCAGCGCTGGCGGTGTGCGTCCTCGCTCAGGAATCGATGGACGAAGGTCACGGCCATCGCCCCCTCGCCGACCGCCGACGCCACCCGCTTGACCGAACCCGACCGGACGTCGCCCGCCGCGAACGAACCCGGCACGCTCGTTTCCAGAAAGTACGGCCGGCGCTCGAGCGGCCACACGCGCTCGAATGCCGGACAGTCGTAAAGATCGCTGCCGGTGACCAGATAGCCGCCCTCGTTGCGGATGATGTTCGTATCCCGTGCCCATTCGGTGTTCGGCGCACCGCCGATGCAGACGAACAGGTGCGTGGCCGGCAGCACTTCACGCGCGCCGTCTTCCGTGCGCAGCACGATCGCCTCGAGCCGATCGTCGCCCTGCAGCGCGTCGACGGTCGTGCCGTAGCGGACGGTCACGTTCGGCATGCGCTCGATCCGGTCGATCAGATAGCGCGACAGCGTCGCCGCGAGCGACGCACCGCGGACGATCATCGTGACTTCGCGTGCGTGCCGTGCGAAGTTCATCACGGCCTGGCCGGCCGAATTTCCGCCGCCGACGATGAACACGTGCTTGCCCTCGCACATCGACGCTTCGCTCGATCCCGCGCCGTAGAACAGGCCTGCGTTGAGAAACCGCTGTTCGTCCGGCAAACCGAGGCTGCGGTATTCGATGCCGGTCGCACAGATATTCGCGCGCGCGGTCAGGATCGAGCCGTCGGCCAGGTCGACGCGAATCTTGCCGTCGACGAACGTCGCATGCACGCCCTCGCGCATCATCAGCAGCTCGACGCCGAACTTGACCGCCTGCTGGCGCGCACGCTCGGTCAGTTCGGCGCCCGGTATGCCGTCCGGGAAGCCCATGTAGTTCTCGATCAGCGAACTGGTCCCCGCCTGTCCGCCGACCGCATCGCGCTCGATCACGACGGCCCGCAGCCCTTCCGATGCCGCATAGACAGCGGCCGACAAGCCCGCCGGGCCGGCGCCGTAGATCGACACGTCGTACTCGACGAAGCGCGGCCGGGCGACCCAGCCGAGCTTGGCGGCGATCTCCGGCAGCGTCGGCTGGTAGAGGCACGTGCCGTCCGGAAAGACGACGGCCGGCAGCCGGATGTCGCGCAGCGGCGCGATGCCCAGCTCGCGCATGCAGTCGGTGTCGGACGTCAGTTCGCACCACGCGTACTCGACCACGCCGCGCTTCAGGAAGTCGCGAATTGCGTAGGCCTCCTTGCTGTTCGGCAAACCGATGACCTTGACCTGCTGAGACTGCGTCATGAAACCCTCCCGGTGACCGCGTTGCCGCATTTCATGTCGGCCGCACTTGCGACTGTACGTCGTCATCGCCTTCACGCCGCCGCGCTTCATAAGAATTAAGGTCCGCTCGCACCGCGACCGTCCACAATGAAGCCTGTCCACCTCCGCTCGCAGCTTCGCGCCGGCCGCGCTGCGAGCGCTCTGCGGCGCCGGCATCGGAGCGAAAGATGGCCACGACCTGCACTCACCTCGGCGAAGCACGCGTGCTGAACACCGACAAGGACTACTGCGAGGAGTGCGTGAAATCCGGCAGCCGGTGGGTGCATTTGCGCCTGTGCCTGAGCTGCGGGCAGGTCGGTTGTTGCGACTCGTCGCCGAATCGCCATGCGAGCCGGCATTTCCACGAAACCGGCCACCCGCTCGCCCGTTCGATCGAGCCGGGCGAGCGCTGGGTGTGGTGCTATGCGGACGACGTCATGGCCGGCGAAATCGCGTCGTAACGCATCGCGCGCCGGCATCCGGCACCCTTTTCGACCGCGGGTAAACACCGCTCGATCGCGGCTTTGTCCTGCCGATCTTTTCCACTATAATTTATCGAACGATAACTTATCGCCCGATAAACACGAGGTGTCCCATGCCTGTATCCAGACTCGCGCACTACTCGATCCGCACGCTCGATCTCGAAAAATCGTGCCGGTTCTATGAACGCGTGCTCGGCTTCAAACGCGGCTATCGCCCGCCGTTCGACTTTCCGGGCGCGTGGCTCTACAAGGGCGGCGACGAAGCCGACTACGGAATCGTTCACATCATCGGCGTCGATCCGGCCAACCCGGACGGGCTCGCGGCCTATCTCGGCGACAAGGCGCTGCCGGCCACCGGCACGGGCACCGTCGATCACATCGCGTTCCTCGCGACCGGCGTCGAGGCGACGTGGCATACGCTGCGCGCCGAGAACATCCCGTGGCGCGACCGCACGGTGCCGAGCCTCGGGCTGCACCAGGTCTTCATCGAGGATCCGTCCGGCGTGACGATCGAACTCAACTTCGCTGCCGCCGAGGTCGAAGGCCTGGCGCTTCCCGACGCGGCCGCAGCGGCCCGCGCATCCATCGGAGACTGACATGAACGACGTCACTTCAACTCACCGCAAGGCCGTCATCGTCGGCGGCTCGCTGGGCGGCCTGTTCGCCGCGAACCTCCTGCTGCGCAACGGCTGGGACGTGGACGTGTACGAGCGGGTTCCCGAGGCGCTGTCGGGCCGCGGCGCCGGCATCGTCACGCATCCGGAACTGTTCGACGTGATGCGCGCCGCGGGCGTGCGCATCGACGAATCGATCGGCGTCAAGGTCGAGTCGCGCATCACGCTGTCGCAGGACGGCGCCGTGGCGTCGGCGCGCCGGCTGCCGCAGACGCTCACCGCGTGGAGCAAGATGTATCACGTGCTGCGCGCGGCGCTGCCCGATCAGCACTATCACCCGGGCGCCGTCGTGACCGACGTCTCGGACGGCCCGGCGCACGCGTCCGTCACGCTGTCCGACGGCTCGGTCGTGCACGCCGACCTCGTCGTCGCGGCCGACGGATTCCGCTCCGCGATTCGCGAACGGCTCGTGCCGGACGCACGGCTTCAATACGCGGGCTACGTCGCGTGGCGCGGGCTGGTCGACGAAGCCGCGCTGTCGGACGCGACCGACGCGACCCTGTTCGACAAGTTCGCATTCGGCCTGCCGCCGCACGAACAGATCCTCGGCTATCCGGTCGCCGGCCAGGGCAACAGCACGCTGCCCGGCGAGCGCCGCTACAACTTCGTCTGGTATCGCGCGACGAGCGAGGACACCGACCTTCCGAACCTGCTGACCGACGAGACCGGCAAGCTGTGGGCGGGCGGCATTCCGCCGACGCTGATCCGGCGCGACGTCCTCGCCGATCTCGAGGACGCGGCCCACGCGCTGCTCGCGCCGCAGTTCGCGGAAGTCGTGTCGCGCGCGACGCAGCCGCTGTTCCAGCCGATCTACGACCTCGAAGTGCCGCGCATGGCGTTCGGCCGGATCGCGCTGCTCGGCGATGCCGCGTTCGTCGCGCGGCCGCATTGCGGAATGGGCGTCACCAAGGCCGCCGGCGATGCGCTCGCGCTCGTCGGCTCACTCGCCACGCGCGCCGACACGCTCGACGCACTGAGCGAATACAGCGAAACGCGCACGGCGTTCGGCATCGCGATCGTGCAGCACGCGCGCCATCTCGGCGCCTACATGCAGGCGCAACTGAAAAACGACACCGAGCGCGAAATGGCCGAGCGCTATCGAACGCCGGAAGTCGTGATGCGGGAAACCGCCGTGCCGCCGCACGTCTGAGCCCGGCAACGGCGGGCGGCGCGCACGACACGCACAACACGCGCGACGCCCGCACCGCCGCCACGACATTCGACCCATCGAGGAGACACCGTGAACCACACGCTTCCGGCCGCCGCCGGCACCGCGCCCGATCCGGACTCGCCGGCGCAGGCCCCGCATCCGCTGCTGCGCGATGCCCGTTTTCGCACGCTCGTCAGGCGCAGAAGGCTGCTCGCCTGGTCGCTGACGCTCGTCATGCTCGGCCTCTATTTCGCGTTCATCCTGACGCTGGCGTTTTCGCCGACGCTACTCGGCCAGCCGATCGTGCCGGGCCGGCCGACGCCGTGGGGCATCCCGGTCGGCTTCGGCATGTTCGTCGTCACGTTCGCGCTGGTCGCGCTGTACGTGTTCCAGGCCAACTCGGTCCACGACGCGCTCGTCGCGTCCATTCGCGACGGAGACGCGCAATGAAACGCCTGCTCCTCGCATCGATCGCCGCCGTCGGCACGGCGCCGGCGTTCGCGGCCGGCCCCGCGGCGCTCGCGCACGGGCACAACCCGGTCGCGATCGGCATGTTCCTGCTGTTCGTCGCGTCGACGCTCGTCATCACGCGCTGGGCCGCGCGCAAGAACCACAGCGTGGCCGACCACTACGCGGCCGGCGGCCGGATCACCGCGCTGCAGAACGGCTGGGCGATCGCCGGCGACTACATGTCGGCGGCGTCGCTGCTCGGCATCTCCGCGCTGGTGTTCACGAGCGGCTACGACGGCCTGATCTATTCGGTCGGCTTTCTCGCGAGCTGGCCGATCATCCTGTTCCTGATCGCCGAGCCGCTGCGCAATCTCGGCAAGTACACGCTCGCCGACGTCGTGTCCTATCGCCTGCGGCAACGGCCGATCCGCGCCTTCGCTGCGTCGAGCTCGATCGTCATCGTGCTGCTGTATCTGGTGTCGCAGATGGTCGGCGCGGGCAAGCTGGTCGAGCTGCTGTTCGGTCTCGACTACACGGTCGCGGTGCTGGTCGTCGGCGTGCTGATGGTCATCTACGTCTTCTTCGGCGGGATGCTCGCGACCACCTGGATCCAGATCGTCAAGGCCGTGCTGCTGCTCGCCGGCGCGGCGTTCATGGCGTTCATGGTGCTCGGCCGTTTCGGCTTCAGTCTCGACGCGCTTTTCGCGCAGGCCGTGAGCGTGCATCCGAAGCATGCGGCGATCCTGCGTCCGGGCGGCCTGGTCTCCGATCCGGTCTCGGCCGTGTCGCTCGGCCTCGCGCTGATCTTCGGCACGGCGGGCCTGCCGCACATCCTGATGCGCTTCTTCACGGTCGGCGACGTCAAGGCGGCCCGCAAGAGCATCCTGCATGCGACCGGCATCGTCGGCATCGGCTACATGCTGATCGTCATCATCGGCTTCGGCACCATCGCGCTGGTCGCGCCGGCCCGGCAGTACCACGACGCGTCCGGCGCCGTGACGGGCGGCGCCAACATGGTGGCGATCCATCTCGCGCATGCGGTCGGCGGCAACGTGTTCCTCGGCTTCATCTGCGCGGTCGCGTTCTCGACCATCCTGGCCGTGGTCGCCGGACTCACGCTCGCGGGTTCATCGGCGATCTCGCACGACCTCTACGCGAACGTGCTGCGCCGCGGGCGCGCGTCCGACCGCGAGGAAATGCGCGTGGCGCGCGCGACGACCGTGGTGCTCGGCGTGCTCGCGATCCTGCTCGGCATCGCGTTCGAGAAGCAGAACATCGCGTTCATCGTCAGCCTCACGTTCTCGATCGCGGCGAGCTCGAACTTCCCGGTGCTGCTGCTCTCGATCTACTGGCGCGGGCTGACGACGCGCGGCGCGGTACTGGGCGGCCTGCTCGGGCTCGCCACCGCCGTCACGCTCACGGTGCTGAGCCCGACCGTGTGGGTGACGGTGCTCGGTCATGCGCATCCGGTCTATCCGTACGAATACCCGGCATTGTTCTCGATGGCGGCGGCGTTCGCCGGCGTCGTCCTGTTCTCCGTCACCGATCGCTCGGCCCGTGCGCGGCACGAGCGCGCGCAGTTCGACACCCAGCTCGTCGCGTGCGAAACGGGCATCACAACGGGCATCACGCAACGCGGCGGAGCCGCACGATTCGAGGAGTCGATATCCGCATGAGACACGCCACGTTGACCTGCACCTGCTGCCCGTCGCCGGCCCGGCGACGCCTGCTCGGCGCGTTTGCCGCGCTCGCCGGCACGGCCGTGGCCGGCCGTTCGGCATCGGCCGCCGAAACCGCGAACGCCCCGGCCGCATCGCCTGCCCCGTCGCTGCCGAGGCCGCGCGCGATCGACATCCACGCGCACTACTACCCCGAAAGCTTTTGCGATCTGGTCGGCGGCGAGGGCAAGCGCTTCGGCGGGTCGTTCACGTGCGACGACGCATCGTTCACGTTCCGCACGCCCGCCGGCGGCCTCGGGCCGCTGCCGATGAAGTTCATCGACGTCGACGCGCGGCTCAGGGACATGGATGCGTCCGGCGTCGACGTTCAGGCGCTGTCGCTCAGCGTGCCGATGGCGTATTGGGGCGACCGGCCGTTCAATGCGAAGCTCGCGCGCGACTGGAATTCGGCCGCGTCGCGCGTCTACCAGCGGCATCCGGCACGATTCGTCGTGCTCGCGACGCTGCCGATGCTGAACGCGACCGACGCGATCGACGAACTCGAACGCGCCGCGCAGCTGCCAGGCGTGCGCGGCGTGTACATGGGCACCAACATCGACAACCGCGATCTCGACGATCCGTTGTTCGCGCCGGTCTTCGCGCGCATCGCGCAACTGAACCTGCCCGTGTTCCTGCATCCGCAGCAAACGGTCGGCGGCGCGCGGCTCGGCGATTTCTACCTGAGCAACCTGCTCGGCAATCCGTTCGATACGGCGATCGCGGCCGCGCACCTGATCCTCGGCGGCGTGCTTGATCGCCATCCGGACCTGCACTTCACGTTGCCGCATGCGGGCGGTGCGTTGCCGATCGTCGCGGGACGCCTCGACGCGGGCTGGACCGTGCGCCCCGAAACGCGCCGGCTCGCGCAGAAGCCGAGCAGCTATCTGCGGCGCTTCAGCTACGACACGGTGTCTCATTCCGGGCCGGTGCTGGACTTCCTGATCGCGAACGTCGGCGTCGATCGGCTCGTGCTCGGCAGCGACTACTGCTTCGACATGGGCTACGAACAACCGGTCCGCTTTCTCGATCGCGTCGACCTGACGGCGGAACAGCGTTCGATGATCCTCGGCGGCAATGCGGGCAGGCTGCTGCGCATCTAGCGCGCGGACCGGCCGGCGAAAACGCATGCGACCGGCCGCGCCTGCACGGTCGGCGCAGCCCGCCGACGCACATGGCATCATCCGGCGAGCCGTCGGCACCACGCGCGTCGGCACGCGGGCGGGCAAGCGGCCGACGATGCCGTCTTTCGAACTTGGAGTCACGCACGATGAAAATAATCATTGCCGGCGGGTCGATCGCCGGTCTCGCGGCCGGGCTGACGCTCGACTGCATCGGGCACGACGTAACGGTCTACGAGCGCTCGCCGTCGCCGCTACGCGGTCAGGGCGGCGGCGTGGCCGTGCTGCGCCGGATGATGGCGTTCCTCGAACAGCATGGCCGTCATTGCCGGCAGATGATCAGCGTGCCGACGCATCGGCGGCGCTGGATCGATCGCGACGGCAGCGTCACGCGCGACGAACCCGAAATGCTGCCGTTCTCGTCGTGGGACGCCGTGTACCGCTCGCTGTGCGAGACGCTGCCGCCCGGACGCATCCGTTACGGCCGCGCGGTCAGCGGCTTCGAGCAGGACGCCGACGGCGTCGACGTACACCTGGGCGACGAACGCATCCGCGCGGACGTGCTGATTGCGGCCGACGGAGCGGGCTCGACCCTGCGCACGCGCCTGTTTCCCGGCTACGCGCCGTCGTTCGCGGGCTATCTCGCGTGGCGCGGCATCGTCGACGAAGCCGAATTCGACGCCGCCGCGATTGCGCCATTGGTCGAGAACATGACGCTTCACAAGGCGCCGGGCGAGCTGTTCATGGCGTTCCTGATTCCCGCGCTCGACGGCTCGCTCGCGCCGGGCGCGCGCCGTTTCAACTGGCTGTGGTATCGCAACGAAGCCGACCGCACGGCGCTGCGCCGCCACCTGACCGATCGTGACGGCAACGTCCATCATGCATCCGTGCATCCGGGGATGCTTGCGGATGAGACCGTCGGCGCGCTGCGGCAACTGGCGGAAGAACGATTGCCGGCATCGTTGTCGCAACTGGTGCTCGCGACGCGCGCGCCGTTCAACCAGGCGATCGTCGACGCGCTGAGCCCCGGCTTCGTCGACGGCCGCGTGGCGCTGATCGGCGATGCGGCCTGCACCGTGCGCCCGCATACGGCCTCCGGCACGTCGAAAGCGGCGAGCGATGCGGTGTCGCTCGCCGAGGCGCTGCCGGCCGACGCGTCCGATGTCGTCGAACGTCTCGCGCGATGGTCGGTGCGACGGCGCGAGGAAGTGACCGCGTTGCTCGAGAAGGGGCCGCAACTCGCGGCCGCGTTCGGCCTCGGCACACCGCTTTGACATGCTGGCCGGCGATGACGGAATGGATGTCGCCAACGCCGACACGATGGTCAGCAATGCGCCGCGGCGCACGACGGAACCGCACGCGATGGCCGGCGCCTGCGTTCAGAACGTTTCAGCGCGGTTTCAGGTAACGGCGCCGCCCGCCGCGTAGACTGCCCCCATCATCCGCCGCACGGGCCACGGCCCGCGCGCAATCCCACCTTCTGGAACGACGACATGAACTCCGCCGCGAATCGCCATCGCCGGCCCGGCTCGTCATGGCCGAACCGGTCGGCCATGCGCCATCGCCATCCGTCGGCCCCGGCCGCAACCTCCGCTGCCGGCACGCGCCGGCCCGCCTGTCACGGCAAGCGGATCCGCACCGCATCGCGCGTACCGCACGGCCGGCGCCCTTTCCATTGCCTCGCCAACTGCACGACGCCGAATGAACCGGCTCGCCGGGAGCGCGCATGAAGCACAAACGTCTCTGGTTCGGCGCGGCAGGTGTCGCGGTCGTCGGCCTCGCGGTCGCGATCGGCATCATGTTCCGGCCGTCGATCGCGCCGATCGATCCGCCCGCGCGCGCGTCGTTCGATCCGCAGCTCATTCGCGCAGGCGCGCGCGTCGTCGCGCTCGGCGACTGCGTCGTCTGTCACACCGCGAAGGACGGCAAGCCGTTCGCCGGCGGCCTGCCGCTCGCGACGCCGTTCGGCACGATCTACGCGACCAACATCACGCCGGATGCCGACACGGGCATCGGCCGCTGGTCGCAGGCGGCATTCGCGCGCGCGCTGCGCAGCGGCATCGCCCGCGACGGCCATCCGCTGTACCCGGCCTTTCCGTATATCCATTTCACGCGAATGTCCGACCAGGACATCGCGGCCGCGTACGCGTATCTGATGACGCGCGAACCGGTCCAGACGAAGACGCCGGCGAACGACCTGATCTTCCCGCTCAACTTCCGGCCGCTGGTCGCGTTCTGGAACGTGCTGTTCCTGCGCGAGGGCGCGTACCAGCCCGACCCGTCGCAATCCGCGCAATGGAATCGCGGCAAGGCGCTCGTCGACGGCCTCGGGCACTGCGCGTCGTGCCATTCGCCGCTCAATGCGATCGGCGGCGAACAGGCCGGCAAGGCGTTCGACGGCGGCATCGTCGACGGCTGGGAAGCGCCGCCGCTCAATACGCTCGGTCACGCGGTCCGGCCGTGGACGCAGGCGCAACTGGTCACGTACCTGCGCACGGGCCGCGCGAGCGAGCATGGCGCGGCCGCCGGACCGATGCTGCCGGTCACGCGCGATCTCGCGACGGTGCCGGTGGAGGACGTCGAGGCGATCGCCGCGTACATCCTGTCCATCCAGAAGCCTGCCGCCGCGCGTCCGGCAACGGCCGGCGCGGGACACGGCCCGACGACGCCCGCCGGACAGCGCGGCGCGGTGCTGTTCCAGGCGTCGTGCGCGCAGTGCCACGGGCCGGCGTCGCCGATGCAGTCGATCGGCGAACGGCCGACGCTCGCGTTCAGCACGGCGATCGCCGCCGACACGCCGCGCAACGCGATCCAGATGATGTTCAACGGTATCGGCTGGCACGGCGAGGACACGCTGAACTACATGCCGTCCTATATCGACCAGTACGACGATGGGCAGATCGCGGATCTCGCCGCCTATCTCCGCGAAACATATTCCGATCGCGCCGCATGGACCGGCGTCGACACCCTCGCCGCGAAGCTCAGAAAGGAGGACCGCGCGCAATGATCGCCCTCACCGTGAATGGCGTGCGACACACGCTCGACATCGATCCCTCGACGCCGCTCCTGTACGCGCTGCGCAACGACCTGCACCTGCACGGCGCGAAGTTCGGCTGCGGCCTCGGGCAATGCGGCGCGTGCACCGTGATCGTCGACGACAAGCCGATGTTCTCGTGCCTGATCCCGGTCGCCGCGCTCGGCGAGCGTCGCGTCAGGACCCTGGAAAGCCTCGGCACCGCCGAGCATCCCGGCAAGCTGCAGCAGGCGTTCATCGATCATCAGGCGGCGCAGTGCGGTTACTGCATCGCGGGCATGATCATGCGCGCGCAGGCGCTGCTCGAACGCAACCCGAAGCCGACCGAACACGAGCTGCGCACCCACATGGAACCGAACCTGTGCCGTTGCGGCACCCACATGCGAATCCTGGCGGCCGTACGCCAGGTCGCGGGGATGCCGGAGCCGGAACCGTCCGCCGCGCCCGTCATGATCAATAAGGAAATCTGATGAACGCACCCGACGACATCGACGAAGGCCGCCGGCACTTCATGGTTTCCGGCGCGCTCTTCGTCGCGTTCACCCTCGCGCCCGCCGCGCGCGCGCTCGCCGAGGTCGTGATCGCGGACGAAGGCGCCGCCGTCCACGTCGCCAAGGCCACCGAAACGCTGGCCGGCAGCCTGAAGACCAATCCGCTGCTGGACGCGTGGATCAAGATCGCGCCCGACGGCAAGGTCACCGTGTTCACCGGCAAGGTCGAGCTCGGCACCGGCGTGCGCACCGCCTTGCTGCAGGTGGCCGCCGAGGAGCTGAACATGAAGCCCTCGCTGATCACGTTCCTGACCGCCGACACCGGCGCGTCGCCCGACGAAGGCCTGACGGCCGGCAGCCACACGATGGCTGACAGCGGCTCCGCGCTGCTGAACGCCGCCGCGCAGGTGCGCGGCCTGCTGGTCGACGGCGCGGCGAAGCAGTTCGGCGTCGATCCGCGCACGCTGACCGTCGCCGACGCCGTCATCAAGGCGCCGGACGGCCGCACGATGCGCTACGCCGACGCGGTGCGCACCGTCGACCTGCACCGCAACGCCACGCCGACGTCGCCGCTGAAACCGCCGGCCACGTTCGCCGTGATCGGCACGTCGCTGCCGCGCGTGGACATTCCGAACAAGGTCACGGGCGGCGTCAGCTACGTGCAGGACATGACGCTGCCCGGCATGCTGCATGCGCGGGTCGTGATGCCGCCGGTGTACGACGCGAAACTGCTGTCGTTCGACGAAGCCGCGATCCTGAAGATGCCGGGCGTCGTGCGGATCGTGCGCAACGGCAGCATGCTCGCCGTCGTCGCCCAGGGCGAATGGCAGGCGGTGCTCGCGCAGCGCGCGCTGGCCGCCGGTTGTCGCTGGTCCGGCGGCCGGGCGCTGCCCGACCGCGAGACGGTCCACGCGGACCTGAAGCGGATCGCGACCCAACGCATCGAGATCGCCAACACGCACGCGCCGAGCGCGCCGGCGACGAAGACGCTCTCCGCCACGTTCCTGAAGAACTATCTGCTGCACGGCTCGATCGGGCCCTCGTGTTCGGTCGCTCATCTCGAGAACGGCACGCTGACCGTGTGGACCCACTCGCAGGGCGTCTATCCGCTGCGCGACGCGCTCGCGGAAATGCTGTCGATGCCGAAGGCGAACGTGCGCTGCATCCACACCGAGGGCTCCGGCTGCTACGGGCACAACGGCGCGGACGACGCGGCCGCGCATGCGGCGCTGATCGCGGCCGCGATGCCCGGCAAGCCGATCCGCGTGCAGTGGATGCGCGAGCAGGAACATACGTGGGACCACTTCACGCCGGCGATGGTCACCGAGCTCAGCGCATCGCTCGATGCGGGCGGCCGCATCGTCGACTGGAACTACGCGCTGTGGAGCAGTTCGCACAACGAGCGCATCGTCAACGCCGGCCGGCTTCTGCCCGCCCGCATGCTCGAGCCGCCGTTCGTGTCCGCGCCGTCGACGCCGATGCTGCAGCCCGAGGGCGGCGGCGATCGCAATGCGATCCCGCTGTACGCGCTGCCGAACATGCACATCGTCAACAACTTCTCGCCGACGATGCCGCTGCAGACGTCCGCGATGCGCTCGCTCGGCGCGCACACGAACGTCTGGGCCATCGAGAGCTTCATGGACGAGCTGGCGCACGCCGCCGGCGTCGATCCGGTCGAATTCCGCCTGCGCCACATGGAGGATCACCGCGCGCGCCAGGTGATCCAGCTCGCCGCGACCAGATTCGGCTGGCCGCGGCCGCCGCGTGCACGCAATCGCGGCGTCGGTTTCGCGTTCGGCAAATACAAGAACCTGATGGGCTACGTCGCGATCGCGGTCGAGGTCACGGTCGTGCCGGAGACGGGCCACGTGACGCTCGACCGCGCGGAAGTCGCCGTCGACGCCGGCCAGATCGTGTCGCCCGACGGCATCCGCAACCAGATCGAGGGCGGCATCGTGCAGGCCGCGAGCTGGACGCTGTACGAGGCGTTGAAATACGATACGCAGCGCATTCGCAGTTTCGACTGGAGCAGCTATCCGATCCTGCGTTTCCCGGCCGCGCCGCAAAGCGTGAAGGTGCACCTGATCAATCGTCCCGGCGCACCGTTTCTCGGCGCGGCCGAGGCGTCGATGGGGCCGACGGCCGGCGCGCTGGCCAACGCGATCTTCGACGCGACCGGGCAGCGCATGCGCGAAATGCCGTTCGCCGGCGATTCGCTCAGGAAACGCATCGACGCATAGCCGCGGATCACAACCGATCGCGCCGGCACGCACCGGCGCCGACAATCGACAGGCTGGAGATTTCTGAACGATGGATACCTTGCTTTCGATGCGCGTGTTCACGCGCATCGTCGAGACGGGCAGCTTCACGCGCGCGTCGGACACGACCGGACTCACGACGCCGCGCGTGTCCGCGCTGCTGAGCACGCTCGAACGGCATCTCGGCTGCCGGCTGCTGAACCGCACGACGCGCCGCATCTCGCTGACCGAGGACGGGCAGGCCTATTACGAACGCTGCGTCGGCGTGCTGCGCGAGATCGACGACATGGAAGCAGCCGTCTCGCAGGCGCGCAACGTGCCGCGCGGCCGCCTGAAGGTGAACCTGCCGCCGGCCATGGCGAAGCAGATCATGGTGCCCGCGCTGCCGGAGTTTCTTGCCGCCAATCCGGGCATCTCGGTCGAACTCGGCGTGACCGACCGGCAGATCGACCTGATCGGCGAAGGCGTCGATTGCGTCGTGCGCATCGGCGCGCTCGACGATTCGGGCATGGTCGCGAAACGGATCGGCAGCCTCACCACCTGCACCTGCGCGGCGCCCGCCTATCTCGAACGATGCGGCGCCCCCGAAACGGTGGACGACCTGGCGCAGCACGTCGCGGTCAGCCACATCTCGGCCGATACGGGCCGGCCGCGTCCGTGGGATTTCGTCGTCGACGGCGAACCGCGCATCGTGCAGATGTGCGGCACGGTCGCGGTGAACGACGCCGACACCTACATCGAATGCGGCCTCGCGGGGATCGGCCTGATCAAGACATCGCTGTACCTGGTCGAGCCGTACCTGAAATCGGGGCGTCTGCGCGAGGTGCTGACCGATTTCAACCCGCCGCCCCGGCCGATCTCGATCCTGTATCCGCCCAACCGGCATACGCCGGTCAAGCTCAAGCTCTTCGTCGAATGGCTCGCGGGCCAGTTCGCGGAGATTCCGACGCTGCAGGGCAAGCGCGGCTGACAGCGACACCCTCGTCGCGCGCCGCATGAATCAAATGGTTTAAAGCGGCGTTTCAGGACAATTCAGTCCGCGCGATCCAGACTGGTTTCATGGGCTTCGCGAGCCGCGATATGCGCGCCGGAGGCCCGCCGCTTCACGCTCGTGCCGACGCTGCCGCGCGGCGCCCGCGCGTGATTCCACGCGCGATCCGCCCCCTTTGCGCGCCACGCAATGCTCGATTGCGCAGCGGGCGTATTCCCTTGTTATCGATCGATCAATAATCTTGACGGCAATGCGGCGGCTGTCGTTTCGCCGCATCGGCAATCGCACCGCCCGCCCGAAGAACGGGCTCCCGACATCTCTTTTCAAGGAGTCGATCATGTCAGCAGAATCCACCCCGCTCGCTGCCCACGGGCACGCGACCAAGCTCACGCAGGGCCTCATCCTGCTGTTCGCGTTCAGTTGCGGCGCGATCGTCGCGAACCTGTACTACGCGCAGCCGATCACCGAACTCATCGCACCCAGCCTGCACATGTCCGGCGAAACCGCGAGCCTCATCGTGTCGCTGACGCAGATCGGCTACGCATTCGGCCTGTTCTTCATCGTGCCGCTCGGCGACCTGCTCGAGAACCGCAAGCTGATGATCACGACCGCCGTCGTGTCGATCGCGAGCCTCGCGGCCGCGGCGATGGTGCATACGCCCGGGCCGTTCCTCGCGATCTCGCTGCTGATCGGCTTCAGCTCAGTCGCCGTGCAGATCCTCGTGCCGCTCGCCGCGCACCTGGCGCCCGATCATTCGCGCGGCCGCGTGGTCGGCACGATCATGAGCGGGCTGCTGCTCGGCATCCTGCTCGCGCGGCCGCTGTCGAGCGTGGTGGCCGACGCGTTCGGCTGGCGCTTCGTGTTCGCGGCCGCCGCCGTGCTGATGACGCTCGTGACGGCCGTGCTCGCGCTGACGATCCCGTCGCGCCAGCCCGATCATCGCGCGACCTATTTCGAACTGATCGGCTCGCTGCTGCATCTCGTGCGCACGATGCCGGTGCTGCGCCATCGCGCGTTCTACCAGGGCCTGATGTTCGCGTCGTTCAGCCTGTTCTGGACCGCCGTGCCGGTCGAGCTCACGCGTCACTACGGCCTGTCGCAGTCGGCCATCGGCCTGTTCGCACTGGTCGGCGCGATCGGCGCGACGTCGGCGCCCGTCGCCGGCCGCCTCGCGGATGCCGGCCACACGGTGCGGGCCACGCTGATCGCACTGGTCGCAGGCGCCTTGTCGTATGCGGTCGCGCTGGTCCACGGCGCCGGGCTGTACGGCCTCGTCGTCACCGGCATCGTGCTCGACTTCGCGGTGCAGATGAACATGGTGCTCGGCCAGCGCGAGATCTATGCGCTGCATGCGGCGAGCCGCAACCGCCTGAACGCGCTGTACATGACGAGCATCTTCGTCGGCGGCGCCATCGGCTCCGCGCTCGCCAGCCCGCTGTACGAGCATGGCGGCTGGCCGCTCGTCGCCGCCGTCGCCGGCGTGTTCCCGATCGTCGCGCTCGCCCACTACCTCGTGATCGGGCGGCCGCACGCGGAACGCCACGCACAGGCCTGAACCGGCGCCGGCACCGGTTCACGCGCGAATGCCGCTCGGGCTTCTCGCGCAACGGAACGCTGCCGGCACGTCATCTCCGACTTCCCGCAGGGCCAGCCACCGCACCGGCCGCAGCCGGACGATTCGCGGCGGCGCCCTGCCCCACGCACAAGGAATCCATCATGTCTACCCTGCTCAGCCACTACGATCTGCGCGGCCTGCCGCTTCCCAACCGTATCGTGATGGGCCCGATGACGCGTTCTCGCGCGCCGTCGCGCGGCCTGCCGACCGCGCTCATGACCGAGTACTACGCCCAGCGCGCGTCCGCCGGCCTGATCGTCACCGAAGCGACCAACGTCAGCCCGGCCTCCGCGGCATTCGAGCTCACGCCGGGGCTCGTCACCGACGAGCAGGCGGCCGGCTGGAAGCAGGTCACCGACGCGGTCCATGCCAACGGCGGTCGCATCTTCGCGCAGCTGTGGCACGGCGGCCGGGTCAGTTCGCTGACGCTGCTCGGCGGCGCGGCGCCGCTGTCGCCGTCCGGCGTCAACGACGATCTCGAACAGTTGCAGGTGTGGGCGCAGTTGCAGAACGGCTACTACACGAAGATTCATGCGACGCCGTCGCGCGCGATGACGACCGACGAGGTCGCCGCGACAGTCGAGGAATTCCGCCAGGCGGCGCTTCGGGCGAAGGCGGCCGGCTTCGACGGCGTCGAGATTCACGCGGCCAACGGCTACCTGCCGCACCAGTTCCTGTCGTCGACGCTGAACCGCCGCGACGACCGTTACGGCGGCTCGCTCGCGAACCGCGCGCGCTTCCTCGAGGAAATCGTCGACGCCGTCGGCGGCGTGCTGCCGCTCGATCGCGTGGGCGTGCGCATCTCGCCGTACGCGAAGTACAACAACGTGCGCGACGCGGATCCGGATGCGACCTACGCCTACGTCGGGCGCATGCTCGACGAAGCCGGCGTCGCCTACGTGCACGCGGCGGACACCAACGGCTGGAGCGGCGAGCCCGACCTGCCGCGCATCGTCGCCAACACGCGCGACGCGTACCGCGGCACGCTGATCGTCAACGGCGGCATCGCGCCGGACGCCGCGAATGCGCTGATCGACGCGGGCGATGCCGATCTCGTCGCGTTCGCGCGCGCATACATCGCGAACCCCGACCTCGTCGAGCGGATCGCGGCGAATGCGCCGCTCGCCGCGCCGAAGACGGTCGGCTGGTACGGCGGCGACCGCGCGGGATACGTCGACTACGCGCGTCACGACGCGGCGGGCCTGACCGCCTGACCGTCAGCGCACGGCGCCGGCGGCAGCCCCCGCTGCCGCCGCAACCGGCCCGATCATCAGGATGGCGAATAATGTGCTCAGGCGTCCTGCCAGCGCGAACCGAGCACACGGCCGCAGAAATTCGGCCGGCGAAAATCCGGATCGGCCCGATCGAGCACATCCGCGCTCCACGTGCCGAAGGTCGACGCCGGCCGGTGCGCGACACCGCGCGCGAGCGCGTCGAGGAACGCATCGCCGAATCCTTCGCCGCGCGGATACGCGGCGAGCAGCGCGCGGCGCTCGTCCACCGAATACGCGTCGAAGCCGGTCGCCATCAGGTCGGTCGACACGGCGAACGCCAGCGCACGCGCGAGCGGCGACATGCGCGCGGCCACGCCGGGCGTCGTATGCAGCGCGATCGCGCACCACACCTCGTCGCGCAGCTGCTGCGAAATCTGGTGGCGCGACAGGAACGCCTGCGCGGCATCGGCACTGTCGATTTCGTAGCGTTCGGTCGAGCGGGAGTAGGCCGGGCTCAAGCCCATGTTCGCGTACATCGCGGCCACGTACAGCGCATCGGCATCGAGCGTCTCGCCGGCACGGCGCGCGGCGAGCGACGCGAGGACGAACACCCGGCATGCATGATCGGCGATCACGCGCGGCAGCGACGCGCATGCGGCCTCGACGGCTTCGATCGTCATCGGCGTCCGGGGAATGCGAACGCCGGCAACTTCGTCGTCGGCCCGTGCACACGTGTGCGCAGCACTCATCTCGTCTCCTTCTGCCCGTTGCCGGGGCACAAAATTATCCATTCGCCGCGCGGTACGCACCGGCACCGCCATTCCGCCCGCCGACCCATGCCGTCCTAAAAGGCGGCACCGTGGCAGACCAATCCTTCGCACTGCTCGACGACCTCCCGCGCGGCCGCCTGCAGGCGCTGCGCGAAACGGCCCGCATGACCGCGCGCGGCGCGCGCATCCGGGTGGCTGTCGGCCGCCGCGCGCTTCGGCATCGCGGCCGTCCAGCCACGCCGCGCGAAGCCGCCGAACTCGACCACCGGCGACCACGCGGGGCTGACCGGCAGCGGCGGCGGCGCCAGCGTTTCGAACTCGTCGTCGGCGTGCACGACCTTGCCGTCGACGACCGTCAGCACCGACGCCAGCGACTTGATCTGCGACTCGTCGATCGTGAAATAGTCGTCCGTCAGCACCGCGAAATCCGCATACTGGCCCGGCACGAGCGCGCCCTTGCGATCGTCTTCGTTCGAGAACCACGCGCTGCCCACCGTGTAGCGGCGCAGCGCCTCCATGCGGCTGAGCCGGTTGCATTCGGGATAGAGCGCCGTGCCGCCGACGGTGCGCCCGGACACCATCCAGTACAGCGACAGGAACGGGTTGTAGCTCGCGATGCGCGTCGCATCGGTGCCCGCGCCGACCGGCAGCCCGGCCGCCAGCATCGCGCGGATCGGCGGCGTGCGCGCGGCCGCTTCCGCGCCGTAGCGCGCGATGAAATACTCGCCCTGGTACGCCATCCGGTGCTGAACCGTCACGCCTCCGCCCAGCGCGGCGATGCGCGCAATGTTCGCGTCCGTGATCGTCTCGCAGTGATCGAAGAACCAGCGCAGGCCGTCGAACGGCGTCTCGCTGTTCACGGCTTCGAGCACGTTCAGGAAGCGGCCGATCGATTCGTCGTAAGTCGCATGCAGCCGGAACGGCCAGCGGTGCCGCACCAGCAGCCGCACCACCGCGGCCAGTTCGGCCTCCAGCGCCGCCGGCAGATCGGGGCGGGGCTCGAGAAAATTGCCGAAATCGGCCGCGGAATACACGAGCAGTTCACCCGCGCCGTTCATGCGCAGGAACGCGTCGCCGTCGCCGGGCTTCGCGAGCGTCACCCAGCGCGCGTAGTCGTCGAGCTCGCGTCCCGCGTGCTGCACGAACAGGCTGTACGCGACGCGTACGGTCATTTCGCCGCGCCGCGCGAGCGCCAGGATCGCGCCGTAGTCGTCCGGAAACGCCTGGAAGTCGCCGCCCGCGTCGATCGCGCTCGTCACGCCGAGGCGATTCAATTCCCGCATGAACTGCCGCATCGAATTCATCTGCTCGTCGTGGTCCAGCTTCGGGCCGCGCTCGAGCGCCGCGTGCAGGACGCCCATGTCCGGGCGCGCGATCAACATGCCGGTCGGCCTGCCGAGGCGATCGCGCTGGATCTCGCCGCCGGGCGGATCGCCCGTGTCGCGGCCGTAGCCGATCGCACGCAGCGCGGCTGCGTTCAGCAGCGCGCTGTCACCGAGGTGCAGGATGAAGACCGGCGTGTCGGGCGCGATCGCGTTGAGCTCGGCCACCGTCGGCCCGCGCTTTTCCGCGAACTGGAATTCGGTCCAGCCGCCGACCACGCGCACCCAGTGTGGCGCCGGCGTGCGCAGCACCTGGCGACGCAGCATGCACAGCGCGTCGGCGAGCGTCGGCACGCCGTCCCAGCGCAGTTCCAGGTTGAAGTTCAGGCCGCCGCGAATCGCGTGCAGGTGCGAATCGTTCAGCCCCGGGATCACGGTGCGGCCGTTCAGGTCGATGCGCAGCGTGCCGTCGCGCGCATGGCGCATCACGTCGTGCCCGCTGCCCGTTGCGAGAATCCGGCCGTCCTTGACCGCGAGCGCGGTCACGAACGACTGCCGCGCGTCCTGCGTCGCGATCTTGCCGTTGTATACGATGAGGTCCGCCGCTTCGGCGGATGCCGTCGTCTCGAGCATCGTCAGCCCCCCCCGTCCGCGCCGAAAGCCGGCATGCGGCCGCACGCGGCATGCATCCGGTTTGACGATCCACCGACCATCCCTTCCTCCTTGAACATTGAACGATCGGCCCGCGCGCCGTCACGCCGCCGACTGCATCGCATCCGCCGCCTCGCGTCGCGCGCGCGTCGAGCCGGTCGACGCGTTGGTCTCCTGGCGAACGAAGTTCTGCAGACGCGCCAGGCGGCGCACGTCGAACGCGCGCGACTGCGGGTCGATCTGCCCCGACAGGTCGGCCACCAGCGACGACGCCTGCGCGATGCGCCCGCGCTCGATCAGGTGATCGGCCAGGTCCAGCGTGCCGCGCAGCGCCCACATCGCGGCGCCTTGCGCGTTCGCCGTCTGGATCGCCGTCAACAGATGATGCTGCCCGTCCGCTTCGCACGCGGCCGCGCGATCCGGATCGGCGGCGCGGGCCTGTTCGAGCGTCGCCAGCCCGCGCGCGCGCAGCAGTTCGGGCACGAACAGATGCTCGCCGTGCGCGCGGCAGCGCGCGAGCGTCGCGTCGAGCTTCGTGCATGCGTCGGCCGCGCGGCCGGTGCGCGTCAGCCCTTCCGCGTAGGCGACGACCAGCGGCGCGAGCAGCCGCCGGAACCCGCTCGCTTCGATGCGCCGCAGCGCGGGCTCGAGCCGCGCGAGGCCGGCGCCCGGATGGCCCGCCTGCATGTCGAAACGCCCGGCGAGACATTCGGCATGGCTGCGCCAGATGTCGAAGCCGTTCGCGTCGGCGGTCGCGCGCAGCGTCGCGAGATAGTCGGAGATCGCATCGTGATCGCCGTAGCGCAACGCAATCGGCACGGCCGCGGCACCGAGCACGACGCACAACGCCAGCCCCGAGCCGCTGCGGCGCGCGCATTCGACCGCCTGCGCCGACAGCCGCATCGCGTAATCCGGATCGCCCTGGATCCAGACGAGCCGCATCAGCATCGTCCGGCCGAGCGTCGCGACGTCGATGCCCAGCGCGGCTTCGGCGCACGGCGGTTCACCGGCGTCGGCCAGCTCGGCCGTCGCCGCCTCGAGCCGCTCGCGCGCCTGCGCATGCTCGCCGAAGTAATGCAGCGAGGTCGCGACCATCGCACTCGCCAGCAGCCGTTGCGACGGGTCGCCCCGCCGCTGCGCGGCCCGCTCGAACCGCGTCGCATAGCGCAGCGATTCATGAATGTCGGAGCGCGTCAGCATGGTGTTCCACAGCCCGACCAGCGCGCGCGCGTCGAACGCGTCGTCGCCGACCCGGCCCGCGAGGCCGAGCGTCCTGTCCCACATCGCGGCGGCCGTGTGCGTATCGCCGTCGGTATGCAGCAGTGCAGCCGCATAGGCCGCGCGCAGGCGCATCTCGCGCGTGGCGTCGACGGCCTCCGGCGCGCCGGCGTCGAGCGCGTCGAGTGCGCGTCGCGCGGGTAGCGAACATTCGCGCATGCGCGCCGGATCGAGCAACGCCTGCGCCAGCCCGTCGATTTCCGCGGCCTGCGGCGCGGCCGCCGCGCGTTCGCGAAGCGGCGCCACATCTGCGTCGGGACGCAGGCCCGCGGCGTGCGCGGGCTGTGCCTGGGCCAGTATTCGCGCTTCCGCCTGCTCGTGTTCGTAACGCGCATGACGGGCGGCGACCGCGTCGAATTCGCCTTCGTTGTGCAGTTTCTCGAGCGCGTACGCGCGGGTCGATTCGGTCAGCCGGTAGCGCGCCTGCGCGCCGTTGAATTCGACGGCGACCAGCGACTTCGCAACCAGCTCGCCGAGCAGCGCGACCATCTCGGCGGCCGGCATGCCCGGGTCCATCGCGACGTCGCGCGCGGCATCGAACGTAAACGGGCCGATGAAGCAGGCCATGCGGCGAAACAGCGACCGGGCGGCCGCATCCAGCAGCACGTAGCTCCAGTCGAACGTGGCCCGCAACGTCTGGTGGCGCGGCAAGGCCGACCGCAACCCGCCCGTCAGCAGGTTCAGCCTGTCGTCGAGACGCGCCGCGACGACCTCGAGCCCGAGCGTCGCGACGCGCGCGGCCGCGAGCTCGATGGCGAGCGGCAACCCGTCGAGGCGCCGGCAGATATCGCCGATCAACCGGAGGCCCGCCGCATCGACCACGCAATCGGGCGTGGCGGCGCGAATCCGCGCCAGAAACAGCTCGACGGCGGAATGGCGCACGATCTCGTCGACGGATGCGCGCCCGTCCGGCACCGCCAGCGGGCTCACGCGAAACACGGCTTCGACCGAAATATGAAGCGGCTCGCGACTCGTCACGAGCACGCGCAGCGCCGCGCTGTGCGACGTCAGCGTTTCGACCAGGTCGGCCACCAGATCGACGACGTGCTCCGCGTTGTCGAGCACGAGCAGGCCGCGCGACGCGGCGAATGCATCGCCGATCCGCTCGACGGCAGGCACGCCGTCCGCGTCGAGCCCGAGTTCGGTGCCGATCGCGCGCAGCACGTCGTCGCGCGTCGTCGCACACGCCAGTTCGACGAACAGCACGCGCTCGCCCGAGCGCGCGCGCAATTCATGCGCGACGCGCGCGGCGAGGCTCGTCTTGCCGATGCCGCCCGCGCCGACGAGCGTGACGACCGGCACCCGTTCGAGCATGTCGACGATCTGCCCGATCTCGGTTTGACGCCCGACGAGCGGCACCGGATGGGCGGTTGCTTCGGTTTCGTGCGCCACGTCGGGCGCGGGCGGCGCCACGGTGTGCGCGACCGGCGGATGCGCGATCAGCAGGTAGCCTCGGCCCGGCACGGTCTTGATCAGGTCGCGGTTCGGGCCCAGCGCCTTGCGCAGCGTCGCGACGTGCACCTGCAGCCGGTTCTCCTCGACGATCAGGCCCGGCCATACCGCGTCCATGATGTCGTCCTTCGACACGAGGGATCCGTTCGCGCGATGCAGTACTTCCAGTATGTCGAGCGCGCGCGCGCCAATCCGCAGCGACGCGCCGTGATGGCGAATGTCGCGCTGCTCGAAATCCACCGACAAATTCCCGATCTGGATCATGGCCGCCTCCAGGTTCCCCACGATGACCGCCATGTGAACGCACGGTTCACCGGGGCGGAAGCCCGCACCGGGCCTGCGCGGCACGCGGGGCACGAAATGTCAAAAAGTGGGCCGAGTCTAAACGCCGCATAAAGAAAAATCTTGAATGAAAATGCACTCGCGCCCGCCGCGACGGCGCGCGGCTGGCACCCGTGCGGCGGGAACCCGAATGGGGCAGTATCATTCGGCCCACGGTCTCCGCAGGCCGTTCGCGCGACGGCGAAATCGTTCGCGTGCTGGCACAATGAACCGGCCCGGCCGGCGCATTTTTCATCAGCAAGCGGACATTTATTCAAGTTACAGTGGGCCTGTCGGGCGCGCCGTATAAACTGCGCGCAAGAATGCTCGCGCGCCGTACCCCTCGAAGGACGCTCCATCATGTCAGATGCCCTCGTCGCGCCCGCCGCGGCGCCACCGAAAGACACGCTCGGATGCATGTCGAGCCTGCTTTCCAAGGATATTGAAAGGTCGGCCGGCGGCCTGACGCTCCATCGCAAATGCATGCGCGACGAACAATTCGAGCGCATCGAGATGGCCGCCAGCGATCGCGGCTTCCTGATCGGCGTATCGCTGAACGGCGGGCATCGGCGCACGATCTACGGCGGTACGGGCAAATCCGAGCGACGGTTTCAGCACAACTCCATCTACATCCGCGACTTTTCCCGGAATTTCCGCGCCGACCTGTACGGCAAGTTCGACTTCATGCTGATCGAGCTGTCGCACAGCTACCTCGACCGTCTCGGCCGCGAGCACGACGGCACCGAAATCGCCGGCCTGACCTGCGCGCCCGACGTGCAGGACGCGGTGCTCGGCCACCTCGCGCACGCGGTCGCCGACAGCCTCGACGTGCCGGGCGCGCTGAACACGCTGTTCGTCGAGCAGATGGGCGTCGCGATCGGCACGCATCTTGCGTGCCAGTACGGCAGTGCGCATGCGCGCGACCTGCAGCGCAAGGGCCTGCTGTCGCCGGCCAAGACGGCGCTCGCCAAGGAACTGCTGATGGAGAAGGCGAACCTCGGCGTATCGATCGAGGAAGTCGCGAACGAATGCGATCTGTCGCGCGGATATTTCATCCGCGCGTTCTCGCGCACGACGGGGCGCACGCCGCATCAATGGCTGCTGGAGCAGCGCGTGATGCGCGCCCGCGAGCTGATCGAGACGACCGACATGACGCTCGCGGAAATCGCGGCCGCGTGCGGCTTCGCCGACCAGAGTCACCTGAACCGCCTCTTCGCGCGCATCGTCGGCCATCCGCCCGGCGCGTGGCGGCGCGGCATATCGCGCTGACGCCGTCGGCCGACCCGGCGGCCGCCCCGCCCAAGGCAACCACGCCGACACACCATGCGGCGAGCATGCATGGCGCCGGAGCGCAACGCGCGCATGCGCCGATTCAGTGTGTTCATGTCCGAGTTCCACGGTTGCGTGTCGACGTCGCGCGGCGCCTGCCGCTCCGGCAGACGAAATGCGCGCGACATGGAGCGTACCGTTCGGTTTCGCAATAATCCTGAGCCGAATATGAAACGTTCTGAAAATCGACGCGCCGCGGCTGCGGGCCGGATTCATGCGACCGGATGATGCGCGCGATGCGCGGCGAGCAACGCATCGCGAAACACGGCGGCCGGCTGCGCGCCGCTGACGACCGTGGATCCGATCCGCGTCGACGGCACCGACGCGACGCCTGCGCGCACCGCATCGGCCTCGAGCGCGATCACCGCGTCGAGCCCTTCGTCAGAGGCGAGGAACGCCCGCACCGCGTCGCCGGGCAGACCGGCACCCGCCGCAAGCTCCACCAGCACGTCCGCATCGCCGATGTCGCGGCCGTCGCGGAAGTACGCGGCGAACAGCGCATCGACGAGCGCGGCCGCGCCGCCGCGCTGCTGCGCGAACCAGACGAGCCGGTGCGCGAGCCGGGTGTTCGGCGTGCGCGCGATCCGCGCATGATCGAACACGAGGCCCGCCGCGCGGCCGGCGTCGGCCACCTGCGCGTCGAGTGCCTGCGAGCGCGCCCAGCTGCCGAACTTCGCGCTGCGGTACGCCTTGCGGTCCATGCCCGCGGCCGGCATCGTCGGGTTCAGTTCGAACGGCACGAACCGGACCTTCACGTCGCCGGCGAGCCCGGCTTCGTCGATCGCCTCCGCGAGCCTGCGCTCGGCGATCCAGCACCACGGGCAGATGAGGTCGTAGGTGATCGTGACTTCGACGGAATTCATTGCGCTCTCCTGTTGATTGCAGTCTCGAAGATAGCGCTTGCCGACCGGCGATAGAATGCGAGCGGCACGCAACGCATCGTTGCGGCATGCACAAAGGCAACGACATGGACAAATTCTCCGCGCTGCGCGCGTTCGTCGAAGTAGCGGAAGCCGGCGGCTTCTCGAGCGCGGGGCGGCGTCTCGATCTCGCGGCCTCGTCGGTGGTGCGCGCGGTGGATGCGCTCGAGGCATCGCTCGGCACCGTGCTGCTGAACCGCACGACGCGCCAGGTCACGCTGTCCGATGCCGGCTCTGTGTACTACGCACGGGCCAAGCGGCTGCTGGAGGAACTCGCGGAAGCCGACGCGCTCGTCTCCGATCGCGGCGACGAGCCGTCCGGACCGCTGCGCGTGTCGGTGCCGGTCGCGTACGGCGTGCGTCGCATCGCGCCACACATCGGGGCCTTCCTCGCGCGCTACCCGAAGCTCGATCTCGACCTGCAGCTCACCGACGAACGCGTCGATCTCGTCGCCGGCCGGATCGACGTCGCGATCCGCCTCGGCGAGGCGGCGCCGTCCGCGGAGGTCGTCGCGCGGCAGCTCGGCACCTTCCAGCGCTTCGTCGTCGCGAGCCACGACTACCTCGACGCGCACGGTGCGCCGGGTAGCCCGGCCGAACTGGTCGACCATCAGTGCCTGCGCTTTCACTTCGGCGGCGACCAGCAGGCGTGGTCGTTCGCCGATGCGCACGGCACGACGAAAGTGCTGGTCGCCGGACGGCTGAAGTCGAACCACAGCGAAGTGTTGCGCGATGCCGCGCTCGACGGCGCCGGCATCGCGCTGCTGCCCGACTGGCTGGTCGACGGCGACGTCCAGTCGGGCCGTCTGCGCAGGCTGTTCGAAGCGTACGACGTCATGCCCGATGCGGCGCGCTCGGTCGTCACCGCGCTGTATCTGCCGAATCAGCGCGGCTCGAAGCGCGTCACGGCGTTCATCGACTTCGTCGAGACGCTCGCCGGCGCGCAGCACTGAGCCGCGCGCCGCGCCGCGTCACCAGCCGAACTTCGCCTCCACGCCGACATAGTCGGCATTGCGCGCGCCCAGTGCGCGAATCGAATCGGCGAGCTGGAAGTGCACCGCCTCGACCGCCAGCGCCGTGTTCGCATTGACGAGCCAGTCCACGCGGGCCTGCGCGTACATGCCGGTCCACGCGCCGCCCTTGCCGGCCGTGCCGGGCACGGCTTGCATCCCTTGCCCGTAGATCGCGTCGGCCGTCGTCGCGCGCCACTGGAACCCGACCGCGGTCAGCACCGTCACGTTGCCGGCCGGCTTGAACGTCAGCGACGGCTTCACGTGAATCAGGTTGCTGTAGCCGGTGTAACCGGCGAGCGTGAAGTAATAGCCGTTCGGGAACAGCGGGTTGAAGGTGCCCATGCGTCCGTCGCCGGGATGCTTGTCGCCCGACGCGCCGTCGACCTGGATGCCGATGCGCGGCGTGCCCGGCGTCTTCGCGAACGTGTAGCCGCCCAGCGCGCCGAACGCCCATGCACCGATCGTGTCCTGGCCGATGTGGCCGGTCTGCAGCATTGCTTCGGTATCCCAATCGAATCCGGAGGACTTGCCCGCGTAGCGCATGTCGAACACGTCGCGCCGCTCGGTGCCGGCCCCCGCGACGTAGCGCGCGTTGTCGCGCGTATAGCGCGACCAGTAGCCCGACAGTTCGCCCGGCCCCACCGCGTTGTGCTCGACCCGCACGCCGTCGAATCTGAGGTGCCGGTTCGACACGTCGTCGAACACCGCGTCGTTGCGATACTGGACGGGGCGCGTCACATAGCCGATCAGCCGCCAGTTGCCGACTTCATAATCCGCCCACAGCGCGTCGAACGCCTGGCGCACGTTGGGCCCGTCGCGCACCGACACGAACCGCTGCAAGTCGTACGCCATTTCCTGCCGGCCGACGCGCGCCTTGAACGTGCCGCCGCCCAGCTGGTCGACGTACGCGACGAACGCCTGCTCGATGTCGAGCTGATCCTTGTCGACCGGGCCGACCGTGTCCTTGCCGTACGGCCGCGCATCGACGAACTGGACGAACGCCTGGAAATGCCCGGCATAGCGCAGATCCGCGTGCACCGTCGCGCGCTGGATCACGTAGTTGTCGTCGTGGGCGGCGCCGAGCCCGAACAGCGGCGCGTTGTTCAGCTCGAAGCGCTCGCGCAGGTTCGCGCCGAGCGACAGGTAAGTCGACGGGTCGCCGCCCAGCGGGATGTACTTCAGCCCGTCGAGCGGCTTGCGCGGCACGCACGGATTCGCGAGCACCGACCAGTCTTCCTGCCAGCGGTTGAACAGCACCGCGGGACGCTTCGCGGTGCACGTCGCGGCGGCGGTCGAGGCCGGCGCCGCGGTTTCCTCGGCGCCGGCCGCCGTCCCGGCGTACGTCGCGACGCCGCCCGCCAGCACGGCGGCCGGCAACACGCCCCGCCACGTCCGCCTCATCGACCGCCGTTCCATCACTTCGACCGCGCGTGGATCTCGGCGACGTAGCCGCCCGGGAACTGCACGAGCGCCGCATCGCGCCCGTCCGACGTGAAGGTCGGCACCAGCACCGTCACGCCGGCGGCCTTCGCCTTCTCCAGCGTGGCCGCAAGGTCCGCCACTTCGTAGCCCGTCATCTCGCGCCCGAACGGATAAGGCAGATGGCCGTCGGTGGCGAGCACGGTCATCCTGCCGAAGCCCGACTCGATGCGGATGCGGCGGTACGTGTCGTTCGGCCGGCCGATCTCGATGCCCGGCGCCTTGCGCACGTCGGACACGACCTTGCCGCGCGAGAACGCGACGAAGTCGTGCACCAGCTTGCTCGCGCTTTCCGGCGACACGTACACGCGGTTTTCCGGCACGGTCTGCAGCGGATCGTAGTGCGGCGCCTGGGTGTGCCAGTACAGCTGCATGTTCACGCCGCCCGGCCAGCGGATGATCGCGTCGCGACCGATCGGATCGGGGAACGTGTCGACGACCACGTCCGCGCCGTGCGCGCGCGCCGATTTCATCGCGACGTCCATGTCGGTGACGAGGTAGCCGGTGCGCTCCTCGCAGAACGGGTACGGGATCGGCGTCTTGAAGCCGAACACCGAGATCGTGCCGGACGGCGTGAACACGAGCTGCGACATCGTCTGGCTCGGCGTCGGCGTGACCTGGAACACGCCCTGCTGCGACTTCTTGCCGCCGAACGTGGCGACGAAGCTGTCGGTGAAGCGGTCGAAGTCTTCCGGCGCGACGCATACGTGCGTCGTGTCGTATTGCGGGCCGACCGAGACGGCCGGCACCTTCGCCGACGACGTCTCGAGCAGACGCGTCTCGTCCGCGTGGGCCGGCGCGGTCGCCAGCAATGCGCCGAGCACGGCCGTCGACGCGGCCGTCATCCGCAATACCTGTCGCAACTTCAGTGCAATCATCGAAATTCTCCTTGAAAGTGGCAAGCGCTGCCGTGCGGCGCGCGTGGATTCAGCGTGATGCCGGCCCGTCGTCGGGCCGGCCGGATCGATAGGCGAGGAAGCACAAGGTCGCGAGCGGCAGCGCCAGCGCCCAGAAGGCGGCGAATACGTATGCGGCAGCCCCCGCGCCCGCGCCGATCGCGAAGGCCGCGACCGGCGGCAGCGTGCGCCGCAGCCGTACGCGCGCGGCGTCGCGTTCGGCCGGCGCGGCAAGCGGCACGAGCCAGTCGAACGCGTCGATCACCGCCTGCGTGACGTTGCCCGTCATCACCGTGTTGGCGACGACCGAGCGGGCCGTCAGCCGGCCGTGCGCGTTCTGGACACCCATTGCCGCGGCGCCGAGCAGACCGCACAGGATCGTGCGCGGCGCATCGGCGTCGGCGATCGGCGACGCCATCACGCCGGCCAGCATGAACCCGGCCAGCAGCACGGCCTGAAGCGCATAGAGCGAACGCGCGCGCGGACCGTGGCCCAGCGAACGCATCCGGTGGTCGAGCACGCGCGCACCGACGATACCGGCGATGAAGGCCGGGAACGCGAGCCATTTGATCGCGAGCCCTTGCCCGACGCCGGCCAGCCCCGAGCCGATCAGGATGAAGTTGCCGGTGACGTGCGCGGTAAACAGGCCGAACAGCGCGACGAAGCCGAGCGTGTCGACGTAGCCGGCGATCGACGCGAGAAACACGTCCTCGCCGCGCACGTGATCGGGCGCCGCGGCCGCGGTTACCGTCGGCATGACTCGGCCTCCTGGATGGCGACGGTGGCGCCGGCGCACGCGATGCGTGCGTCCGGCGAGATCAGATCACGCATGTTCCGCTCCGGTTGTGCCGAACGGCCCGGCGGTGCCGACTGGCGTCCGGTCCAAACGGCTGTTCGGAAGCAAGACTAGTTAAGGCGCGTCTTAATGTCATGGCGATGGGCCTGAATTTTCCTGAATAGGCCGCCCGGACGCCCGGCCGGACGGCGCGCTCGACGCGACGCGAGGCGCTTGCGCGACGGGTCCCGCATCGCGTCGACAAGCACGCCGCGAGCGGTCCTCGCGGTCCGATCGTGTTATTTTTCGATCGATAGCTTAAGCGCGCACGCGATCAGGAGCCGATGCATGACCGAAAGAAAACGCAGCACGCCAGCCCGCGAGCGCGGGACGGACGCCGAAGGCAACGCCGTCACGCCGGGCCGGCGCCTCGCGCCGGAAGCGCGCGAGCGGCAGATCGTCGAGAAGGCGATCGAACATTTCGCGACGCACGGCTTTTCCGGCAGCACGCGCGAGCTCGCGCGACAGATCGGCGTCACCCAGCCGCTGCTGTACCGGTATTTCCCGAGCAAGGAGGCGCTGATCGATCGCGTGTACGACGAGGTCTACACGTGGAGCCCCGACTGGGAAAAAATGATCGCGGATCGCACGGTCCCGCTGCAGGAGCGGCTCGTCGCGTTCTACCGCGCGTACGCGCAAACCATCCTGCGGCGCGAATGGATCCGCACCTTCATCTTCGCGGGGCTCAGCCGCGAGGGCTTCAACACGCGCTATCTGTCGCGGCTGCGCGAACGCGTGTTCCTGCCGGTGCTGCGCGAGCTGCGCCACGAATACGACATCGCCACGCCGGCGACGGAGGCCCAGCGCAACGCGGAAATCGAGCTCGTCTGGAGCCTGCACGCGAGCATCTTCTATTTCGGCGTTCGCAAGTGGGTCTACGGGCTGCCGGTGCCCGACGATCTCGACACCGAAATCGAACGGCTGGTCGACGCGTTTCTCCACGGCACGCCCGCTACGCTCAAACAGCTCGCGGCCGGCGCGGCCGCACGGCGACGCCGCCGCGTGTAGCGCGGCCCCGCGCGCCGCCCGACGAATTCAGAACAATTCATCCGGCGTGCCGGTCGCTTCGCCTATCCTCGAAAGGCATTTGCGCCCGCGTCCGGGCGCGTGCGGGCCGAACCGCATGGCGACCGTCACATGACCGTCGACGCCGGCAGCGGGCCGGCCGTCGACCAAGACACGCGCAACATGGCGCGCGAGGAACAGCCGGCGCGCGTGAACGCGTTGCAGGCGTGTTTCCCGAAGCATCGGGAAGGTTGAGTCGCCGCGCGCGACAAATCATCGAGGGAAGGGAATCATGAGCGACGTTTCGGGGCCGTCGGCGATCGTCATCGGCGGATCGGTGGGCGGGCTGTTCACGGCGACCGCGCTGCGCGCGGCCGGATGGCGCGTCAAGGTATTCGAGCAATCGCCGAACGACCTCGACAGCCGCGGCGGCGGCATCGTACTGCAGCCGCCGATCGAGCGCGCGTTCGCATTCGGCGGCGTGCCGGTGCCGCGCGATGCGGGCGTCGATTCGGTCGACCGGATCTATCTCGACGAGCACGACCGGATCGTGCAGCGCCTTTACATGCCGCAAACGCAGACCGCGTGGAACGTGATCTACACCGCGCTGAAGCGCGCGCTGCCCGCCGGCGTCGTACACGCCGGCGTATCGTTCGAGCGGTTCGAACGGGACGGCGCGCGCGTGATTGCGCATTTCGCGGACGGCCGCGTCGAGCATGCCGACCTGCTGGTCGGCGCGGACGGCGGCCGCTCGGCCGTGCGCGCCCAGCTGCTGCCCGACGCGCGGCCCGCGTATGCGGGCTACGTCGCGTGGCGCGGGCTCGTCGACGAGCATACGCTTCCCGACACGGTGCTGCGGGTGCTGCGCGATCGGTTCACGTTCCAGCAAGGCAACGCGCATCTGTTCCTGACTTACCTGGTGCCCGGCCGCGACGGCGCGATCGAGCCGGGCAAGCGGCGCGTGAACTGGGTCTGGTACCAGCGGCTCGAGCAGGATCGCGTGCCGTCGCTGTTTCTCGCGCAGGACGGCACGCAGCGCGACGGCTCGCTGCCGCCCGGCGCGATGCGCGACGACAACCGCCTCGAACTCGTGGACGCCGGCCACCGGTTGCTCGCGCCGACGCTCGCCGCGCTCGTCGACGCGACCCAGGCACCGTTCGCGCAGGCGATCCTCGATCTCGCGGTCGAGCGCATGGCGTTCGGCCGCGCGGTGCTGCTCGGCGACGCGGCCTGCCTCGTGCGACCGCATACGGCTGCCGGGGTCTCGAAGGCGGCGGAGAACGCGGTCGGTCTTGCCGAAGCGCTGCGCGGCGGCGTGCACGCAAGCGCATTCGACGCCGCGCTGTCGCGCTGGGAAGCCGCCCAGCTCGCGACCAATGCTTCGCTGTCCGAACTCGGCATCTCGCTCGGCACGCGGATCATGGGACCGGTGTGATCGGCGGCAGGCCGGTGTCGCGGTGTCGCGTGCCCCTGCTGGATGTATCGCCGTACGCGGTCCACTGTATCGCGCCGATTGCCGGTGACGCGATGGCCAGGACGCGCGGTACGGCCGGGCTTACAGACTCGCCGACGACGGCGTGAACGTGATCGTCAGCTTGTTGCTGTACTTGCCCGGACGCTTCCACACCGACTGGAATTCCGGCGTCTCGAGTGTCAGCGGCGTCGGGGTGCAGATGACCGGCACCGAAATGCCCGGCAGCGATACCGACCGGCCGGCGCTGTTGTTCACACCTTGAAGGCGCACCGTCTCGTTGTTCGGCAGCACGATTTCCTTGCCCGCGTACGTCAGGCTCACGTTGTAATCGATGCGCGATTCGTACGCGCCGCTCTTGTCCTTATCGAGCAGCACCGAATACTGGCCCTTGTCGCGGCGATCGACCGTGAGACCGTCGCTCGCCGACACGTCGAACCACGTGCTCTGCGAGTTGTAGCCGTCGTACAGGCACATGTCGACGTTCGACGTGCCCGACATCCGGCTGCCGTTCGGCAGCTTGCGCAGCTTGAGGTCCACGGTGGGTGTCGCGCTCGTGAATTCCGGCAGATAGACCTGGATGTTGTTCTTGTCGGTCACGTCCAGCCTGATTGACGCCTTGAACGTGGCGATCTTCGGGTTGACTCCCCCGACGTCCCACTGTCGCAGGTTCAACTGAAGGTTCGCCTTCCAGGTTCCGCCGGACGGGAGCTTCTTCAGTTCCGCGGAGGGAATCTTGACGAAGAGCTTGCGCCCATCCCAGCCTCTAGTGGTGCAACTGGTCACGACAGCGCCCTGCGCCATCTCGATCGGCTCTCTGCCGACCGACACGATTTCGGCAATAGCGTTGCCGCTGCAATCCAAGTGACGGCTATACCCATTTTGTCCATGCAGATTCAGTACGGCCGTGGCGCCGGTTGTTTCTTCCTTGAAGGAAAGCCGGATCGAGGTCGAATCGCCCTCCACGATCCAAAGCGGCTCGGTCGCGCACGCACCGGTCGCCGTGTTGGTAGACGACTGGCACGTCCACGAATTTCGCCCCCACTTCGTGTAGTTGGTCGTGTCGTAGCCGCCCGACGCGCCGTTGAATACCATGACGTCCGCCGTCGGTGCGCCACGATCCAGCGTGGCTCCCACAGTATCGTTGCGATTGGCGGGCGCCTCGGAGGCCGCCGACGCATCGAGCGAGATTGCGCCCAGCATGGCCGCCAAGACGATTTCCCGATAGCGAATTCGATTGATCAGAAGCATTTGAGTAGCTGTTTCCTTATCGTTTCGGCAAAGCGAGCGGCAGCGTGAGGTGCCCGCCGGCACAGGTCGTGCGCGTCATTGCGCCGTTTCGGGAGCCCCTGTCGTCCGCGCCCGCATCGACATCACATAGCGATGCTCCAGCAGCTTGCGCACGCGGGCCTGCTTGCGCAGCGATTCCGGCAGCGCATCCGGCCCGGCCACTTCGCAACGCACCTTGCCCACCATCATCAGCACGTCCTGCTTGCGCTTCACGTGCAGCGGGCATCGCATCAGCGTCGGCCCGTCCACGACGAACAGTTCGCTTTCCTTATGGTCGAGTTCGGCAATGAATCCGCCCTGACTGTCGATCAACGGCATCGCGCCGTTGAGAATCACGCTGTCCGACAGCGGCATGCCACCCTTCGAGAAGGCCTGGCCGACGTACGTGTACGTCACCTTCGCGTCGACGTTGCGCAGCGCGAGCTGCCCCGGCACCATGAACAGCGTGCGCTTGCCGAGCCCCTCGGTCACGCTCGTCGCGCCCGCGGACGCATGCGCGCCCGCGTCGTTCACTTCGGTCGTCACCGGCGTGAAGGCCGACACCGGCAACAGCGCGCGCTGCCCGAAACCCACCTTGATCCGCGCGCTCGAATCGCTGCGCACCTCGGCTGCCATGCCGCTCGCATCGTCGCGCTTGCCGACCCTGACGGCGAACCCCGCCAGCGGATCCGACTGCGACGCGGATGCGCCGAGGAACACGCCCTGGCGCGCCACCGCGAACGACGACGAATAGCTCGCCGTCACCGACGGATTATTGCCGCCGCTGTCACGGCTGTAGCTGTTCGCGACCGACGCGGCGACGTCGCCGTAGCGCCCCTTCCAGCGGCCCTGCACGGTGCCGGTCAGGCTGTCGGTGCCGTAGCCCGACACGCCGAGCGCGACTTCCCGGTAGGCATCGCCCTGCCAGTTCCAGTTGCGGTCGAGCGTGTAGTTCGTCGTCGTGCTGTTGCGATCCGCGCGAACGTCGACACCCGCCGACGTGTAAGCGGACGCGCGCCCGGGCTGCCTCGCGGGTTCGGCCATCGACAGCGTCACACCGACGTAGCCGCCGTACTCGCTGCGGGCACCGGTGTTGCGGTTGGCGTACGCGCCGACGCGCAAGTTCGTGCTGACCTTGCGCCATGTGAAGGATCGCGACAGCGACGCCTGGAGCGCACGCGACACCTGATCGCCCTCACGGAAGACAGGCGTCGCCCACGGACGGTCCGATGTGTCGGGCTGCCAGTTCCGCGACCGCCCGACGCTCTTGTTGTACGTATAGCCGAGCATTGCCGACCAGTTGCCCATCGGAAACGACACGGTCGCGTTCAGCATGTCGTAGCAGCCGATGTCGCGATATGACACGGCCGGACCATTGCATGCCGCGCCGCGCATCTGGTAACGGTACACGCTCCACGACACGCCGTCGGCGAACGAAATCTGCTGGGTGTTGCCGCGCGAGCCGTCGTTGCCCACGAAAAACGAACCGCCGGCCGAGAGCACACCCAGCGGAAACGCGTGTCGCCACTCCAGCGCCGTTTCGTTGTACACGTGCCGGCCGACGCTCGCGATACCGCTCGTCAGCGCCATTTCACGCAACAGCGGAATCCGTACGCCGGCTGCCGCGGCCATGCCGTCCGGCGCGTCCCGGCCGGACGGGCGGCCGGCCTGCGCGAACCATTGTCGCGTGCGCGAATTGACACCGCCGCCCGTCTTCGTGAACGGCGTCGTTTGCGTGCGCACCTGCACGCCGTTCTCGAACACGCGCAGCGTCAGCGGATACGTGCCTTCCGGAAAGCGGGAAGTATCGAGCGCATTGACGCCGGCCTTCATGTAGAACGTGCCCAGCAGCTCCTGGCCGCGGTACGCGTCGATACGCGAATCGCGCGGCAACAGCAGCGTGACCGGCGTGCCCTGCTGCGCGACTTCCGGATTCACATAAGCCAGCGTCGTGCCGACGCGCACGCCGTCGAGCGTGCCGACCGGCAGCATCGTGAACCCGAAGTTGCCGCCGAGCGCGCTCGCGAGGTTGCGGTTGTCCATCCGGCCGGCCTGCGCGTAATGCTCGGCGCCGAGATCGTGGCGGTAGTAGAGGTCCTGAAGCTGGACGTGGCTGTCCGATCCTCTCGAATAGCCCGTATGGGTGAAATTCCAGTTCCCGCCGATGAAACTCTTCGGCGTGATGCCGAGCGCGCCCGTGCCCGACACGGACAGGCTCTTGTAGCCGCGCCCTCCCGACAGGTTGATCGTCTGCTGATGGATCAGCGCGTTTTCGGTCATCGGCGACGGCTCGCGAAACCGCTGGTCACGCTCTTCGGTGCTCAGCCAGTCGCGCGACAGGAACAGCTCGATGTTGCCTTCGCTTTCGTCGTAGATCACGGCCGCGCTGTCGGTGTCGACATATCCACAGCCGTTCACGCCAGCCGACCCCGCGCAGGCGAGATTGCCGTTGCGCGCCATCGACTTGGACAGCGCGTCGCCGATCGTCGACACGTCGGTCGCCGGGTTCACGTGCGAGCCGAGCGCCTGCAACAGGCCTGCGGGATCCTCGAAACGGACCGTGTCCGGTGTCACATACACGCGGAACAAGCCGAGCGGCTTGCCCAGAAAGTTGACGTTGATGCGTTCGTCGTGCCCCGTCATGATGTCCTCGAAGCCCGGCGGCACGGATGAAGCAGCCTGCGCGACGGACACGATGTCCGTCACACACAGAGCGCTCAGACATGCGACAACGGTTTTCTTGAGGTCGAATGGAATCATGCGGGAGATTGAATGTTTTTTGGAGGAGTACTACAAAAAACAGGGCGCGCCGTTCAGGCGCGCCCATCGATACAGCCGGGGAGCTTAGCTACCCGACGCCGCGCTCTGCGTAACGATCACGCTGACGAGGCCCTGGTAGCTGCCGGACGCCGTGACGGCTGCGACGGTCTTCTGACCGATCGACAGCGGCAGCACGTTCGAACCTTGTGCCAGTTCGCCGGGGAAGAGTTCTGCCGTCTTCAGCGTCGCCGCCGTGGTGGTCAGCTCGGTTTCACCCAGCTTGACCGACAGCGGAATTTCCGCCGCGCCCGGGCTCGTCTGGTTCTTCAGCGACGGAACAGTCGCGAGGCGGATCTGCAGATCCTTCGCCTTGTCGTTCGTGAAGATCTTCGTGTTCACTACAGCTGCCTGAAGACCCGTACCCGGCAGATATTGCATCTGCATGGTGGTCGGCAGTGCCGAGCCGTCCGCCGACAGCATTTCGAGCGTCGTGTCGACGTTGGCCGTGACGGTGATGTCCTTCTGAACGGCGTAAGCCGACATCGACATCAGGGCTGCGGCAGCGATCGGAACATATTTCAGCATGGGTTAGTCCTTCTGGTTGGTTGAAACAATGGAATGACCCGCCAGGGTCTCGTTATTCGCGCTCGGCGCGTTTATCGCGTCGGCGGAATGCGTGCGCACAATCTTCTGTTGTACTTCTGCCATTCCCCCCACTCGATATCGGATTCGCACATACGGTGCGGAATGCAGCCCCTCCAGCGTGAAGTGCTGGCCCGGGTAGACACTGCGGTCGAATTTCGTCCATTGGCACGACGCTGCGTCCTGCTCGGACTGGCACGCGCCGGCTTCGATCAAACCGATCCGGACGTTGCCGGTATTGGCCAGCGCGCCTTTCGACACGTGGAAATCCGGCACGAGCGTCTTCGGCAGCACACGGACGAGCGGCGCCCAGACGAGGCTGAAGTCGACCTTGCCGGACACATCGTCCTTCGCCGCGGAGTCGTCATCCGACGGTGCCGCCACCGGTTGCAGATAGACGCGATACAGCACCTCCTTTTTCGGCACGCCCAGCGGTATCACCCGCACGAGCCGTGTGCCGCCAGCCGGCAACGCGAACTTGGCCGGCGAGATCACGATTGCGTCGTCGCCGGAATTCATGCTGGCCTCCTCGCGCTCGTGATCCGTCGCCGGATCGATCACGCGCTTCGCGATCGCCTTCACGTATTGCGTCGTATCGGATTTCGAATAGATGCGCAGCTCCGCGGCCGACTCCTTGCCGCCGCCGATCGACGCTGACATCGGATAGACCAGCATGTTCGCGCTGGCAATCGACGATGCAAGCGACATCGCGATTGCGACGAGCGGCATCCCATACGGACCGCATTTCAATATGTTAATAATTCGCATAACTTATCTGTATAAAATCCAGATTAATTCCGATATCAAATCGGCTCGCACATCCCTCATCGATCAGATCCAGAACCGTCTTGGATCTGATCAGTTCGACGTCGTTTGCCACACCTAATTTTCATCGCGTTGACCTTCCGCGCTGATGGCCTACCTGCCTTTCTTCATGCGCTCCGCAATCTGACTTCCCCTCATTCCAGACGAGCAAAGCCGGATCACCTCCATCCCGCGCGGCGACAGCCTGGATGCACGCTTTCGCCGTTAAAGTAGACCGACTCGAGAGACCTCTTGATCATCGGCGACTAATTCGCAATGCGTGCGCGACATCGAATCGATTAGAGTATCTGTAGTCCTACATATAATTACGACATCGATCGCGTTGGAATCGCCTTCGATATACTTCATGCCCGCAAGCGGCGATGGCCGCCGCTTGCAAAAAATAGGTCCCGCGCGAAATTTTCTCACTTGAATTTCTCGAGCCGCCGTTCCCGCCCGAGGTCATCTTGCGAAATTCTTTGATGGATATTTTATAAATCCCTTACAAAGCAAGATATAGGACCAGCACCCAATCTAGGGTTCGCCAAATTAGACAAGTCCTAAATATGGACGAATTTTGACAGTTTGACGCCCCACCGCCTCCTGCAAAGTCGACTCGGTGCGCGCCACGCGGGTTCTCGCGCCCTTCACGCGATATCAGACGGTTCCCGTCGCGGTCAGGCGCGCGCTACCGACTGGACGCCCAGCCGATACACCTCCTCTGTTTTGGACCGGACGCACTTGCCTGAGCGTGACGAGTTTCGTTTGCCCGGATGCCTCATTCGGATCACGGCGCGAGCAAGTGCTCGGCAAACATCAGCGGCTCACCTGCTCGAAGGCCCTTGCCAGTTGGAGCGTAGACGGACGCGAACGCGCCCCGGCGGAGCACCACAAACATCACAATTCCTTTAACTTTCCGTGAGGACTTCGACACCGGCCGCTGTCTACGATAGGCGCATGTTTTCAGGACCTGCTTCCAGGAGCCCATCATGCCCACCCGCAGACATCTGCTGCTGTTCGCCGGCGCCACCGGCCTCGCCACGCTCGCGGCGCTGTCGTCGGCCGGCCGCCGCGCACTGGTCGGCCGCGCGTTCGCCGCGTCGACGGCTGCGCCGAAGATGGCCGCGCCATACGAGGTCACCCTCAGCGACGCCGAATGGCGTCGCCGGCTCACGCCCGCCCAGTACGCGATCCTGCGCGACGCCGGCACCGAGCGGCCGTACAGCAGCCCGCTGAACGACGAGCACCGCCCCGGCACGTTCGCGTGCGCGGGCTGCGGCCTCGCGCTGTTCTCGTCGGCCACCAAGTTCGACAGTCACACGGGCTGGCCGAGCTTCTGGAAGCCGCTCGACCACGCGGTCGCGACCGACGCCGACACGTCGTTCGGGATGGTCCGCACCGAAGTGCACTGCCGCCGCTGCGGCGGCCATCTCGGCCACGTGTTCGACGACGGCCCGCCGCCCACCGGCTTGCGCTACTGCATGAACGGGCTCGCACTCGCCTTCCACCCGGCCGCCGCCTGATCCGGCCCCACTCCCGACCGACTGGAGAACGCATCATGCTGCTCATCGTCCTCGCCTATCTCGGCGGCGTGCTCACGATCCTGAGCCCGTGCATCCTGCCCGTGCTGCCGTTCGTGTTCGCGCGCGCCGACCAGCCGTTCGTGCGCACCGGCCTGCCGCTGCTGGCCGGCATGGCGCTCACGTTCGCCGTCGTCGCGACGCTCGCCGCCGTCGGCGGTGGCTGGGTCGCGCAGGCCAACCAGGCCGGCCGCTGGGCCGCCATCGTGCTGCTCGCGGTATTCGGCCTGACGCTGCTGATGCCGCGCCTCGCCGAACACCTGACGCGCCCGCTCGTCGCCGCAGGCAACCGCCTCACCGGCCTCGCGCAGCGCGACGGCCGCCCGGCCGGCCCGCTGTCGTCGCTGCTGCTCGGCGTCGCCACCGGCCTGCTGTGGGCGCCGTGCGCCGGCCCGATCCTCGGGCTCGTGCTGACCGGCGCCGCGCTGCGCGGCGCGAGCGTCGGCACCACGCTGCTGCTCGTGGCGTACGCGGCCGGCGCGGCGACGTCGCTCGGCGTGGCGCTCGTGATCGGCGGCAAGGTGTTCGCCGCGATGAAGCGCTCGCTCGGCGCGGGCGAATGGATCAAGCGCGGGATCGGCGCCGCGCTGCTGGCGGGCGTCGCCGCGATCGCGCTCGGCCTCGATACGGGGGCGCTCGCGCAGCTGTCGACCGTCACGACGGGCGGCCTCGAGGCGAAGCTCGTCGACCGGCTCGGCGGGCGCTCGAACGGCGCGCCGGCGGCGATGGCCGCGACGGGCTCGCCGGCGGACGGCCCGGCAGACCGCACCGCGAACGGTTCGGGCGGCGCGATGATGGCCGCCACGGCCGATGCCGCGCAGCCCGGCGGCGCGATGATGCGCGCGGCCGAGGTCACGCCCGCGCCGCAGGCGCCGGCCGCGCTGCCCGTCGAAGGCACGCTGCCGTCGCTCGACGGCGCCGTGCAGTGGCTGAATTCGCCGCCGCTGACCGCGGCCGGCCTGCGCGGCAAGGTCGTGCTCGTCGACTTCTGGACCTATTCGTGCATCAACTGCCTGCGCACGCTGCCGTACACCACGGCCTGGGCACGCAAGTACGCGCCGTACGGTCTCGTCGTGATCGGCGTGCACGCACCGGAGTTCGCGTTCGAGCGCGACATCGGCAACGTGAAGAAGGCCGTGCACGACCTCGGCATCGACTTCCCGGTCGCGATCGACAACCACTACACGATCTGGCGCGCGTTCAGTAACGAATACTGGCCCGCGCACTACTTCGTCGACGCGCAGGGGCGCGTGCGCCGCCATCACTTCGGCGAAGGCGAATACGCGCAGTCGGAACGCGCGATCCAGTCGCTGCTCGCCGAAGCCGGCCACCCGGAAGCGCTGAAGGTGCCGCTCGGGCTCGCCGGCGCGCCCGCGAAAGGCGCGCTCGCGGCGGCCGACAGCGCCGACGTCCGCTCGCCCGAAACCTATGTCGGCTATGCGCGCGCGGACGACTTCACGTCGCCCGGCGGCGTGGTGCGCGACACGGCACACCGCTACGACGCGCCCGCGCACCCCGACCTGAACGACTGGGGCCTCGCGGGCACCTGGCAGGTCGGCGCCGAGCGCGCGTCGCTCGCCGCGCCGTCCGGCCGGATCGTCTACCGCTTCCATGCGCGCGACCTGCATCTCGTACTCGGCCCGGGTGCGAACGGCAAGCCGGTGCGCTTTCGCGTGACGCTCGACGGCGCGGCGCCCGGGCCCGCGCACGGCGCCGACGTCGACGCGCAGGGCTACGGCTCGGTCACCGGGCAGCGCCTGTACCAGCTCGTCCGCCAGCCCGGCGCGATCGCCGATCGCACGTTCGCGATCGAGTTTCTCGATCCGGGTGTCGATGCGTACGCATTCACGTTCGGTTGAACGCATGCCAGGCCGACACCCGACCGCCGTCTTCCCCAACGCATTCCGAAGGAGCCAACGATGAACCCGACACCCACCCGCGCCGCCACGCCACGACGGCGCACAGCGATGCTGCGCCGCATCGGCGCCCTCGCCGTCGCGGCCGTCGCCGTGTTCGGCTACCAGCGCATCGTCAACTCCGCCGAGCCGATGCGCACCGTGCCCGCGCCGACCCTCGACGAAACGCCCGGCGCATCGCACGACGAGACGGCCGTGCTTGCCGGCGGCTGTTTCTGGGGCGTGCAGGGCGTGTTCGAGCACGTGAAGGGCGTGAAGCAGGTCACGGCCGGTTATGCGGGCGGCGCGTCCGAAACCGCGCACTATGCGCTCGTCGGATCCGGGCTGACGGGGCACGCGGAATCGGTACGCATCGTCTACGACCCGACGCAGATCACCTACGGCCGGCTGCTGCAGGTGTTCTTCTCGGTCGCGCACGATCCGACCCAGCTCAACCGGCAAGGCCCCGACGAAGGGTCGCAGTACCGGTCGGCGATCTTCCCGACCACCGCGCAGCAACGCGCGGTCGCGACCGCGTACATCGCGCAGCTCGGCACCGCGCACGCGTTTCCGGCGCCGGTCGTCACGCGTATCGAGGCCTACAAGGGGTTCTACCCGGCCGAGGCCTATCACCAGAACTACCTCGAACTGCATCCCGACGCACCGTACATCGCGTTCAACGACCTGCCGAAGGTCGCCGGGCTGAAACACTACTTCCCGGCGCTGTACCGCGCCGATCCGGTCCTGTGGCGCGACGCCCGCTCGTGACCGGCAACCGGCCGCGTGACGGGCTGCGGCCCGTCGCGCGGCCGAGGCCGCGGCCGGGCGGCCTCTCATGCCACGCGCGCCGCCCGTGCCGCGGATTGCGCCGCATCAAACAATCCGCACCCGCCGTGCCGGTGCAAACCCGCATCGCGTCCGCCATGCGGTGCAACTTCGCGTAGACTTCTCCCAAGCCACGCCGCGTGTTGCGGCGTCCGGACCTTCCGTCCAGCCAGGAGGCGTCACGCATGCGCGCAGTGCCTTTGTCTGACAGCGGCACCCTTGAAGAACCGTCCACCGGCGCGGTCGTGCGCGACCTGCGCCGCGTGCCCATCCATCCCGATCACTGGTATCCGCTCGCGTGGTCGCGCGAATTGAAGCGCGGCAAGACGCTCGGCGTGCGCTTCGCCGGCGATCCGATCGTGCTCGTGCGGACCGAATCCGGCGCCGTATACGCGCTCGAAGATCGTTGCGCGCACCGCCAGGTGCCGCTGCATGCGGGCGTCGTGAGCGGCGAAACGCTGCGCTGCTGCTACCACGGCTGGACCTACGCGTGCGACAGCGGCCGCTGCGTCGACGTGCCCTACCTCGGCCGCGAGCGCTTGCCCAACGGCGTGCGCGCCTATCCGTGCCGCGAGGCGCACGGGGTGATCTTCGTGTTCCCCGGCGATGCGACGCTCGCCGACGAACGCCCGTTCCCCGCGCTCGAATCGGCGGACGACCCTGCATTCAAGACGCGCCGCTTCGGCCGCGAGGTCAAGTGCCACTACTCGTTCATGCACGAGAACCTGATGGACATGAACCATCAGTTCCTGCATCGCAAGCAGATGGGGCAGATGCGGGCGCGCGCACTCGGCCGGCGTCGCGGCGACGACTGGGTCGAGGTCGATTACACGTTCGCGCGCATGGAAGGCAAGCAGCCGGTCGGCGAGGCGCTCGTGTTCGGCTCGAGCAAGAAGCCCGGCGACCAGGCCGACAAGAGCGTGATGACGGTGCGCACCGGCTACCCGTATCAGACGCTGCAGATCCGCTCGAGCGAAGGCACGCTCGTGATGGACCTGTGGATCGTCTACGTGCCGCTCGATGCGGAGCAGCGCACCAATCGCACGTTCGGACTGCTGTCGATCCACAAGCCCGGCATCCCGTTCGCGCTCGATCTCGCGTGGCCGCTGCTCGTCTGGTTCACCGAGCGGATCTTCCGCGAGGATCGCTGGATCGTCGAGCGCGAGCAGGAAGCGCACGACCGGCAGGGCGCCGACTGGAACCACGAGGTGTTTCCGGTCATCAACGAACTGCGCGACCTGCTGCGCCAGTGCGGCGCGCGCACCGTGATCCCGATCCGCGACGCGCGCGACGGCGCGTGATGCGTGCAGCGGCGTGCTCCGCTACAGGCTGAACGCGCCGGGCAGCAACGCGCGGGCCGTCGTAATCTCGACGGCCCCTTTCAGGTTGGCCAGGATCACTTCGATATCGGGGCGGCCGATCTCGATGATCACCTGACGGCACGCGCCGCACGGCGCGATCGGGCCGTCGGTGTCGCCGATCACCGCGAGCCGGGTGAAGTCGCCCGGACGATAGCCGGCGGCGATCGCTGCGAACATCGCCGTGCGTTCCGCGCAATTGCACAGTCCGTACGACGCGTTCTCGACGTTGCAGCCGTGAAAAACCGTTCCGTCGCGCGCCTGCAGCGCAGCGCCGACCTTGAAGCGCGAATACGGCGCATACGCGCGTTCGCGCGCCGCCCTGGCCTGTTCGATGAGTTCGTCTCGTTCCATCTCGATGGTGCCTCCAGTCGTGTGCGGGGATGCCTCGACGCGATACATCCCGGCCGGCACGATACACCCGTCATGTGAAGCGGGCGCCGATACCCGCACGTTCCGCCGCGCCGGCATCAGCGTCCGGTCAGCCGATCTGCCCGCAAATGGTCGGCGGCGCCTCGCCCGTCTCGCCCAGCAAGTAGCTTTGCCGCACCTCGTCCACCGCACGTGCGGCGGCCGCGTCGTCGCGGGCATGCACATAGCCGAGCGGCTGGCCGGCTTCGACGCGCTGCCCGATCTCCGCGAGCGCCGTCAGGCCGACACGGTAGTCGATCGCATCCTCCGCGCGCGTGCGGCCGCCGCCGAGCGCGACGACCGCGAGCCCGAGCGCGCGGCAATCGACCCGCTGCACCACACCGCTCGCGGGCGACGGAACCGGCACGATCACATCCGCCCGCGCAAGATGACGCGCGGGCGCTTCGATCAGGTCCACGGGGCCGCCGAGCGCCGCCACCATTCTCGCGAAGCGCTCCGCCGCCGCGCCCGAGTCGAGCGCCTGCTGCAACATCGTGCGCGCCTGCGCGACATCGCGCGCCAATCCGCCGGTGACGAGCAACTGCGCCGACAGCGCCATCGTCACGTCATGCAGGCGCGCCGGTCGCGACTGGCCCGTCAGGTAATCGATCGCACACGCGACTTCGAGCGCATTGCCCGCGCACGGCGCGAGCGACTGGTTCATGTCGGTCAGGATCGCGGTGGTCTTCATGCCGGCGCCGTTGCCGACGTCGACGATGCTGCGTGCCAGCTCGGCCGATTTCTCGGCAGTCGGCATGAACGCGCCGGAGCCGACCTTGACGTCCATCACGAGCCCGTCGAGCCCCGCCGCGAGCTTCTTCGACAGGATCGACGCGGTGATCATCGCGACCGACTCGACGGTCGCCGTCACGTCGCGAATCGCATAAATGCGCTTGTCCGCCGGCGCGAGCCGCGCGGTCTGCCCGATGATCGCGACGCCGACGTCGCGCACCGTGCGGCGAAACGTGTCCGTGTCCGGTGTCACGTCGTAGCCGGGGATCGCACTGAGCTTGTCGAGCGTGCCGCCCGTGTGGCCGAGCCCGCGCCCCGAGATCATCGGCACGTAGCCGCCGCATGCGGCCACCATCGGCCCGAGCATCAGCGACACGACATCGCCGACGCCGCCCGTCGAATGCTTGTCGATCACCGGTCCGCCGAGATCGAGCGCGCGCCAGTCGAGCACGTCGCCCGAGTCGCGCTGCGCGATCGTCAGCGCGACGCGCTCATCGATGCTCAGGTCGTTGAAGTACACGGCCATCGCGAACGCCGCCACTTGGCCCTCGGTCACGCTGCCATCGGTCACGCCGCGCACGAACGCGGCGATCTCGTCGCGATCGAGCGGCTGCCGGTCGCGCTTGCGGCGAATGAACTCCTGCGGCAAAAACATCGTTGCGTCTCCTCGATTGCTCAGTGCAGCGAAAAGAACAGGCCGGCGATCGCCGCGCTCATCAGATTCGACAGCGTCGCGGCCGTCAGCGCACGCAAGCCATGCCGCGCGACTTCCGAGCGGCGCTCGGGCGCGACCGCGCTGAAGCCGCCCGCGAGAATGGCAATCGACGAGAAGTTCGCGAAGCCGCACAGCGCGAACGACACGATCGCGAGCGTCTTCGGGTCGAGCACCTGCAGGCCGGCCGCCGCGACGTGCTCGCCGCCCTTCAGATACGGCGACAGGTCGCCGTACGCGACGAATTCGTTGAAGATCAGTTTCTCGCCGATGAAGTTGCCGGCCAGCGCCGCATCGTGCCACGGCACGCCGATGATCCACGCCAGCGGCGCGAACAGGTGGCCGATGATGCCCAGCAGCGTCACCTGCGGAAAGCCCGCGAACGCGGCCACGCCGCCGACGATGAGGTTCATCAGCGCGATGAGCCCCACGAACGCGATCAGCATCGCGCCGACGTTGATCGCGATCCGCAGGCCGACCGACGCGCCGGACGCCGCCGCCTCTATCACGTTGGCGGCCCGCTTGTCGTCGAAATCGAGCCCGTCGACCACGACGCGACTCGGCTCGACGGTCGGAAACAGCAGCTTGCCGAACAGCAGCCCGCCCGGCACCGCCATGAACGATGCGGCGAGCAGGTACTCCATCTTCACGCCGAGACCGGCGTAGCCGACCAGCACCGAGCCCGCGACCGACGCCATGCCGCTCGCCATCACCGTGAAGATCTCGGCGCCCGTCATGTGCCGAACGAACGGCTTCACGAGCGCGGGCATCTCGCTCTGCCCGAGAAAGATCGTCGCGACGGCCGAGCACGCCTCGATGCGGCTCACGCCGAGCACTTTCGCGAGCCCCGCGCCGAGGATCGCGACGATCCACTTCATCACGCCGACGTAGTAGAGCACCGCGATCAGCGCGGTGACGAAGATGATCATCGGCAGCACGCGCAGCCCGAACACGAACCCGCCGTCGCCGAACAGCTGGAACATCCGGGCGTCGACCAGCCCGCCAAATACGAACGCGATGCCGTGATTGCCCATGTCGAGCACGCGATTGACGCCGTTCGCGGCCGCCGCCAGCGCCGCGCGGCCCGACGGCACGAACAACACCAGCGCGCCGATCGCGAACTGCGTGAGCAGCGCGGCGATCAAGGTCCGGCCGCTCACCGCGCGCCGGTTGTTCGACAGCAGATAAGCGACCAGCAGCAGGAACAGCATGCCCAGGAGACTGCGCAGAATATCCACCTTGTGCTCCTTTCTCTCTATGTTTATTGGACTGCTCGGCACGCGGCCCGGCCCGGCACGCGCGTGTAACGCCGTCGGTGGATATTACTCGCCGTCATGCATGACGACAACGCAAACAAAATGGCATGCTCCGTGGGGAGTCGCTTGCATCGTCGATTTGCTCAGTTCTTCTATTTACCTGCAAGTTGAATGGACGCGACGACGTTCGATCGGTCCCATATATTGAAAGAATCGAGTGGAGTCCGAAAAGAGACGGGGCGGCAACGCACATGACCAGCCGCATGAACGCGCGCGGGGCGTGCCGTTCGAACGGACACGCCCCGCGCAATGGACGACGTATGTCGCTCAGCCCCCGCGTTCGACCGGATGCGGCTCGCGCAGCCGGTTCGCGATGCGCGCAGCCTCGTAGTAGCCGGCCGCGGGCGGCCGTTTCAGATAGCGGCCCGCGCCGCGCACCGCACGCAGCTCGCCGTCGGCCCATGCGAGCGCGCCGCGCGTGAGCGTATGCGTCGCGACGCCCTGCACGGTCATCCCTTCGAACACGTTGAAGTCAACCTGCTGGTGATGGGTCTTCACCGAGATCGTCTTCGTTGCGGCGGGATCCCATACGACCAGATCGGCGTCGGCGCCGACCTGCACGGCCCCCTTGCGCGGATACAGATTGAAGATCTGCGCGGCGTTCGTCGATGTGATCCGCACGAATTCGTTCGGCGTGATGCGGCCATGATTCACGCCGTGATGCCACAGCACCGACATGCGATCCTCGACGCCGCCGCAGCCGTTCGGGATCTTCGTGAAGTCCTCGCGGCCCATCGCCTTCTGCGACGCGCAGAACACGCAATGATCGGTCGCGGTCGTATGCAGCTGCCCCGCCTGCAGCCCGCGCCACAGCGCCTCGCGATGCTCGGCCGACCGGAACGGCGGGCTCATCACGTGCGCGGCCGCACGCGTCCAGTCCGGATCGCGATACACCGACTCGTCGATCACCAGGTGGCCCGGCAGCACCTCGCCGAACACGCGCAGCCCTTCGCTGCGCGCGCGCGTGATCGCATCGACCGCGTCCTTCGCCGACACATGCACGATATACACGGGCACGCCGAGCACCTGCGCGATGCGGATCGCGCGGTTCGCGGCCTCGCCCTCGACCTCGGGTGGACGCGACAGCGGATGCGCCTCCGGCCCGGTCATCCCGCGCGCGAGCAGCGCCTTCTGCAACTGGAACACGAGCTCGCCGTTCTCCGCGTGCACGGTCGGCAGCGCGCCGAGTTCGAGCGAACGCGAGAAGCTGTTCACGAGGACCTCGTCGTCGGCCATGATCGCGTTCTTGTACGCCATGAAGTGCTTGAAGCTCGACACGCCATGCTCGCGCACGAGCGTGCCCATGTCGCGGTGCACCGATTCGTCCCACCACGTGACGGCCACGTGAAAGCCATAGTCGGCCGCGGCCTTCTCGGCCCAGCCGCGCCACTCGTGGAACGCGTCCATCAGCGGCTGCTTCGGGCTCGGAATCACGAAGTCGATGATGCTGGTCGTGCCGCCCGACAGCCCGGCAGCCGTGCCCGAGTAGAAATCGTCGCTCGCCGTCGTGCCCATGAACGGCAGTTCCATGTGCGTATGCGGATCGATGCCGCCCGGCATCACGTACTGGTCGTTCGCATCGACCACCGTCGCGCCGGCCGGCGCGTCGATCGTCTCCGCGATCTGCAGGATCGTGCCGCCGTCTTGCGGGTCGGCACACAGTACGTCCGCGCGATAGGTGCGGTCCGCATCGACCACGGTGCCGCCGCGAATCAGGATTGCCATTTGGTTGCCTCCTCGTTGACTGTCGGGTGCCGCATGCGTTCGCGCATCACGCGCTCGCGATCTGCGCGCGCTGTCCGGCGCGCCACTTCATCCAGGTGCCGTACACGCCGGACGCCAGCACGAGGCCGACGAACCACGCATACGTGTAAAGCGTGTTGAAGAACGCCGGCACGTTCGGAAACGACGCCGGGAACGCGGTATGCAGGAAGCCGGGGAGGTTCGGCAGCACGCCGATCGCGAGCGCCGCCAGCGCGGCGGGGTTCCAGCCGCGTGCGTAGCTGAAGTCGCCGCGCTCGTCGAACAGCGCGCGCGTATCGAGCCGCGTGCCGCGAATCAGGAAGTAGTCGACCATCAGGATGCCCGCGACCGGCCCGAGCAACGCCGAGTAGCCGACGAGCCAGGTGAAGATGTAGCCGTCCGTCGTCGCGAGGATCTTCCACGGCATCATCACGATCGCGAGCGTCGCGGTGATCATCCCGCCCGTGCGGTACGAGATCGCCTTCGGCCACAGGCTCGAGAAATCGTAAGCAGGACCGACCAGGTTCGCCGCGAGGTTGCAGCACATCGTGTCGAGCGTGAGGATCACGAGCGCGATGCCGACGCCGATGCCGGTCATCCGGCTCGTCAGGTCGATCGGATCCCAGATCGCGTTGCCGTAGATCACGACGGTGGCCGACGTCACCACGACCGACACCACCGACAGCAGCGCCATCGGCAACGGCAGCCCGATCGACTGCCCGATCACCTGGTCGCGCTGCGAATGCGCGAAGCGCGTGAAGTCGGGAATGTTCAGCGCGAGCGTCGCCCAGAAGCCGACCATCGCGGTCAGGCCCGGCCAGAACGTCGCCCAGAAGAGTCCGGCCTTCTTGCCGCCCGCAACGAACTGCGACGGCGCCGACAGCATCGTGCCGAAGCCGCCCGCCTGCGACGTCGCCCACCAAACGAGCGCGACGCACATCACGACCTTGATCGGCGCGGACCAGCTCTCGAGCCAGCGGATCGAATCGGTGCCGTGCCAGATGAAGTACAGCTGCAGCGCCCAGAACACGAGAAAACACGCGAGCTGCCCGAACGAAATGCCGACGAGCGGCAGCGCGGCGCCGTGCAATGCGTTGCCGGTCAGGATGTTCAGCAGCGTGTAGATCGCGCTGCCGCCGAGCCAGGTCTGGATGCCGTACCAGCCGCACGCGACGATCGCGCGCAGCAGCGCGGGCAGCTTCGCGCCCTGCGTGCCGAACGACGCGCGCACGAGCACCGCATACGGAATCCCGTGTTTCGCGCCCGCATGGCCGATCAGCAGCATCGGCACGAGCACGATCAGGTTGCCGAACAGAACGGTCAGCACGGCCTGCCACGGCGACATGCCTTCCTGGATCAGCCCGGCCGCGAGCATGTACGACGCGATGTTCATCACCATCCCGACCCACAGCGCCGCGAAGTGATACCAGCGCCACGTGCGCTGCGACGCCGTCGTCGGCGCGAGGTCGTCGTTGTACAGGCTGCCGGCCGGCGCCGCGGCGCTGTCGGGATCGGCGGGAATCGCTGCTGGTTTCATCGGACGCGCTCCACGTAAACGTCAGCGCCGGCATCGTGCGATGCCGGCAGAACAGGACACAAGCAGCAGCGCGGGCGATACCGCGCCGCCGGCCGCCGGTCAGGCCGCCTTCGCGTGTTTCGCGGGCTCCGCCGGGCTCGCACCCGCGTCGGCACGCGCCGGGTTGTTCGGATGCGTGGTCCAGTTCGCATAATCGCCCGCGTCGACCCGCTCCATCGTGATGCATTGCTCGACCGGACACACATGCATGCAAAGATTGCACCCGACGCACTCCGCGTCCACCACTTCGAAGTGCCGCACGCCGTCCTTATCGGCCGTGATCGCCTGGTGCGACGTGTCCTCGCACGCGATATGGCACAGCCCGCACTGGATGCAGCGGTCCTGATCGATGCGCGCCTTGATGTCGTACTTCAGGTTCAGGTATTTCCAGTCGGTCACGTTCGGCACCGCGCGGCCGCGCACGTCGTCGAGCGTCGCGTAGCCCTTCTCGTCCATCCAGTTCGACAGCCCGTCGGCAAGATCGGACACGATACGGAATCCGTAATGCATCGCGGCGGTGCATACCTGCACGCTGCCGGCGCCGAGCACCATGAACTCGGCCGCGTCGCGCCACGACGAAATCCCGCCGATGCCGGAGATCGGCAGGTTCGGCGTTTCCGGGTCGCGCGCGATCTCCGCGACCATGTTCAGCGCGATCGGCTTGACCGCCGGGCCGCAGTAGCCGCCGTGCGTGCCCTTGCCGTCGACGGTCGGCATCGGCGCCATCTGGTCGAGATCCACCGCGACGATCGAGTTGATCGTGTTGATCAGCGACACGCCGTCCGCGCCGCCCTTGTAGGCGGCGCGTGAGCCCATCCGAATGTCGCTGATGTTCGGCGTGAGCTTCACGAGGCACGGCAGCTTCGTGCCTTCCTTGACCCAGCGCGTGACCATCTCGACGTATTCCGGCACCTGCCCGACGGCCGCGCCCATCCCGCGCTCGCTCATCCCGTGCGGGCAGCCGAAGTTCAGCTCGACCGCATCGGCGCCCGTATCCTCGACGAGCGGCAGGATCCATTTCCAGTCGCGCTCGTTGCACGGCACCATCAGCGACACGATCAGCGCACGGTCGGGCCAGTCGCGCTTCACCTGCGTGATCTCCTTCAGGTTCACGTCGAGCGGCCGGTCGGTAATCAGCTCGATGTTGTTCAGGCCGGCGATGCGCTGGCCGTTCCACTGCACGGCGCCGTAGCGCGAGCTGACGTTGACGACGTGCGGATCGAGCCCGAGCGTCTTCCAGACGACGCCGCCCCAGCCCGCCTCGAACGCGCGATTGACGTTGTACGCCTTGTCGGTCGGCGGTGCGGAGGCCAGCCAGAACGGATTCGGCGAAGTGATACCTGCGATGGTGCAGCGAAGGTCGGCCATGTTCGGCTCCGTGAAAATGGGGCGTTTATCGTGGTTCGCGTGGCGCGCGCCATGCACGCAATACGCGCGATGCCGTTGCGTATGCCGTGCTCACGCGGCCTTGGCAGCGCGCTGCGCGAGCGCCGCGTCGATCGCCGCCGCCGCGCGCTTGCCGTCCTGCACGGCCTGCACCGTGAGGTCGATGCCGTCCGTCGCCGCGCAATCGCCGCCGGCCCACACGTCGGGCAACGCCGTGCGTCCGTCCGCGTCGACCGCGATGCGCGTGCCGTCCGTCGTCAGCAGCGCGGCCGCGACACCGTCCGGTGCCAGCGTCTGACCGATCGCCTTCAGCACCATGTCCGCGTCGACGGTGAAACGCTCGCCCGACGCGGCCTCGAATTCGACACCCGTCACGTGCCCGTCCGCGCCCGCGATGCGCACCGGCTTCGCGTGCGTGACGAGCGTGACGCCGCTCTTTTGCGCGAACTCGCGTTCGGCCCAGGTCGCGCTCATCGCGTCCACGCCGCGCCGGTACACCATCGTCACGCGCTCCGCGCCGAGCTTGCGGCTCTGCACGGACGCGTCGATCGCCGTGTTGCCGCCGCCGATCACGACCACGCGCCGCCCGACCGGCACGTTCTCCAGCGCGTCGGCCTGCCGCACCTGCTCGATGAAGTCGACCGCGTTCATCACGCCGGTCAATTGCTCGCCGTCGATCGCGAGCGTGCGCACGCCGCCCAGGCCCATCGCGAGAAACACCGCGTCATGCCGCTCGCGCAACGCGTCGAGCGTCACGTCGCGGCCGAGCGCGACACCGGTTTCCACCGCGATACCGCCGACCGACAGCAGCCACTCGACTTCGCGTTGCGCGAAATCGTCGACGGTCTTGTACGCGGCGATCCCGTATTCGTTCAAGCCGCCCGCCTTCGGCCGCGCGTCGAACAGCGTGACGCGATGCCCGGCGAGCGCGAGCCGGTGCGCACAGGCGAGCCCGGCCGGCCCCGCGCCGACCACCGCGACATGCCGCCCCGTATCGGGCGCACGCGTGAAGCGCACCGCGCCGCTCGCCATCGCCCAGTCGGTCGCGTGCCGCTGCAGCGCGCCGATCGCGACCGGCTGCGCATCCTGGTGATTGCGCACGCACGCGCCTTCGCACAGGATCTCGGTCGGGCACACGTGTGCGCACATCCCGCCGAGCGGATTCGCGGACAGGATGTCGGTCGCGGCGCCCTTCAGGTTGCCGTTGCCGATCTTGCGGATGAAGCTCGGGATGTCGATCTGCGTCGGGCATGCCTGCACGCACGGCGCGTCGTAGCAATAGTGGCAGCGGCTGGCGGCGGCCGCGGCGGCAGTCGGATCGAGCAGCGGCGCGATATCGGCGAATTCGCACGAGAGTTGCGTGGACGACAGGCGATGCGCGGCGATATCGCCGGTTGGCTTGGTGGTCATACGCGTTCCTTCGACTGGTGGAGACAAAGCCGTCCCCGCCGGCTGCGAATGCACAGTCGGGGCGGTCCTGCTTGGGCATGCCACGGTCAGGCGACGATCAGCCTGCCGGCTGCGCTAGATCCGATCCGTCATGAAGCCGGCTCGCATGCGCGCGACAGCATCGCGTGCAGCAGCACGTTCGCGCCGGCCTCGATCCACGCAGGCGTCGCGTCCTCGATCTCGTTGTGACTGATGCCGTCGACGCAGGGTACGAACACCATCGACGTCGGCGCGACCTGCGCCAGATAGCAAGCGTCGTGCCCCGCCCCCGACACGATGTCGCGATGCGAGTAGCCGAAGCGATCGGCCGCGTCGCGCACCGCCGCCACGCAGGCCGGATCGAACGCGACGGGCTTGTAGTAGAAAATCTGCTCGAGCGCGGTGTCGAGCCCGATCTCGCCCGCGATGCGCGCGACGCAGTCGCGCAGCGCGGCGTCCATCTCCGCGAGCACGGCGTCGTCCGGATGACGGAAATCGACGGTGAAGAACACGCGGCCCGGAATCACGTTGCGCGAGTTCGGGTGAACCTGCATCATCCCGACCGTCGCGCAGCCGAACGGCGCGTGATCGAGGCCGATCCGGTTCACGAGATCGACCACGCGCGATGCGCCGAGCAGCGCATCGCGACGGCGCGGCATCGGCGTCGGCCCCGCGTGCGCTTCCTGGCCGGTGAACGTGATCTCGTACCAGCGCTGCCCCTGCGCGTCCGTCACGACGCCGATCGTCTTGCACTCCGCCTCGAGAATCGGCCCCTGCTCGATATGCAGCTCGAACGCCGCATGCAGCTTGCGACCGCCGCAGGGTACGTCGCCCGCGTAGCCGATGCGCGCGAGTTCCTCGCCGATCGTCTTGCCGTCGACGTCCTTGCGCGACAGCCCGTACTCGAGCGGGAACACGCCCGCGAACACGCCCGACGCGACCATCGCCGGCGCGAAGCGCGAGCCTTCCTCGTTGGTCCAGATCACGACCTCGACCGGATGCTCGGTCTCGATGCCGTGATCGTTCAGACTGCGAATCACCTCCAGGCCGCCGAGCACGCCGTAGATGCCGTCGAAGCGGCCGCCCGTCGGCTGCGAATCCGCGTGCGAGCCGGTGACGACCGGCGCCGCGTCGGCCACGCGGCCCGCGCGGCGCATGAACACATTGCCCATCGTATCGACCGTCACCGTGCAGCCGGCGGCTTTCGCCCAGCTGACGATCAAGTCGCGTCCGGCCTTGTCGAGATCGGTCAGCGCGAGGCGGCAGACGCCGCCCTTCGGCGTCGCGCCGATCTTCGCCACCTCCATCAGGCTGTCCCACAACCGCCTGCCGTCGACCTTGATCGACGTGTCGAATGCTGCCCGCTTCACTGTTTCCGATACCGCGTTCATTCGTATCGCTCCTGTGGGGTCGGTCATGCCGTCATTCCGGTCGCCGCCGGTGCGTGCATTGCTGCCGTCGGGGCAAACCCGCACCGGCGAGGTGCAGATGTGCATCGTTCGCGTGATTCGTCCGACCGATCGGCGGATTGCCGGCACTGCATTCCGTCGATCATCAAATCCTGTCCGATTGGACAGGTTTTAGACGATCAAAATGCCCAGCGCAATGTCTTTCTTGCGTGAATCGAACGAGCGAGAAACGTGCCACCGCATCGCAGCATCGCGCACGCCGATGCGGACGAGCACGTGCGTTCGACGCGAACCAGCGGCTAGAATGAAGCGCAACGCGGCATGCAAGCCGCGCGAGGGTAACGATGAGACATGACGAAGCGGCCGCCGAAGTCACCGGCGACGACGAAGCGAACATGCCATTGCGGCGACGCAAGGCGCACATCCGCGAGTCCAACGAAGCGCATCTGCTGGCCTGTGCGGAAGCCGTATTCGCGGAGCGCGGGCTCGACGGCGCGAGCACGGCGATGATCGCCGAACGTGCGGGCCTGCCGAAGGCGAACCTGCATTACTACTTCCCGACGAAGCTTGCGCTATACCGTCGGGTGCTCGACGACCTGTTCGAAGACTGGCACCGCGCGGCCGGATCGTTCGAGGCCGGCGACGATCCGGTCGAGGCGATCGGCGGCTACGTGCGCGCGAAGATGGATCTGTCGCGACGGCGCCCGCTCGGCTCGAAGGTCTGGGCCAACGAGATCATCCACGGTGCCGCGCACATGCAGGACATCCTGTCGGAACGCGTGAAGCCCTGGTTCGACACGCGCGTGAAGGTGATCGAAGGCTGGATCGCGCGCGGGCTGCTCGCGCCGATCGATGCACATGCGTTGATGTACCTGATCTGGGCGACCACGCAGCACTATGCGGATTTCGATGCGCAGATCCGCGCGCTGAGCGGCAAGCGTGCGTTCACGCAGAAGGCGTTCGCCGAAACGACCGAGCAGGTCGTTCAGCTCGTGATCCGCGCGTGCGGTGCGGTGTCGCCGGAGGCGGCCCGCGATCGGTGACGTAACTGCCGAACGCGCGCCGCCGTGCGCCGCGCTTAAGCGGCCACCTTGCGCTTGGGCACACCCGTGCGCTGCTGCGCTTCCCAATTCTCGACGAAGCCGACCGCCGCATCGGACGGCGCGAGCGCTTTCCGGCCGCGCACCAGGTCGGCGGCCCGCTCGGCCAGCATGATCGTTGGCGCGTTCAGGTTCCCGTTCGGTTCGGTCGGAAACACCGACGAATCGATGACGCGCAGGCCCTGAACGCCGCGCACGCGCAATTCGGAATCCACCACGGCCATCTCGTCCTCGCCCATCCGGCACGAGCCGCACGGATGCATCGTGCTTTCCATGTTGGCACGCACGAACGCATCGATCTCGTCGTCCGTCGTCACGTCCGGGCCGGGCGCCAGCTCCACGCCGCGGAAGCGATCCATGGCCGGCTGCCCGACGATCTCGCGCGTGAGGCGCACGCAGCGACGGAATCCCTCGCGGTCTTCCTCGCGGTCGAGATAGTTGAACCGGATTTCCGGATGCTCGTACGGATCGGCGGAGCGAACCCGAACGTACCCGCGGCTCTTGGGTTTGTTCGGCCCAGTGAGCACCATGAAGCCATGGCCCTTGTACGGCTTGTCGCCGTCATAACGCATCGCCGCCGGCAGGAAGTGGAACTGGATGTCGGGCCAGCGCAGCCCCGCTTCGGAACGGATGAACCCGCCTGCCTCGAAATGGTTGCTGGCGCCCAGCCCGTCCTTGAACAGCAGCCAGCGCAGGCCGATCATCGCCTTGCCGAGCAGCCCCATCTTGCCGTTGAGCGACACCGGCTCCTTGCACTCGTACTGAATGTAGATTTCCGAGTGGTCCTGAAGATTCTCGCCGACGCCCGGCAGATCGTGCACGACCTCGATCCCCGCCTTGCGCAACACGTCGGCCGGCCCGATCCCCGAGCGCTGCAGCAGGTGCGGCGAGCCGATCGGCCCCGACGACACCAGCACTTCCCGCGTGCAGCGAACCGTATGCTGGACGCCACCCTGCTCGTAGACCACGCCGACCGCGCGCTTGCCTTCCATCACGATCCGGCGCGTCATCGCATGCGTGACGACGGTCAGGTTGGGTCGCTGCATTGCAGGGCGCAGGTATGCGTTCGCGGTCGACCACCGAACGCCGTTCTTGACCGTCATGTGCATCGCGCCGAACCCTTCCTGCATGTAGCCGTTGCAGTCGTCGGTCTTGATGTAGCCGGCCTCGGCCCCCGCTTCCACCCAGGCGCCGTACAGCGGGTTCTGCATGTTGTTGCCGTTGTTGGTGCTCAGCGGGCCGTCCGCGCCGCGATATTCGTCGCCGCCGAACTTGTAGCTCTCGGCCTTGCGGAAATACGGCAGGCAGTTCCGGTATCCCCAGTCGCGGGCGCCGAGCGATTCCCATTCGTCGAAATCGCACGCGTGACCGCGAATATAGACCAGGCCGTTGATCGACGACGAGCCGCCGAGCACCTTGCCGCGCGGGCAATGCAGGCGGCGTCCGTCCAGGTTCCGTTCCGGCGCCGTCTCGTAGTGCCAGTTGAACCGCTTCGTGTTCATCGGCATCGAGAACGCGCTCGGCATCTGGATGATCACGCTGCGATCGCTTCCGCCGTACTCCAGAACCAGCACGCTGACGTTCGAATCCTCGGTCAGGCGGTTCGCCAGCACGCATCCCGCCGACCCGGCGCCCACAATGATGTAGTCGTAGTATTTAGTCATCTTGATTATCCTGCTCGATGAATGATCCTGGCGTGCCGGGTCAGCCGCGCTTTTTCTCGCCGGTGGTGAACTCCGGCATGTGCGCTTCGATGTGCGCGATTTCCGCTTCCTCGCGCCGCAGGTCGAGCGACCGGCACAGCACGTAGTACGCGAGTGCCGAGACGATCAGCCCCACCAGCCAGGCCAGGTCGACGCTGCCCATCGCCTTCGCGAGCGGGCCGACGTAGACTTCGCGGTCGCCGTCGAAGATGCAGAAGAACGGCACCATCGCCACGAACCCGATCAGGTACGAAAGCAGGCCGCGTCCGCCCCAGTTCCCGTACAGGCTGTCGCGCGGGCGAAAGAAATGCGGCACCGCGTAGCGCCCCTTGCGCACGAAGAAATAGTCGGTCAGGTTGACGGCCGTCCACGGCACCAGGAAGTACAGCATCACCACCAGATAGATGTTGAGCACCGACAGGCCGGAACCCGACGCGTAGATGCGCATCGCCACGCCGAACTGCAGCAGCACGACGAAGACGATCGCCGCGATCCGGGCCTTCGCGGTCGGCTCCACCTTCCTGAACGAGTCCACGCTGGTGATGGCCGTCAGCTTCGCGCTGTAGATGTTCATGGCAATCACCGGCAGGAACGCGACGATGGTGATGGCCACGACCGCCGTGCCGAGCTGCGGCGCGATTCCGGCACCCACGCCGTGGAGCGCGACGAGCACATCGGTCGCATGCAGGTGCGCGCCGAGCCATCCGCCCACCGCGATCATCCACGCGCCGGACAGCGATGCCCCGACGAACACCGCGGCAATCAGCCTGCCGCTCGGCGTGTTCTTCGGCAGGTAGCGCGAATAGTCCGATACGTAGGGCGCATACGCGATGTTGTAGCTGGCCGCCGCCGCGAACTGCGCGATGAAGCCGGTCCAGTTGAAACCCAGCTTCGCGACCGGCGCACCGGCTGCCGCCGGCGCGTCATGGATCCAGCCGGCCAGCACCGCCAGCGTCACGAGGCCGTAAAGCGGCAGCGAAAGATACAACGACCATTTGAACGTCCGGTGCATCCAGTCGTGACCGAGTATCGCGAGGATCGTGGCCGGCACCGTCACGACCAGCGCGACCTGCATCGGATCCCAATGGAACAGCGTCCTGAGGCCCTGCATCATCAATACCAGGTTGACGATGTTGAAGCCCGCGAAGACGAACAATGTCGCCAGCAGCACGAGCACGACGCCGCGATAACCGAACTGCGCGCGCGACTGGATCATCTGCGGCAAGCCGAGATGCGGCCCTTGCGAACCGTGGAACGCCATGAACAGCGTGCCGAACATGATGCCGAGCGTGCCGGAGACGGTGGTCCAGAACGAATCGAGACCGACGCTCGGCCCGACGAAGCCGATCGTCATCGTGAAGAACGTGAAGTTCCCGACGAACCAGAACGGCCCCTGGCTGGCCAGCCGGTCGGTACGCTCGCTTTCCGGGACGAAGTCGATCGAGTGCGCCTCGATGGCACCGTGGTCGCCGCGCGGCGCCTTCAATACGTTTGTTTCTGCCTGCATGTTGTACCCCATGATCGCAAAGGGCTAAGCAGAGCGAATTCCCCGAATCGGTCCGGATGAACAGGTCGAGGATTTCGCATCGGGATCAGGCCGCCTTCGGCCGGCTGCAGGCTTTTGCCGTGCATGCCGGCGGCAGGCGGCACATCACGTGCAACCGGTCACGGAAGCGTGATGCAGACTGCCTTGGTCTCCATCAGATAGTCGAGTTGCTCCGGCCCGAGGTCCTTGCCGAACCCGGACGTCTTGAACCCGCCGAACGGCAGCGCCGGATCGATGGTGCTGTGCGCATTCACATAGACCGTGCCCGCCTGCAACCGCGGAATCAGGCCATGCACGCGCCCCAGGTCGTTCGAGTAGATCGCGGCGGCCAGGCCGAACGACGAATCGTTCGCGAGCGCCACGGCCTCGTCGAGCGTGTCGAACGGCGCGGTCACGAGCACCGGGCCGAAGATTTCCTCGCGGACGATCCGCATGTCGGGACGGCAATGCGCGAAGATCGTCGGTTCGACGAAATGCCCCGGGCCCGCATGGGCGCGGCCGCCGTAGTAGCATTCAGCGCCTTCCCGGATGCCGGATTCGATGTACGACAGGACCGTGTCCTTTTGCCTGGCCGATACGAGCGGGCTGATGAAGCAATCGCGATCCAGCCCGGGGGCGATCTTCAACGTCGCCGTGTAGTCGGCCAGCGCCGCGAGGAAGCGGTCATGGATGTCGCGGTGGATATAGGCCCGCGTGCCCGCGTCGCACACCTGGCCGGAGTTGAAGAACACGCCGTTGGCCACGGCCTGCGCGGCGGCATCGATATCGGCGTCGTCCAGCACGATGACCGGGGATTTCCCGCCGAGTTCGAGCGTCACGCGCTTGATGTGCCGCACCGCGTTCTGCCCGACGTCGCGACCGACCGGCGTCGAACCCGTGAAGGTCAGCTTGTCGATGCCCGGGTGGCTCGCCATCGCGGCGCCGATCACGCTGCCGCGACCGGTCACGATGTTGACCACCCCGTCCGGAATACCGGCTTCCTGCACCAGTTCTGCAAAGCGCAGCGTCGACAGCGACGTGAGTTCGGCCGGCTTCACAACCGTCGTGCAACCGACCGCCAGCGCGGCCGCCAGCTTCCAGGCCATGGTCTGCAGCGGATAGTTCCACGGCACGATCGCACCCACGACACCGATCGGCTCCTTGCGCGTATAAGCCAGATAGTTGCCCGGCAGCGACGGCTCGACCGTGCGGCCGTGCAGCTTGGACGCCCAGCCGGCGAAATAGCGGAACGTGTCGACGGTGCCCTGGATGTCGATCGCGCGGGCCTGCGCGACGGACTTGCCCATGTCGATCGATTCGATCTCCGCCAACTCGTCCGCGTGCGCCTCGATCAGGTCGGCCAGCCGGTGCAGCAGCCGCTCGCGCTCCAGCGGCTTGAGGCGGCGCCATTCGCCGTGATCGAACTGGTGACGGGCGGCGGCGACGGCACGGTCGAGATCGGCGGTCGTCGCGAACGGAATCTGCGTGATGACGCCCTCGGTCGACGGCTCGGTGACGGCGCTGAACTGGCCGTCGCTGCCGTCCACCCACGCGCCGCCGATGAACATCTTCATCGGCCTGGCGAGAAAGTTGCGGGTCGCCTGGGAAACATCGTGGCGATCGAGATATTGCGCGACTACGGCATCCATGTTGATTTTCCTTGATAGCGTGCCCGGCACCTCTCGGCGAAGTTCCCCGGGCCGTACGGTAATGACTTCGAGCGTCCCGCGAGACGTCGCGCCCGATTCCTGATATGAATGTCTCAGCGGGCGCGGGCCAGGCTGCGCGCGTGGAAAATGAAACCGATGCTGTTCATCAGCAGTTGCGCGGCCAGGATCGACGTCGTGCCGGTCGGATCGTAAGCCGGCGCCACTTCCACCAGGTCCATGCCGACGATGCTTCCGTGGCTGCGCTTCGCGAGCGCCTGGATGATCTCGAGCACTTCGTAGTACTGGAAACCGCCGTGGCTCGGCGTGCCGGTTCCCGGCGCGATCGACGGATCGAAGCCGTCGATGTCGATCGTGATGTAGTAGGCGCTGCGCTGCGGAATCTGCTCGAGCACGCCGTCGGTGCCGAGGCGCCGGACATCGCGCACGGACAGGATGTTGGAACCCGCGGCGCGGGCCGCGTCATAGTCGCTGCGGTTGGATGACGAGACGTTGCGGATGCCGAGCTGCGTCATGCCGGCGATGTGGTCCATCTCGGAGGCCCGGCGCAACGGGTTGCCGTGGCCGTATCGCACGCCGTGGCGTTCGTCGACGAAGTCGAGGTGCGCATCGAAATGCACGATGTGAATCGGCCCGCGGCCTTCGAACGCCTTGATCACCGGCGCATGCACCGAATGATCGCCGCCGAGCACCACCGGCATCGCTCCGCCGGCGAGAATCTTGCGCACGGCCAGTTCGATGTTCGCGTTGCTCGTGGCCATGTCGGTGTGCACGATGTCCGCATCGCCGACGTCCACCATGCGAACCTGATCCTCGGTCAGGTAGAGCACGTCGTCTTCGTGATCGTAGGCGCCCGCGTGCCCGAACGAAAACAGCGTTGACGCCTCGCGAATGCCGCGCGGGCCGAAGCGCGCGCCCGAGCGCCACTGGGTGCCCATGTCGTTGGGCGCACCCAGGATCGCGACGTCCGCGTCGATGTTCTCCCAGTCGAGGCACACCGGCGCCTTCGCAAAGGTGCAGTGACCGACGAACGGCAGGTTGAGCCTGCCCTTTTCATAGCTGTTGTTCTGCATTGTCTCCGTCTCCATCTGTATGCGGATTCGTCTTCGGGCGCACGGCCGTCCATGCGCTTGCCTTTGCGGTCACTATGGGCAAAAATTTTTTCCGGAAAAATAGCATCTATCAGATGTCCATATCGGATATTCCGATGTGACGGACGGAGGAGAACGGAACGTGAAACAGCTGCAGGACATCGACCTGAAACTGCTCAGGATTTTCATGACCATCGTGAAATGCGGCGGCTTCTCCGCCGCGCAGGCCGCGCTGAACGTGAGCCAGTCGACCATCAGCGAGCAGATGACCAGCCTCGAAACGCGCCTCGGCGTCAAATTGTGCGAACGCGGCCGCAGCGGCTTTCGTCTGACGGAACACGGCGTCGCGACCTACGAATCCGCGCAGCGCCTCGCGCTCGCGGTGGAAGCGTTCTGCATGGACACCCATGCGCTCAAGCAGCGCATCTCGGGCCGGCTTCATCTCGGCATCATCGACAACACGGTCACCGACACCGACAGCATCCTGCCGCTCGCGCTGCGCCGGTTCGTCTCGCGCGGTCACGATGTCCAGCTCGACATCTACATCGGCACGCCGGCCGAGCTCGAGGAACGCGTGCTCGACGGGCGGTTGCACCTCGCGATCGGCCACTTCCCGCTCACCGTTGCCGGCCTGTCCTACACGCAGCTGTACGAGGAGCCCGACGGCCTCTACTGCAGCCGCTACCATCCGCTGTTCTCGACCGACGCCACCGGCGACGCGCTGATCGAGCGCGTCCGCCAAAGCCAGGTGGTCGCCCGCGCGTTCCTGCAGCAGCGCGACCTGCAATTGCTCGAGAGCGGCAGCGCGGCCGCGACCGTCGACAATGTCGAGGCCCAGGCGATCCTGATCCTGACGGGCGCGTATATCGGCTTTCTGCCGCGGCACTACGCGAGACAGTGGGTCGACGCCGGCCAGATGCGCCAGCTCGCCGCGGAACAGCTCACGTCCGCATGGCCGTTCTCGTCGATCACGCGCCGCGGCGCCGCACAGCCGACCGTGCTTCGCGCGTTCCTCGACGACCTGATGGCCCAGTCGGGCAACCGCCCCGCGCCGGCGGACAGATAGTCGATATCGGATATTCATTTCGGTCTCCACCGAAGTATCGACCGGCCGCGATCGCGGCGCGGCCTTGCTCCGCCAGGCCGCGCGCCGTTTTCGGCACGCCTGCGTCGTGCCGCGGCATCTGCTTCGCCGCATGGGCGATCGAACGAGGTGTTGACACCGCCGCAGGCGTGCGACTAGATTGTCGCCAGCTATCGGGATGTGTCAGGAGAGACCGCCGTCCGGCGGCGCCGAAGGGGAATCGCCCCAGAAACTCTCAGGCAAAAGGACTGACGCATCGATTAGCGCTCTGGAGAGTAGGCCTCTGGTCGTCGACCAAGCCTCGCCGAAGGAGAAGCGCCCCGCCGGGGCGCGCAATCTCTCAGGCAAACGGACAGAGGGGGCATCAGGCACGCAGCCTGGAATGCCCCGGTCTCGTCCGGATGCCGACTCGTCGATCATCCTCCCGCCCGTGCACTTCCGGCTTGCGTGTGCCGCATCACGCAACGCAACCCTGTCAGGAAGAGAGCACATGAGCGAGGTCCGATACACCGAATCCCATGAATGGCTGCGCGTCGAAGGCGACGGCAGCGCCACCGTCGGCATTACCGACCACGCGCAATCGCAGCTGGGCGATCTGGTTTATGTCGCACTGCCAAACGAAGGCGACGCCTTTGCCCAGTACGACGAGGCCGCCACCGTCGAATCGGTCAAGGCCGCCGGCGAGGTCAAGATGCCGGTGTCCGGCACCGTGCTGGAAGCGAACGCCGCCCTGGGCGACACGCCGAGCCTCGTCAACGATTCCGCGGAATGCGACGGCTGGTTCTTCAGGATGCGCATCGACAGCCCGGAGCAGCTGACCGGGTTGATGGACGCCGCCGCGTATCGCGCCTATATCGGCGCATGACGGAGACGGCCATGAACGCATTCGATTCCGTCGCGCAGCGCGAGTCGTTCGTCCGCCGCCACATCGGCCCCGATGCAAACGAACAGGCCGCGATGCTGGCCGTGCTCGGCTTGGACTCCGTCGACGAGCTGGTGGAACAGGTCGTCCCCGCGGCGATCCGCAGCGATGCGCCGCTCGCCCTGCCTCCCGGCTGCACCGAAGCCGACGCGCTGGACCGGCTGGCTGCACTGGCAGGCCGCAACCAGGTATTCCGCTCGTTCATCGGCATGGGATACCACGACACCCACACGCCGCCGGTCATTCAGCGCAACGTGCTGGAAAATCCGGCCTGGTACACGGCCTACACGCCGTACCAGCCTGAAATCTCGCAAGGCCGCCTGGAGGCGCTGCTCAACTTCCAGACCATGATCGCCGACCTGACCGGCCTCGAGATCGCCAACGCGTCGATGCTCGACGAAGGCACCGCGGCCGCCGAGGCGATGACGTTCTGCCGGCGCCTCGCCCGGTCGGACAGCCGGATCTTCTTCGTCGCGCACGATTGCCATCCGCAGACGATCGAGATCGTTCGCACGCGCGCGGAGCCGCTCGGCATCGAGATCGTCGTCGGAAATCCGCGCCGCGATCTGTCCGCCACCGGCTGTTTCGCCGCGCTGCTGCAATATCCGGGCACCTTCGGCGACATCCACGATTACCGCGACGTGGTCGGCACCCTGCATGCGAACGGCGCGCTGGCCGTGGTCGCCGCCGACCTGCTCGCGCTGACCCTGCTCGCGCCGCCGGGCGAATTCGGCGCCGACGTGGCGGTCGGCACCACGCAGCGCTTCGGCGTGCCGCTGGGTTACGGCGGCCCGCACGCCGGTTATTTCGCGACGCGCGACACGTTCAAGCGCACGATGCCGGGACGACTGGTCGGCGTGTCGGTCGACGCGCACGGCCGCCCGGCGCTGCGCCTCGCGATGCAGACGCGCGAACAGCACATCCGGCGCGAGAAGGCCACCAGCAACATCTGCACCGCGCAAGTACTGCTCGCCAATATCGCCGGCTTCTACGCGGCCTATCACGGCCCGCACGGACTGACCGCGATCGCGCGCCGCATCCACCGCCTCACCGCGATCCTGGCCGCCGGCCTGCGCCGGCTCGGCCATGCCGTGCCAACCGAATACTGCTTCGACACCATCGCCGTCGACAGCGGCATTCGCACCGATGCCGTGCACGCGGCGGCACGGGCCCGCCGGGTCAACCTGCGCGCCATCGACGCGCGCCGGATCGGCATCTCGCTCGACGAGACGACCACGTCCGACGATATCGTCATGCTCTGGTCGATCTTCTCCGAAGGGCGCGCCGTTCCCGACTTCGCGGCCGTCGACGCCGCCACCGCCGATGCGTTGCCTGCCCCGCTGCTGCGCCGGAGCGCCTTCCTCACGCACCCGGCGTTCAACAGCCATCATTCCGAAACGCGGATGCTGCGCTACCTGCGCCGGCTCGCCGACCAGGATCTCGCGCTCGACCGCACGATGATTCCGCTCGGCAGCTGCACGATGAAGCTGAACGCCACCGTGGAAATGATGCCGATCACGTGGCCGGCGTTCGCCCGGCTGCATCCGTTCGCACCGGCCGAACAGGCCGACGGCTATCGCGTGCTGGCCCGGGAACTCGAGGCGATGCTGTGCACGATCACCGGATACGACGCGGTGTCGCTGCAGCCGAATGCGGGCTCGCAAGGCGAATACGCGGGCCTGCTCGCGATCCGCGCGTATCACGCGAGCCGCGGCGAGGCACGGCGCGACATCTGCCTGATTCCATCGTCGGCGCACGGCACGAACCCGGCATCCGCACAGATGGCCGGCATGCAGGTCGTCGTCGTCGACTGCGACGACGACGGCAACGTCGACATCGACGACCTCGCCGACAAGGCAGCGCGGTACGACAGCCGCCTGGCCGCGATCATGATCACCTATCCGTCGACCCACGGCGTGTTCGAGGCCCGCGTACGCGACGCCTGCGACATCGTCCATGCGCACGGCGGCCAGGTCTACATCGACGGCGCCAACATGAACGCGCTGGTCGGCCTCGCCCGGCCGGGCGCGTTCGGCGGCGACGTGTCCCATCTGAACCTGCACAAGACCTTCTGCATCCCGCACGGCGGCGGCGGCCCCGGCGTCGGACCGATCGGCGTCAAGGCGCATCTCGCGCCGTTCCTGCCCGGGCATCGTGAGGGCAGCGTGCCGGGGATCGGTGCGGTGTCCGCGGCGCCGCTCGGCAGCGCCAGCATCCTGCCGATCACGTGGACCTACATCACGTTGATGGGGTCGTGGGGCTTGCAGCGTGCCACCGAGGTGGCGATCCTCAACGCCAACTACATCGCCGCGCGCCTCTCGCCACACTACCCGATTCTCTATACGGGGCCGAACGGCCGCGTCGCGCACGAATGCATCATCGACCTGCGGCCGTTGAAGGACAGCAGCGGCATCAGCGTCGACGACGTCGCCAAGCGCCTGATCGATTTCGGCTTCCACGCGCCGACGATGAGCTTCCCCGTCGCCGGCACGCTGATGATCGAGCCGACCGAATCGGAATCGAAGGCCGAACTCGACCGGTTCATCGACGCGATGATCGCGATCCGCGCCGAAATCGCAGCCGTGGAAGCGGGCACGCTGGATGCCGAAGACAATCCGCTCAAGCACGCGCCGCACACGGCGGCCGAACTCGTGGGCGACTGGCGTCACTCGTATTCGCGCGAACAGGCCGTCTATCCGCTCGGCGTCGCGGCGACGGCAGGCGGCAAGTACTGGCCGCCGGTTTCGCGGGTCGACAACGTCTACGGCGACCGCAACCTCGTATGTTCGTGTCCGCCGATGGAAGCGTATCGATCGTGACGCGCCGGCCGCTCCACTCGTAACGACACTCAACCCTGCTTGCGCGGCCGCGCACCCGACGTGCGCGCCGCACCGATATCAGGAGAAGGACAAATGTTCAGCAAAGACATGCGGATCGAAGGCTTCGATGACGAACTGTGGACAGCGATGGAACGCGAGCGCATTCGCCAGGAGGACCATATCGAGCTCATCGCTTCGGAAAACTACACGAGCCCGCGCGTGCTGCAGGCGCAAGGCTCGGTGCTGACCAACAAGTATGCCGAGGGCTATCCGGGCAAGCGCTACTACGGCGGCTGCGAATTCGTGGACGTTGTCGAACAACTGGCGATCGATCGCGCAAAGGCGCTGTTCGGCGCCGACTACGCGAACGTGCAGCCTCATTCCGGCAGCCAGGCCAACGCCGCCGTCTACATGGCACTGCTCGAGCCGCACGACACGATACTCGGCATGAGCCTCGCGCACGGCGGTCACCTGACGCATGGCGCGCACGTGAATTTCTCGGGCAAGCTCTACCGTGCGGTGCAGTACGGCCTGAACGCGAAAACCGGCGAGATCGATTACGACCAGGTCGAGGCGCTGGCGACCGCGCACCGGCCGAAACTGATCACGGCCGGCTTCTCCGCGTATTCCCGCGTGGTGGACTGGGCACGCTTCCGGCAGATCGCCGACGCCATCGGCGCATACCTGTTCGTCGACATGGCTCACGTGGCGGGCCTGGTGGCGGCCGGCGCGTACCCGAATCCGCTACCGCACGCGGACGTGGTCACCACGACGACCCACAAGACGCTACGCGGCCCGCGCGGGGGCCTGATTCTCGCCCGGACGAACCCGGAGATCGAGAAGAAGCTCAATTCCGTCGTGTTCCCCGGCATCCAGGGCGGCCCGCTGATGCATGTCATCGCCGCCAAGGCCGTTGCGTTCAAGGAAGCGCTGTCGCCCGAGTTCCGGATCCATCAGCAGCAGGTGGTCGCCAACGCCCGGGCCATGGCCGATACGTTCGTCAAACGCGGCTTCGACATCGTCTCCGGCGGAACGGACAATCACCTGTTCCTCGTCAGCCTGATCCGCCAGGGACTGACCGGCAAGGCGGCCGATGCGGCGCTGGGCCGCGTGCACATCACCGTGAACAAGAACGCGGTGCCCGACGACCCGCAGAGCCCGTTCGTCACCAGCGGCATTCGCATCGGCACGCCTGCCGTGACGAGCCGCGGTTTCAAGGAAGCGGAAGCGCGCGCGGTGGCCGGCTGGATCTGCGACATCCTGGCCGATATCGAGAACCCGTCGGTCATCGACCGCGTTCGGCGACACGTCGCCGAACTGTGCGGCGCATTCCCGGTATACGGCAAGTAACGGCCGTTCGGGCCATTGCCCGACCGTTCTTCGGAAGCGACTTCGACGTCCCTCCGGAGAACGGAGCACGCCTCGGGATACGGGATCGCCCAAGCCGTTCATTCCGTACTCCGAAGCTGTGCCGCGCGCGATCTCCTAACATCCTGTTGATCCGGAATAACGATGACGATCTCACTTTCCCGTACTCCACTCCACGACCTTCACGTCGAGCTCGGCGCGAAGATGGTTCCGTTCGCCGGGTACGAAATGCCCGTCCAGTACCCGCTCGGCATCCTCAAAGAGCATCTTCATACGCGCGAGCAGGCCGGGCTGTTCGATGTCTCGCACATGGGACAGGTGCTGCTGTCGGGCCCGGATGCCGCCGCCGCGCTCGAAACGCTGGTGCCGGTCGACGTGATCGACCTCCCGTTGGGCATGCAGCGCTACGCGTTGTTCACGAACGAGCAAGGCGGCATTCTCGACGACCTGATGATCACCCGCCTCGGCGACACCGAGCTGATCGCGGTCGTCAACGCCGCGAGCAAGGACCGCGACGTCCGCCATCTGAGGGAACGGATCGGCCACCGCTGTGACGTCGTCGAGCTGACCGACCGCGCGCTGCTCGCCCTGCAAGGGCCGGCCGCCGCGTCGATTCTGGCGCGCCTGGCACCCCGCCTGGCCGAACTGGTCTTCATGCAAAGCACGCGTGTCGAGCTGGCCGGCGCGGCGTGCATGGTCAGCCGCTCCGGCTACACCGGCGAGGACGGCTACGAGATCTCCGTGCCGGCCGATCGGGCGGAAGCGCTCGCACGCCTGCTGCTGGCCGACCCTGCCGTCGAGCCGATCGGTCTCGGCGCGCGTGATTCGCTGCGCCTCGAAGCCGGCCTCTGCCTGTACGGCCACGACATCGACACCGGCACCACGCCGATCGAAGGCGGGCTATTGTGGGCCCTCTCGAAAGTACGACGCCCGGGCGGTGCACGCGCCGGCGGTTATCCCGGCGCGGATGTCGTCGCGCGGCAGATCGCCGAGGGCGTGAAAAGAAAACGCGTCGGCTTCGTCGTGAAAGACAGGGTGCCGGTACGCGAGGGCGCCGACATCGTCGACGCCGACGGACGCCCGATCGGCACGGTGACGAGCGGCGGCTTCGGTCCGACTTTCGGCGGCCCGGTCGCCATCGGCTATGTCGACGTCGAATTCGCGGCACCAGGCACTGCGCTGCATGCGATCGTCCGCGGCAAACCGGTCCCGATGGAAGTCGCGAAAACGCCGTTCGTCCCGCAACGCTACTACCGGGGGTAAGCCATGGCGAACACGAATACCCGCAACACGCCGATGGCCGCCGGAACCCGGCTCTCCGCCGCCGAAAAAATGGCGCGCATCCCCGTGAAGATCGTCGCGACCGAACCGGCCGACATGCCGCGCAAGCCGGAATGGATTCGTGCGGCCTTTCCGGGTTCAAGGGAGGTGATGGCGCTGAAGAAGATCCTGCGCGAGCAGAAGCTGCATACGGTATGCGAGGAAGCCGGTTGCCCGAACCTCGGCGAGTGCTTCGCTCACGGCACGGCGACCTTCATGATCATGGGTGACATCTGTACACGGCGTTGTCCGTTCTGCGATGTCGGACACGGCCGCCCGCTTCCGCTCGATCCTGACGAACCGGCACGGCTCGCCGAAACGATTGCCGCGATGAGGCTCAAGTACGTGGTGATCACGTCGGTCGATCGCGACGACCTGCGCGACGGCGGCGCCGCACACTTCGCGGCCTGCATCGGCGCCGCACGCGGGATCGATCCGGCACTCCGGATCGAGGCGCTGACGCCGGATTTTCGCGGCAGGCACGAGGTCGCGCTGAACCTGCTCGCGGCCTCCCCGCCGGACGTGTTCAACCATAATCTGGAAACCGTGCCGCGCTTGTATCGCGAAGCGCGGCCGGGCGCCGATTACCGGCACTCGCTGGGCCTGCTGCAGGCATTCAGGTCCGCGGCGCCGAACGTGCCGACCAAATCGGGCCTGATGCTGGGCCTCGGCGAAGAGATCGACGAGGTCGAGCAGGTGATGCGCGACTTGCGCGCGCATGGCGTCGACATGCTGACCCTCGGCCAGTATCTGCAGCCAACCCGTCACCACTTGCCCGTGAAGCGCTTCGTTCCTCCCGCGGAATTCGCGCAGTTGCGGCAACGCGCGCTTGCGCTCGGGTTCAGCCAGGTCGCATCGGGGCCGATGGTGCGCTCGTCCTATCACGCCGATCTGCAGGCGAAAGGCGAAATGGTCGAATGACGGCGGGTTCGATGAAGCGCGCGCGACGCACCTCGCCGATGGGGCGGTATGGCTCCGGTCCATACCGCCTGCGTCCTCCCGGCGCGCGTTACGCGACCCGCTCGATCGCGATCGCCGTCGCCTCGCCGCCGCCGATGCACAGCGACGCGACGCCGCGCTTCAGCCCATACGCTTCGAGCGCGGCCAGCAGCGTCACCATCACGCGTGCGCCCGATGCGCCGATCGGATGGCCGAGCGCACACGCGCCGCCGTGCACGTTGACCTTGTCGTGCGGCAGGTCGAGATCGCGCATCGCGGCCATCGCCACCACCGCGAAGGCTTCGTTGATCTCGAACAGGTCGACGTCGCGCAGGTTCCAGCCGGTTTTCTCCGACAGCTTGCGGATCGCGCCGATCGGTGCCGTCGCGAACAGGCCCGGCTTGTTCGCGTAGGTCGAATGCCCGACGATCACCGCCTTCGGCGCGAGGCCGAGCCGGTCCGCTTCCGAGCGACGCATCATCACGAGCGCGGCCGCGCCGTCGGAAATCGACGACGAATTGGCGGCCGTCACCGTACCGCCTTCGCGGAATGCCGGCTTGAGCGTCGGAATCTTGTCGAGCTTCGCGTTACCCGGTTGCTCGTCGATCGACACGACGGCTTCCGTCTTGCCGGCCTTCACCGTCACCGGCGCGATCTCCGATACGAAGCGTCCTTCCGCAATCGCGCGCTGCGCGCGCGTCAGCGATGCGATCGCGAACGCATCCTGCTCCTCGCGCGTGAACTGGTAGGCCTGCGCGCAATCCTCCGCGAACGTGCCCATCAGCCGGCCCTTGTCGTACGCGTCCTCGAGCCCGTCGAGGAACATGTGATCGAGCACCTGGCCATGCCCCATGCGCATCCCCGCGCGCGCCTTCGGCAGCAGGTACGGCGCATTCGTCATGCTCTCCATCCCGCCCGCGACCGCCACGTCCGCCGATCCCGCCAGCAGCAGGTCGTGCACGAACATCGCGGCCTTCATCCCTGAGCCGCACATCTTGTTGACCGTGGTCGCGCCCACCGCCAGCGGCAAGCCCGCCTTCAGCGCGGCCTGCCGCGCCGGTGCCTGCCCCTGGCCGGCCGGCAGCACGCAGCCGAACACGATTTCATCGATGCGCTCGGCGGGCACGTTCGCGCGTTCGAGCGCCGCGCGAATCGCCACCGCGCCGAGCTCGCTCGCGCTGGCCGCGGCCAGGTCGCCCTGAAAACCACCCATCGGCGTGCGCGCCGCACCAACGATTACGATCGGATCCTGTGTCGTCATGATTGCATTCCTCCAGTGTCAGCGCGGTGCCATGCGCAGCGCGCCATCGAGACGGATGACTTCGCCGTTCAGCATCGTATTCTCGGCGATGTGGCGCACCAGCGCCGCGAATTCATCGGGGCGGCCGAGCCGCGGCGGGAACGGTACGCTCTTGCCGAGCGCGTCCTGCACGTCCTGCGGCATGCCGGCCATCATCGGCGTCGCGAAGATGCCCGGCGCGATCGTCACCACGCGAATGCCGAACCGCGCGAGTTCGCGCGCGATCGGCAACGTCATGCCCACCACGCCGCTCTTCGATGCCGCATACGCGGCCTGCCCGATCTGTCCATCGAACGCCGCGACCGACGCGGTGTTGACGATCACGCCGCGCTCGCCTTCCGCGTCGGCGTCCTGCTTCGACATTACGTCGGCGGCCAGCCGAATCATGTTGAACGTGCCGACCAGATTGATCGACACCGCACGCGCGAAACGGTCGAGCGAATGCGGGCCTTCGCGGCCGACGACCTTCTCGCCCGGCGCGACGCCGGCGCAGTTCACGAGCGCATCGATGCGGCCGAAGGCGTCGCGCGCGGCGGCAACGGCGGCCTGTCCGTCGGCTTCGCTCGTCACGTCGGTCTTCACGAAGCGTGCGGCCGCGCCGAGTTCGTGCGCGAGGCTCGTGCCGGCGTCTTCATTGACGTCCAGCAGCACGGCCTTGCCGCCTTCGGCGACCACCATGCGCGCCACCGCCGCGCCGAGGCCCGAACCGGCGCCCGTAATCAGAAAAACGCGATCCTTGATATTCATTCGCAGTCCGTATTCAGTATTCAGGATTGAGCGGCCTTCTCGGCTTCCAGCTTGCGCAGCACGAAGCGCTGGATCTTGCCGCTCGGGGTTTTCGGCAGTGCGTCGACGAAGTCGATCGCGCGAGGATAGGCGTGTGCCGACAGCCGCCGCTTCACGTGCTGGCTCAGTTCTTCGGCCAGCGCCGGTGTGCCGTCGAAGCCTTTCGACAGCACGACGAACGCCTTGACGATCTCGGTGCGCTCCGGGTCCGGCACGCCGATCACCGCGGCCTCGCTGACAGCCGGATGCTCGATCAGCGCGCTTTCCACGTCGAACGGACCGATCCGGTAACCGGACGATGTGATCACGTCGTCCGCGCGGCCGATGAAGCTCACGGTACCGTCCGGCTCGAGCTCGACGTTGTCGCCGGTCCGGTAATAGCCGCCCGCGATCGCCGGCGTGTCCTGCTGCCAGTAACCGTAGAACCACAGCAGCGGCGAGCGCGCGATGTCGATTGCGAGAATGCCGGGCTCGCCGGGGCCAAGTTCGCGGCCGGCTTCGTCGAGCACCGCGACGCGATAGCCGGGCATCGCAAAACCCGCCGAGCCGGCATGGACGACGTGCGCGAGTCCGTGATGATTGTTCACGACCATCCCGAGCTCGGTCTGGCCGTAGTGGTCGTAGATCGGCGCGCCGAGCGCCGCGTGGAACCAGCGCACAACTTCCGGATTCAGCGGTTCGCCCGCGCTGCTGACGACGCGCAGTTGCCCTTTCAGGCGCGCGGCCGCTTCGGTGCCGGCCGCCATCAGCATCCGGAACGCCGTCGGCGAACCGGCGAGGCTCGTGATGCCGAGCCGTTCGATCACGTCGTAGGTACTGTCGACCGTGAAACCGCCCTCGTACAGCGTCGTTGCATGGCCGAGCAGCAGCGGGCCCGTGATCGCGTAATAGAGGCCGTATGCCCAGCCCGGATCGGCGATGTTCCAGAAGCGGTCGCCGGCGCGAAGGTCTACCGCGTCGCGCATGTACGCGCCGAACGCGAGCAGCGCGCGCAACGGCACCGGCACGCCCTTCGGCAAACCCGTCGTGCCCGACGTCGACATCATCATGAACAGGTCGGCGCCCTTTCGCGGCACCGGTTCGAATACGTCGGACTGCGCGTCGAGCGCCGCGCGGAAATCGATGTCGCGCGCCGGCAGCGCGTCGCCCGACTCACGCACCGTCGCGACCCGCGGGCAATCGACGATCTCGTCGAGCTTCGTGCGATTCGCGATGTTGGTGACGACCAGCCGTGCATCGCTCATGCGCAGCCGGTGCTCGATCGCCTTCGGCCCGAACGCAGTGAAGAGCGGCTGATAGACGGCGCCCGCGCGCCACGTGCCGAGGATAGTCGCGACGAGTTCGGGCGTACGCGGCAACAGGCCGGCCACCACGTCGCCCGGCTTCACGCCCTGCTCGACCAGCAGGTTCGCGACCCGCGCCGACAGCGACTGCATCTGCGCGAACGTGAAGCTGCGATGCTGGCCGCCGACGTCGATCCAGTCGAGTGCGATCGCATTCGCGTCCGCCGCCGCATGCCGGTCGCAGCATTCGACGCAGGCGTTCAGGCCCTGCTCCAGGTCGCCGTGCAGATGTGCGGCGGCGGTCTCGATACGGAAGCCGGCCACGGCGTCGGCGTAGGCCGGCACCACCCGGGCGGTTGCTCCATCACGCATGCGTGTCTCCTGTTCGTTATGCCCGCCGGCGAACCGGGGGTATATCGATGATGGTAGACAGCCGTCACATTGCAATCAATGACAAACAGAATCTAGAATCGTGATCGCTTTTGCCATGTCTGGAGGGCATCAAAAATGGGGCCGCAGATGATCTCGCCGGATTTCGTCGAGGATGCGCTCGAGAGCCTGCGCCGGCTGCGGATTCCGACCGAGCCCGTACTGCGCGTGGCCGGCTTGCCGGCCACCGTGCGCGAGCCCGTCACACCACAGCAGTACGGTCGCCTGTGGCTGGCGATCGCCAACGCGATCGACGACGAATTCTTCGGGCTCGCGGCCCGACCGATGCGGCGCGGCAGCTTCACGCTGCTGTGCCACGCCGTGCTGCACGCGGGTACGCTCGAGAAAGCGCTGCGGCGTGCGCTGCAGTTCCTGCGCGTGGTGCTCGACGAACCGCGCGGCGAGCTCGTGGTCGCCGACGGCCAGGCGCAGATCGTCCTCACGCAGGCGGGCGCACCGTATTCGGCGTTCGCGTACCGGACCTTCTGGCTGATCCTGCTCGGCGTCGCCTGCTGGCTGATCGGCCGACGCATTCCGCTGCAGCGCATCGATTTCGCGTGCCCGAGCCCCGACCAGCGCAGCGACTACCATCAGTTCTTTGGCGTGCCCGTGCATTTCGACCGCCCGGACAGCCGGCTCGCGTTCAACGCCGCGTACCTCGCGCTGCCGACGATCCGCTCCGCGCAGGCGCTGAAAACCTTCCTGCGCGGCGCGCCCGGCAACCTGCTCGTGCGCTATCGGCACGACACCGGCTGGGTGGCAAAGACACGTGCGCATCTGAAGGCCCAACCGGCCGCCGAGTGGCCGGACTTCGACACGCTGGCCGTGCGCCTCGGCACGACGCCCGCGACCCTGCGGCGACGGTTGCGCAGCGAGGGGCAGAGCTTCGCGTCGATCAAGGACGAACTGCGCGGTGCGCTGGCCCAGTCGCTGCTGCGCGGGCACACGCTCAGCGTCGCGGAAATCGCGGCGGAACTCGGTTTTACCGAGCCCAGCGCGTTTCATCGCGCGTTCCGGAAATGGACCGGGACGAGCCCGGGCGCATTTCGGCGGGATGTCAATGCGGCGCAGGCGGAGCATTGAATCGCGGCGCGGGTGTGCGTCACGCTCGGTGCGAACGCGCTAAAGGGCAAGGCTGACGTGCATGATCGCAGTGAATTTCAGAAGTCGTGCGGTTGCTCCAGCTGTTGGCCTTCAATGGAAGTTCTGGAAGAACCGCTCTCTTTTGCTTCAAGAGGCGATCCCCACGCAATCGACGGCCACGCAGTCGATTCGGCTGGGAGCACGCAACCGCGCTGCAGTTTGTTAACGTTCAATCGCTTCCCGCTTCGGCAACGACACGGCGAAGAATCGACGGCGCCGCATGCCGGCGCGAAGTTGCGCGTTGCGCTACGTGACCACATACTGACCGCCCATGCGAACAAGACCGCGTTGATGGTGACTGTCGATCAGGGTGCCGCTTCAGTGCTGGGTGTCGTGGGATCTGCCGTGTCCCTGTTGGCAGCCATTCCGTACGCGCTCGCGATCTACCGGCGCACCGTTCGGCCGCACCTGTTCACGTGGCTCATCTGGTCGGTCGTCACGGTGATCGCGGCCGCCGGTCAGTTCGTTGCGGGTGCCGGACCGTCTGCATGGTGCACTGCCGCGATCGCACTGACCTGCTTTCTGACTTTCGTCGCGAGTCTGTTTCGAGGTGAGCGCGGCTGGACCCGCATCGATTGGCTCTTCCTGTGCGCGGCACTATCGGCCATTCCGCTCTGGATGCTGACCGAGGACCCTACGATGTCGATCTGTCTGGTCACGCTGATCGAGCTTGCCGGCCTGGGACCGACCGTACGCAAGGCGTTTCGCGATCCGTGGAGCGAGAGCCTCACGTATTTCGCGCTGTGCGTGCTCAAGTACGCATTGGCGCTGTTGGCGCTAAGCACGTGGAATGTCGCGGTCGCGTTCTATCCTTCGGTCAACATCGTCGCGTCGATCGGCATCTGCTTGGTGATGTTGGTGCGACGTCAGGCGCTGTCGAAACCTGAGTAATCTCTGTCGAATAGCCTTCTTGGTGCCGGAACGCGAGGGCCGCCGCAGCCCGGTTACCGGCCGCGTATGAAATGCGGACCCTTCGAACCGTTGCGAGGCCCCGATATGGATGCCGTTCGTGCAGTCATCGAACCGTATGAAGCCGCACTGCGAGCGGCGATGCTCGCCAACGACGTCGACACACTCGACACGTTGCTGGATGACGACCTCGTCTTCACCATCCCGAGCGGGCTGGTCATTTCGAAAGATGACGATCTGTCCGCGCATCGCGCGAAACTGCTGCGCCTCGACACACTCGATATCCAGGAGACTCAGGCAAAGCCGATCGGCGAGATGATCCTCACCACGACGAAGGCGAAGCTTGCCGGTCGTTTCGATGGCAACGCATTCGATGGCATGTTCGCCTACACGCGCCTGTGGCGCCGATCGGGTAGCGAGTGGCGTGTCGTCGCCGGACATGCATCGCAGATCGGTTGAACTTACGACATGCCCGCAAATCGGGAAACTGCTGGATCGAAAGGTAAGCCGATGCTGCCGCTGTCGCGCACGCGGCGACTGTTGCCGATGACGGAGAGGAAGAGATGCGCCACAGCGTTAGTGTTCGTGCAGCGCTTGCGGCCGATAGGAAGGCACTCTCGAGATCGGTGAAAAAGAGTCCTTGGGAGAGCATGCGGTTTGCGAGACGGGGACGGTTCTCTGTCATCTCGCATTTCCTTCGCCCC
>NZ_JBSAXA010000021.1:0-101514 GCF_053427615.1 Burkholderia sp. AW33-5 | reverse complement strand
TTCCTCCGTGCTTGCCTGGATGGCTGACGTCAACGTGTTTTGTGAAGTGGTCGCGACGACGGCGTTCTTGGCATTGGGCAGTAGAGATTCTGCCAGACAACAAGCATAGGCGCCCTGCCGCACTTGATGCGAGCACGTTCGCTCACCCCTGATCTAGTCTTTCGATCGTAGTGATTTGATAACCCTTCTTATCAAAATAGAACTGTTATAGTGCGAAACTGATCCATTGCAGGTCGCGTGGACGGTGATGGAGCGTACGGTCGCCGCTCGTAAGCTGAGGCACGAGGCTCTGCCGAGCAGCAGTTCTCGGACCATCCCATAGCGGCAGAGAAACTCCATACGCAACCTGGCCGATTCGATCGGCAAGTCACCATCGCGTGGTTCGAGATGGCCAAAGCACGACCATCGCCCCCGCTCGTGTCAGGCACCGGCGAACGGCCGGCGGGCAATGCCTGCACGTTGGAGTCGGAGCCATGCTTAGGAGCGCCGAAGCGGAGGGCGTCTTCCGTAGACAAAATTAACATTATCGAAAAATTAGGGTCGCGTTGAAATTGCGGATTCATGCCTGCTGTGCATGGCGGCTCCGTCGAGATACTTTCTCTTCGGGCACCTGCCGGTGCCTGCCAACGGAACACATGACCAAAGATCTGGACACGCCCGTGTGGGCTGAAGATTATCGTCACTGGTTCACCGAGCTCAAGCAGCGCCCCGTGGCCAGCGCGAAATTGGTGACACTGCCTCGCGAATCACTGCTTGAGCGACGCGACGTACGCAGAGACCTGCGCGATCTCGTCGTTGCTCAGCAACGGAACGATCAGGCTCATCAGCTTGCCCTTGCCTCCGCGCGCACCGCTCTTCCATGCATGCAGTTGCTGGCTCACATACGACTCGTGCTGCCCCGTGATTCGCGGGAAGTCAGGCGGAATTCCGCCGCCGGACTCGCGATGACAGGAAATGCAGGCGGGTGCGCCGCCGATGCCGCCATGCGTATAGATCGCCTTGCCTGCCTCGACCAGATCCTGATGCTGGCTTTCGCCCTGCGTGGGCTTTTGCGCGCTGTAATAGTCGCCGAGCGCCTTCATGTCCGCGTCGCTGAGATCTTCGACCATCGCCTGCATGACTGCGCTATGACGCAGCGGCGGGACTCCCGGCCCGCCCTTGAACTGCGTGAGCTGTTTGTAAAGGTATTGCGGATACTGCCCCGCGAGCCGCGGATAGATGTCGACACTGCTGTTGCCGTCGATGCCGTGGCACGCGGCACAACGGGTTGTCGTGATCTCGTGCACACGTGCGGCGGGATCGACGGCATGCGCGACGACGCAAGCCGCGCCTAACGACCCTGCTACCACGGCCCGAACCCACGCTCGCGCGACGCGACCGTGCCTCACTCGGATTTCCTTCATCGTCGTCACTCCCGCTGATTGGCCAGATCGAGGTTATGCGCGTCCGCAGCGGAAGTCCTTGACGGCTGATCGCGTCGTTTACCAAAGCGTCCGTTTTTTGCGAAAGCGTTGCAGGCCGGCATTGCGAACCGGCCGCGATCGACTGCATCGGTTCGTTGCGCGCGTGCTCTCGACAAAGCCACGGGCCGGTTGCCGTCGACATGTCAAATCACCCAGCACGAACAGCCGAACGCGCCCCAGAAGCCTTTCGCATCCGACGTCGGCAATGCGCTGCCCCACGCGCTCGCATGCGCATGCTGGTGCACGTTGCGGGCCGTCGCGTAGCCGCACATCGTGGCGGCCGCCGCCCGTTGCAGCGGTGCGCCGTTGCGCTGCGTCGCGCCCCAGCCGCCATAGCCGCCGTACTCGCGCACGGGCGACCAGTCCGGCATCGCGGGCGGAATCGGTGCGTCGTGCGACGCAAACGGTCCCGCGCCCCGTACGATCCTGCCGCCGACCACCGTCAACAACGCGGTCGTGCCGGCGATGTCGTCCTCCGCGCACGCGAAGAAATCGCGATCCGGAACCGCCAGGTCGGCGAACTGCCCGACCGCGATGCGCCCCTTCTTGCCTTCCTCGTTCGAGAACCACGTCACGTACTCGGTCCACATGCGCAACGCCGTTTCGCGATCGAGCAGGTTGCGCTGCGGATACATGCGCAGGCCGCCGACCGTCTTGCCCGTCACGAGCCATGAGAGCGACACCCACGGGTTGTACGACGCCACGCGCGTCGCCTCGGTGCCGGCCGACACTTTGAGGCCCTTCGACAGCATCTTCGCGACGGGCGGCGTGGCCTCAGCCGCCTGTGCGCCTTAGCGCTCGACGAAATATTCGCCCGGGTATGCCATCCGGTGCTGAACCGCGTTGCCGCCGCCGAGCGCGGCGATACGATCCATCGATTTTGTCGTGATCCGTCTTGGAGCCGGCGGTGCTTGGCGAAAACATGACTGCCCGATGTCCCCGTGGAATTCATCATGAAGCTGTCATTCGAAGTGCTCATGGCAATGGCGCGATAGACCGCACCGGTACGTTCGCCGAAGCCACCGAGTTGCTGCACCGCGTACCGTCCGCGCTGACTTATCTCGTGCAAAAGCTCGAAAGCGATCTCGACGTCGCGCTGTTCGACCGTAGCGAGCGCCGCGCGCAGCTCACGCACGCGGGGCGCGTGGTGGTCGAGGAAGGTCGCCGGCTCCTGCACGGGGCTGAGCAGCTCAAACTGAAGGCGCAACGCACGAAGCAAGCCTGGGAAACCGAGGTGCGCATCTGCATCGACGAGATCCTTCCCTTCGAGGCATTGTGGCCGTACGTGCATGCGTTCTACGGGCTCGAGATGAATACGCGGCTGCGCCTGTCCACCGAAGTCCTCGGCGGCACCTGGGACGCGCGGATTTCGTCGGCGCGGCGGGCGAGCTGCCGGAACTGCCGGACATCGTCGTGCGGCCGATCGGCTCGCTCCGGCACGTGTTCGCCGTCGCACCCACCCATCCGCTCGCGGCATTGCCCGAACCGCTGTCGATGGCGTCCGTCGTCGAGTATCGTGGCGCCGTGATCAGTGATACGTCGCGCGAGCTGCAGCCGCGCTCGGTCGCGATCTATGCCGGGCAGCCGTATCTCGCGGTCCCCACCCTCGCCGCGAAACTGACCGCGCAGCGCGAAGGGCTGGCGGTGGGCACGCTCCCGGATTGCATCGCGGCACGCGCGATTGCGCAGGGCAAGCTCGTCGCACGCGACGTGACCGGCATGCGCGACACGACGCAGTGCTATATCGCCTGGCGCGGCGACGAAGCCGGACGCGCGCTGCGCTGGTGGGTCGACCAGCTCGCCCGCCCCGATCTCGTCGACCGGTTTACCGCGCTCGTGTGATTCCGCCGCCCACGGCCCCCGCGGCAGGCAGCCGAACGAATCGTGCAGGCGCTTCATCTCCTTCTCGAGCCAATCGATCAGGTTGAAAGATGCGTGCGCACGCGCGGCCGGCGGGATCATCATCTTCTCCTCGGTCGCGATGTGTTCGGACAGCGATTCGCACATCAGCCGCCCGAGCTCGGGCTTGCATTGGTGCGGAACGCCTTGACGACGGACACCGGCGCGGGATTGGACAATACGTCCAGCGAACTGGCGGCGGCGCGATCGGGCGCATCGACGACGATGGCCGGCCGCACTTCCGGATCGATCTCGATCGTCAACGTCACGCCGTGTACGTTCTCGGGTCCGCTCAGGTTGACGATCGTCATCTTCGCTTCGGCACGACGACCAGGTTGCCGAGGCTGTTGATCAGCTTGGTCGCGCGCCAGTTGCTTTCGACGATGCGTCCTCCCAGATCGCCGATGGTCACCGTGTCGCCGAGCCTAAACGGCTGGGTGGTATTCGGCATGAGGCCCGAGAACACGTCGTTCAGCGTGTTCTGGACGGCGAGCCCGAGGATCACGGTACCGGCAGCGATGTCGTGAAACAGCAGCCGGGTGCGCCACGCGCGCGGCAGCAGCAGATGGTCGAGCATCAGGCTGAACACGAGCGCGCACTGCAGCCACCACGCGATCCCGATCACCTGGATCGCCTGCCGCTCGGGCGACACCGGCACCGCGAGCGGGCTCACGCCGGTCGCGAACAGCATGTAGGTCAGCGCGGCGAACGACGCGCAGCGCCCTATCGCCTTCGTCGTCGAACGGCCTGGACCGAGCAGCCGCCATGCGTCGAGATTGGCGATGACGATCGGTGCGCCGTAAGCGACCGTGGCAGACAGGTTCAGCATGTTGGAGCGGGCGGCATGCGTGATACGCGACGCGCGCGGAACTCGCGCGAGCGCATCGCGCATGCCCCGATCTCGCGTGCGGCCGCCGGCGGCGAATCGTGACGCAAAGGTCGGACGGAACATGTTTCATGCGGTAGTCGTTCGATGACGCGCGAAGCCGACGCGCCGGCATTCAGCGGCAGCGCGAGCCGATTGCCTGCCCACATGCCCGCGCATCGCCGACGGTCCGCTTGCCCAATGTAGACGCCCCGGCCGGCCCGGTCATGTGTTCAACCTGAAACGTTCTGAAGGCGCGACGGCCGCGCGGCGCTACGATTCGCGCGGCGGCGACTCGTTCTCGCCGGTGTCGAACCCGAGCGCGTGCACTTCGGTCCACGCGTCGTGCGCAACCTGCGTCGACCCGGCGGTATGGGCGAGCGCGGCCGCATACGCAGCCAGCAGACGCACCCGCGCATCGTCGCGTGAGCGCGCATCGTCCATGCCGCGCATCGAATCGAGCGCCGCGCGCGCGCGTTCGCGACACTCGTCCACCAGCGACAGGTCGAACAGGCACGGCACCGCCAAGGCTGCCAGCGCAATGCCGACCTCTGCGTCACCGTTCGGCGAAAATGCCCAGTCGAGCGCCGCGCGAAGGTTGCCGAGCTCGCGCCGGATCACGTCGAGCCGCGATCCGGCGAGCGTGCCGCCGTCGTCTGCCGGCGCGAGCCGGAACAATGCGTGGAAGTAGTTCGCGTGGGCGCGGGCGGCGGCCGCGCATTCGCCGTTGTTTTCGAGTTGTTGCAGCGCGTACGCGCGCGTCGTCGTCAGCAGCCGGTAACGCGGTGCGCCGTGCGCGCTTTCGAGACTCAGCAGCGACTTCGACACGAGGCCGGCGATCGTGTCGAGCAGGTCCGCATCGGTCAGCCGCGTCGTTCCGATGATCTCCCGCACCGCGTCGATCGAGAAGGTGTCTCGGAATACACCGAGCCATCGCAGCAGCAGGCGCTCCGCATCGCCGAGCAGCCGGTAGCTCCAGTCGTACATCGCCTGCAGCGTCTGATGACGCGGCAACGCCGTGCGGAACCCGCCGGTCAGCAACCGGAAATGGTCGTCGAGATGCGCGGCGAGCACGTCGATGCCGACCACGGCCGCGCGGGCCGCCGCCAGTTCGATCGCGAGCGGCAGACCGTCGAGGCGCCGGCACACCGATGCCATCAGCGACACGCTGTGTTCGTCGAGCGGGAAACGCGGATCGGCGGCCTGCGCGCGCGCTGTGAACAACTGCACCGCGCTCGCGTCCAGCGTTTCGGCATCGTCGGCGCCGTCGCGCGGTATCTCGAGCGGTGGGATCAGACACAGCCGCTCGCCCTGGATATGCAGCGCCTCGCGGCTGGTCGCGAGGACGCACAAGCCTGCGTCGGATTCGGTCAGCGCGCTCGCGATCCGCGCGGCCGCGTCGAGCAGATGCTCGCAGTTGTCGAGCATCAGCAACATCCGGCGGTTGGCGACGCTGGCCAGCACCGCTTCGAGCGTCAGCAATCCGGTGGGCTGCGCGATGCCGAACGCCGCCGCCAGCGCGTCGGGCACGAACTGCGGACAGGCAACCGTGGCCAGAGACACGAACACGGCACCATCCGGAAAATGGGCTCCGGCGCGCATGGCCGCTTCGAACGCAACCCGCGTCTTGCCGATGCCGCCCGCCCCGACCAGCGTCACGACGCGTGCGGTATCGAGTGCCGCGAGTACATCGGCGACGGTCTGCTCGCGGCCGACGAGCGCGGTCGTCGCGGCCGTCAGCCGCGCGGTCGCCGCACGCACGGGGGGCGCGACGTTGGCGTGGCCGCCGACCAGCCGGTAACCGCGGCCCGGCACCGTCACGATCAGGTTGCGATCGTCGGCAAGCGCCTTGCGCAACGCAGCGACGTGCACTTGCAGGTTGTTTTCCTCCACGACCGTGTGCGGCCACACGCGCTGCATGATCTCGTCCTTCGAGACCAACGCGCCGTTCGCTCGAATCAGGAGTTCGAGAATTTCGAATGCGCGACTGCCGATGCGCAGCAGTTTGCCGTTCGAGCGAATTTCACGCCTGTCAAGAAATACGTGTAGCGTTCCAATCCGGATCATCAGATTTTTCAATCGAGTGCGTGCATGGATGCCCTGTCAAAAATGACATCGATCGGACGCCAATGCTACGGCATTTGCCCTTTGCGATGATTCAAATAATCAGAATCTGTTGAGCAAATTTTTTGAATCGATGAAAACCATGATTTTCCGTGCGTCTCCGCCCGCGTATGCCGCGACCTTCCTTGTGGGGTGCGGCTCGGCCTCTCGCATTCACAACACGTGAAACAGTGATTCATCCATGAACCCGTTTCACAGAGTGAAACGCGCGATTTTTCCAAATTTAATTTCTTCGATTCATTAATTGAAAAAGGCGTCGCGCCTGATTTTCAGATAAAAACAGGTAAAAAACACGCGCGACGCAGAATGAAACCGATTCCGCGCGAGATGGCCGGTCGGATTTTCCGCTCATAACGATTCAGGTACCGCTCAGGACATTCAGCGGCGCGGCGCGCGACGATAGATCGATGGCGCCAGCTTCGAGCGACTGCCGCCACGCCGTGAGGAACACGACCATGGGCAACCGTATCGCCGGCATCAGGATTCCAGACGGCCCGCTCGCACGGGACGCCGCCGACACCGTCCGCGCGTGCGAACCGGACCTGCTGTTCCGGCACGCGATGCGCGTGTTCGCGTTTGCATCGATCATCGGGCTGCGTCGCGGCATCGCGTTCAACGCCGAACTGCTGTACGTCGCCGCGCTGTTCCATCACTTCGGCTTGACGGAGCGCTACCGGCATTCGCGCCGGCGCTTCGAGATCGACGGCGCGAATGCGGCGTACGCATTCCTCGGAGGATACGGCGTCGCCGCCGACGATGCGACGGAAGTCTGGCGCGCGATCGCGCTGCATTCGACGTTCGGGATCCATCCGTACATGACGCCGTTGCCGGTGTTGCTCGGCGCCGGCGTCGAGACCGACCTCTTCGCGCACCACTTCGACGAGATGAGCCTGTCCGAACGCGACGCGATCGTGCACGCGTGGCCGCGCGGCCCTTGCTTCGAGGAACTGTTTCTCGAAGCACTCGCCGCCGGCACCGCGCATCGCCCCGCTACCGCGTTCGGCAACGTATCCGCCGACGTGCTCGAGCGTTGCGACCCGGACTATCGTCGGACCAATTTCTGCGGGCTGGTGCTCGGGTCGAAATGGGCGGAGTGAGCCGGCGGTCCGGCCGCGTCATCGCCGCCCTGCCCCCTCATGCGCGCGCGAACGCCAGCAGTTCGTCGTTCAAGCGTTGCGCATGCGTCAGGTACAACGCGTGCGGGCCGCCCTCGTAGACGCTCAGTGTCGCGTGCGGCACGCGCTGGGCCGCGACGGCACCCGTGAGTGCGAGCGGTACCGTCTGGTCGTCGTCGCCGTGAATCACGAGCGTCGGCACGTCGAACTTGTCGAGATCCGCACGGAAATCGGTTTCGGAAAACGCGCCGACGCAGTCGAGCGTTCCCTTCAAGCCGGCCTGCAGTGCCATGAACGACGTCCAGTCGAGCGCGGCGCGCGAGATCGTCGAAGCGGCCCGGTTCGACCCGGTGAACAGCGGCCAGAATTGCTCGAGGAACGCGGCGCGATCGGCCACGATGCCCGCGCGGATTCCATCGAACACGGCGATGTCGACACCGTCCGGATGATCGTCGCGCCGCGCGACCAGCGGCGTCACCGAACCGATCAGCACGGCTTTCGCGATGTGGCGCGTGCCGTGCCGGCCTATGTAGCGAGCCACTTCGCCGCCGCCCATCGAGAAGCCGACGAGCGTCACCTCGCGCAGGCCGAGCGTGTCGATCAGCGTCGCGAGATCGTCCGCCAGCGTGTCGTAGTCGTATCCCGTCCACGGCTGGCCGGACCGGCCGAAGCCGCGCCGGTCGTAGGCGATGCAACGCAGGCCGTTTGACGCGAGATGATGCATCTGGACGTCCCACATATCCGCGTTCAGCGGCCAGCCATGAATGAACACGACCGGGCGTCCGGCGCCCCAGTCCTTGTAGTGAATCGAAACGCCGTCGCGGGTCGTGAACGTGCTCATACGGATTCCTTAGAGGTGAAAAAGAGGCGTTCGCCGGCCGCGGCCGGCGGACGGGGTGCAGCGTCCGTGGTCACGCCCGTGGCAGCCGGCCGATGAGCCGGTCCATCTCGGACGCGAGGATCATCTCCCAGTAATTCGCGGGACGCTTTCATCCGCGCCATTGCGGCTTGTAGATCGCGTCGCCGGAATGAATCGTCATGCCGGTCAGCGCGCAGCGCGCGACTTCGCGCTGATCCAGCGCTGTTCGTCGTAACTGCAACGCGTCGGGTCGCTCCACGACACGAGGACCGACGAATCGGTCTGCCGCTCGGCGGCGATGATGGCGCAACAACGGCGCACGCGGCGTCCGGGTCGCGCACAAGCGACGGCGCGCAACGGGATGATCCGATGATGACGATAGCGGGCCGCCGCTGAAGAGTCTTGACGCGAGACTTAATTTTTCTGGTCGGTGCGCTCAGGTGTCGCGCGGCGTGCACCACATACGGCTTCACGAAAATTCAGCGCGATTTCAGTACAGCCCGCATGGCCGCAGGATAGGGTCCTGTCGCCTTTCGTTCGAGACATTCGCGCGCCGGCCTGAGCAGCAAGCCGATCAACGCGCCCGCGATCGCGAGCACCATCGCCACCCGGAAGTTGTCGGCCAGCGCGGCGGCCGATCTCGATACCGCGCGCGTCGAATCTCGCGGACAGCCGGCGGCTGCGCGAAAACCTCGTCGATGCACTCGCGGTGCTGACCGGCGTGTCGGCGACCGGCTTCACGGTCGCGCCGACCGCCGCCGCGATTCGCGTACCGGCGGTACCGCCCGGCCTGCCGTCCGCGCTGCTCGCGCAGCGGCCGGACGTCTATGCAGCGGCACGCCGTGTCGATGCGGCATCGCTCGAAACCGGCGTTGCCCGCACCGCATGGCTGCCGACGCTGACGCTGACGCTGACGGCCCAGGGCGGGTTCGCGAGCCGCGACCTCGGTTCGTTTCTCGAGCGCAACAGCTCGCTGTGGGGCCTCGGGGCGAGTGTGGCCGAAACGCTGTTCGACGGCGGCAAGCGCGACGCCGCGGTAGCCGCTGCGACGGCCGGCACGGTGCTCGCCGACGCGGACTATCGCGCGACCGCGCTGGGCGCGCTGCGCGAGGTGCCGGATGCGCTCAACGACATCGCCGCGCAGAACGAGCGGATCGCTCGCTACGCCAGTGCGGCGCGCTCGACCGAAGCGGCCGCGCAGCTATCGCTGAGCCGCTACGCGCATGGTTACGTCAGCTATCTCGAGGTCATCGACGCGGACCGTGACGCGTGGAGTGCGCGACGCCAGTTGATCCACAGCCGTCTGGCGCGCGCGATTGCACCGGTCGATCTGATACAAGCGCTGGGCGGCGGGTGGACGCCGTCCGCCACGGCACCGCAAAACGTCGCGCAACGCGACAACCGGCTCTGAAAGATACTCGACTCGCGGCCGGCCGGCCGGCCATTCTGGCGGCCTCACGAATTTTCAAATTTGCTCTTAAGCTTACCTAAACTTTTTTGTGTTGCCCGACACCGATGCACTGCCTACATTGAGCGTATCGAATTCACCGAAGCGAGACCCGTCATGGATCGCCTGAAAACGCTCGAGATACTCAAGACGGTTGCCGAGCACGGCAGCTTCACGAAAGCCGCCGAGCTCCACGGGCTCGGCGTTCCCTGCGTCAGCCGCTCGATCCAGTGCCTTGAAACATCGCTCGGCGTGCTGCTGTTTCACCGCACGACGCGCAAGGTAACGCTGACCCGCGTCGGCTGCGACGTCCTCGAACAGGCGCTCGCACTGCTGGAGCAATACGAGCACTTTTCCGTCTGCTGTCACGCCAACGCAAGCGAGATGCAGGGTGAGATCTCGATCGAGGTGTCGAACCTGTTCGGCGCCGACCGGCTGGTGCCCGCGCTCGCCGATTTCAACCGGCAACATCCGCTCGTACGGGTCCGGATCGACTGGGCCGATCATCCGAGCGCGGCGCTGAACGGCGCGACGGACCTGTCGATCGTCACCTCACGCACGTCGAGCCTCACGTGCATCGAGCGGTGCCTCGGGCGCATCCCGATGGGCCTGTACGCGAGCCCGCAGTATCGCGCCGCCTGCGGCGAAGTGCTCACGCCGCAGGCGCTCGAACGCATGGATCCGCACGGTGGCAAGACGGGCGCCGCCGGGTCGGCATGGCCGCTGCGGCATCGGCGCAGCGGCGCGATCGCCGAGATCCGTCTTGCCGGCGCGATCAGCTCGAACTGCCTTGAGACGCTGATTCTCGCAACGGCCCGCGGCACCGGTTTCGCGGTGCTGCCCGAGCATCTTGCACGACCGCTCGAGCGCGACGGCACGCTCGTTCACCTGCTGCCCGACTGGCAGGTCGGCGATCTCGATGCATCGCTGCTCTATCACTCGCGCCGCAACCTGCCCGCGCGCATCCGTGCACTCGCCGACCATCTCGTCGCCGCGTTCGACGGTACGCCCGCCGCGCGGCCGGCCGTGCGACACGACGTGCGCGCGGTCACGCGAGCGACGGTCGCCGACAACACGATGGCCGCATGAGCGCCGTCGTCATCGTCGCGGCGCGGCCCGCTACGTCGAAGCCCGCACCGTTGGGCCGCGCGGCCGGGCCTGCTCGCTCAGTCGTGCGCACTGGCCGGGCACACGCCCAGCGCTTCGGCCTGCCGCACGAGATCCGGCAGCGTGCGCACCCGCATCTTCTTCATCACCTGGGCCCGATGCACCTTCACCGTGATTTCCTGAAGGCCGAGATTCGCGGCAATCTGCTTGTTCATCAGGCCAGCGACGACCTGGCTCATCACTTCGCGCTCGCGCGGCGTCAACGACGCATAGGCGCCGCGCACCGCGTGGAGCGTGCGGTCACGCTCCAGCGCGCGGCCGACGGCATCGAGCATTGCCTCGTCGTCAAACGGCTTCGTCAGGAAATCGAGCGCGCCGCCCTTCATCGCCTTGACCGTCGTGGCGACATCGCCGTAACCCGTCATGAACAGGATCGGTACGTTCAGGCCCGCACGCACCGCCGCCTCCTGGACGGCCAGCCCGCTCTCGTCGGCGAGCCGCACGTCGAGAATCAGGCAGCTCGGCACGTCGGGCCGTTCGAACGCGAGAAACGCACGCGACGACGCGAAGGTCTCCACGCGAAATCCCGCCGAGCGCAACAGCGCGCTCAACGCGCGTCGCAACGTTTCGTCGTCGTCGACGACATAGACGATCGGCGCGGTATCTCCCGCGCCACCGTTGCCGCTCGACGTCATGTCCGGCGTACTCGCCATTGCATTCCCAGTGTAGGCATCCGCTTCATTATCAGATGATGAACTAACAAAATGCCGGGCGGAATCACCACGCGGCAGGCGACACGGCCGGCCGGCGGAGCGCCGCTCACGCGGGCGGCGTGCCGGATGCGATCTGGTCGATCAGGTTGATCATGTCGTCTGGTGGAAACGGCTTGCGCAGGAACGCGATCGCGCCTTGCGCCAGCGCGCGGCGGATCGATACGTCGTCGCCGTGTGCCGACATCAGGATGACCGGCAGCGTCGCCTTGCGCTGAATCAGCAGACGCTGAACGTCGAGCCCGCTCATCCGTTTCATCTTCAGGTCGACCAGCACGCAAATCGCGCCGGCCGGCGCATCGGCCGCCAGGAATTCCTCGCCCGACGCAAACGGCAATGCAGTATGGCCCGCCGATTTCAGCAGGCTGGCAAGACTCTTACGGACCGACGCATCGTCATCGATGATGCAAACAATGGCCATGAAATGAGAACCTGAAAATTGTGTCAATCCAGTACAGAGTAATGCAACGCGGGGCGGCGTCGACGGGCGTTGCCCGCCCCCCGCGATCGGTGCGTCATGTCCATGGCGCCGCGGCCAGCAGCGGCTGCGCGGACACGGCTGGCGCCGGCGGACGCGAATCCACACGTTCATCGACGGTGAACGACGCGCACCTCGCATGCACGCGGCCCGCTTCTCCCGACTCCTCCAGCTTCTCGAGCGCATACGCGCGCACGACCTCGAGCAACGAATAACGCTTCGACAGCCCGACCGAATGAACAACCAGCAACGATTTCGATGCGAGACTGACAAGACAGTCGAGCACGCGTGCGGCGCCCAGTTCGTCGCACGCGGCGAGCGCGCACGCCGCGTCGAGCGCGAACGCATCCGGAAACACCGCGAGGCGGCACAGCACGGTGCGTTCCGCGTCGTCGAGCAGACGGTAGCTCCACTCGATCGTGGCCCGCAGCGTCTGCTGGCGCGGATGGGCGGTCCGCAGGCCGCCGGACAACGACAGCACCGACTTGTCGAGATCGGCGGCCAGTCCCTCGATCCCGAGCAGCGCGATGCGTGCCGCGCCGAGTTCGAGCGCGAGCGGCAGGCCGCTCAGGCGGCGACAGATGGTCGCGATCGCATCCAGCGTCTTCGCATCCGCAGGCACGTTGGTGCCCATCGCGCGCGCCCGCGCCAGGAACATGCGGACGGCCCCGCACGTGACGATCTCGCCTTCGGTCGCGCCGGCCGGCGGCACGGGCAGCGGCCCGACGCGATACACGCGCTCGCCGGCGACCCGCAGCGGCTCACGGCTGGTCACGACGAGGATCGCGCAGGCATTCTCGTCGGCGATCGCTTCGCACAGGTCCGCCACTTCGCCGACATGCTGCTCCGCGTTGTCGAACACCAGCATCACGCGCTGCCCGCCAATCGCGCGCACGACGTCCGCGTGCCCGGCGGCCGGGACGCTCGGCAGGCCGAGCGCGCCCAACACCGCAGACTCCAGCGTCGCGTCTCCCGGCCAGCCAGCCAGGTCGATCCGGACCATCTCGACGCCGCGCACGGCCGACCATGCGGCGGCGACCTCCAGCGCAAGATGCGTCTTGCCGACGCCACCGGGACCGACCAGCGTGACGAACGTCTCGCGTTCGAGCAGCGTGTGCAGCTCGGCCGCTTCCGGCTCGCGGCCGATCAGCGGACTCTTGCGCGGTGCGGCACCCGTGCGGACGCCGCGCGCCGGCTCGAGCGCGTCCGGCAGGCGGCCGGCATGGGCTGCGTCGGCCGGCGGCGCGAGCCGGTAGCCACGGCCCGACTCGGTCCGGATCCAGCCGTGCTTGCCGCCGAACAGCTTGCGCAGCGTCGAGATGTGCACCTGGATGTTGTTCTCGACGACGATCGTGTTCGGCCACACGGCCTCCATGATCTCGTCCTTCGACACGAGCCTGCCGGCCGCCTTCACCAACAGCTCGAGAATCTCGAATGCTCTGGCACCGATATACCGGGGCTGCCCGTCGACGCAGACTTCGCGGCACTCAAGGGAAACCGTCACCCGCCCGAACGTATACATGATCCGCACCCGCCTTATGCTGCTCCGCATCGTGCGCCGCCCCGCGAGGCGGCCCCCCCTGTTCCGTCTGTCCGGCCGCATCGAGGCTGGCCGACAGGTATGAACCTATCGTATGGCGTGGCGCGCGTGCCGGCCATTATCTATTGGTTTAGTGGGACGCTACCCGTGCGCCGGAAACCCCGGGAGGGGGGGGCCTGCAGATTTCCGCGGGCTGTCGGACAATGCACGGGCACGCCACGCGTGCGATCGTGCCCGGCCGTTGCCCGCCGACATGCCGTTGCGTCCCGTTCCCCCCAGCCTGCCCTCATCGTGAACCAACACTTGCGTAACCCCGACGACACGAAGCGAATGGATGCCGACTGGCTGGCGCGCGCCCGCCTGTCGAACGCGGTCCGCGCAGATGACGTGCTGTACTTCGACCTGACCGATGCCGAGACCGGGCGCGTGTGGTCCGCGTGCCGGACCGGCTGGGAATCCGACGGGCGCTGCCGGCAATTTGAGCGCGAGTACGCATTGAACGGCGTGCTGGATCCGGCATGGGCGCTGCTGCCGGCCGCGCTGATCCGCGCCGCGGACGGCCCGGTGCTCGTCTTTCCGCGCGTCGACGGGCACGCGTTCGACACGCTCTCGCACGCGCGGCTGCCGCTCGATGCGTTTCTCGACACGGCGATCCACGCGGTGCGCACGCTCGGCGCGCTGCATCGGCTCGGCTGGCTGCACGGCGACCTGCAACCGGCCAGTTTCATCGCCGCCCCCGACGGCACGGTCATGCTGCGCTCGTTCGCGCATACGCGAAATCGTCGGACGGAACACGCCGCGGCGGATCTGCTACGCGCGGAGTTCGTCGCGTATGCGGCCCCCGAAGTCTCGGAGGGCACGGGCATCGACGAACGCTCCGACCTGTACGCGCTCGGCATCACGCTGTTCCGCCTGCTGACGGGCGCGCTGCCATACAAGGCTGCGTCGATGTCCGAATGGGTGCACGCGCACGTCGCGATGCAGCCGTCGCCCGCCACGGAGCTGCGTAACGACGTGCCAGCGATACTGAGCGACCTGCTGCTGAAGCTGATCGCAAAGGAGCCGGCGGAGCGCTACCCGTCCTGCGATGCGGTACAGCACGATCTCGAACGTATCCGGCGCGACTGGCAAGCAGCCGGCCGGGTCGAGCCGTTCGCGCTCGGCGGCAACGATCCGCTCGCCGGTTTGCGCACGCCCGACCGGCTGGTCGGACGGGAAGCCGAATCCCTCCGGCTCGCGGCCGCGCTGGCCGCCGTCCTGCAGACCGGCGAGACCGCCATCGTCCTGATCGACGGGCCGGCCGGCATCGGCAAGACCGCGCTGACCGAGGAATTCATGCGCACGGCGCGCGCGACATCGCGCACGGCCTGGTGCACGGCTGCGAAGGTCGACCAGTTCCAGCCCGCCCGGCCCTACGCGCCAGTGCTGGCAGCGCTGCGCGCACTGTTCGGCAGCGCGCTCGCCAGGCGCGACGACGAAATCGCCGCGACCGTCGCACGGCTGTGCGCGTGCATCGGCCCCCAGGCCAGCCTGCTGTCCGGCATCTTTCCGGAGATCGCGTGGCTGATCGATGTCGAGCCCGTCGCGTTCAGCCATACCGACGCGATCCCGGAATTTCACCTGTGCCGGATCGTCATGAACGCGTTCCGCGCATTCGCGACGCCGGCCGAGCCGCTGGTGATGACGCTCGACGACATCCAGTGGGCCGACGACGCGACGCTCGCGTTTCTTGCGTCGATCGCGCTCGATCCGCCGGCCCACGCCTGCATCGTCGCCGGTTATCGCAGCGGATCGCAGCACGATCACCCGCCAGCGTTTCGCCGCTTCCTGCAGCAGCTCGACCCCGCACGCGTTTCGGCGCTGACGCTGGCGCCGCTCGACGCGCCCGGTGTCACGCACATGCTGGCCGGGCTGCTCGGAGAAGCGCCGGACCGGCTGTCCACGCTCGGCGACATCGTGACGCGCCGGACCGGCGGCAATCCGTTCCACGTGCAGCAGTTCGTGCGCACGCTGATCGACGAGCAACTCCTCGCGTACGACCCGGTGCGGCGGACGTGGCAGTGGCAGCCGGCCGACCTCGACGCACACCACCCCGCCGAGAATGTCGTGAGCCTGCTTGCCGCCCGCATGCAGCGGCTGCCGCATGAATCCAGAACGCTGCTGTCGCTCCTGGCCTGCATCGGCACCGATGCCGACGCCGCGCTGTTGTGTGCGGCCGCCGGCAAGACGCGCGGCGAACTCGCGTTCTGGATGGCCCCCGCGCGCCAGGCCGGCCTCGTGTCCTACTCCGACGACCGCTGGCGTTGCGTGCACGACCGCGTGATCGAATCCGCGCACGCCCTCGCCGGGCGCGCGGAGCGGGCGCAGTGCCACGCCCGGATCGCCGCGGCCATGCTCGCGCGCACGGGCGCGCGGTCGACCGAAGCGCTGCTGGAACTGGCCGCCCAGATCGAGCAGGCGCACACAGCGCCGCTCGACCGCACGCTCACGCTCGCCTTCGCGGACGCGCTGGTCGCAGCTGCGGAAGCAGCTGCCACGGTCGCCGCACGCGATCGCGCGCTGTCGTTTCTCGCGTGCGCGCAGACGCTGCTCGGCCCGCACGCGTGGACGCAGCATTACGGTCTCGCGAGCCGCAGCGGCATGCTGCTCGGCGGCCTGCTGCTCGCGACCGGCGCGACTGCGCAGGCATCGAGCACGATCGACGAGCTGATGGCGCGCACGCGCACGCCGGCCGACCGCGCCGAGGCCCACCGGCTGAAGGCCGCGCAGCTCACGGTCGAGTCGCGCTACCGGCAGGCGGTCGACGTCGCGCTGCAGGGGCTGGCGCTGCTCGGCGTCGAGCTGCCCGCCGAGCCGACCGCCGCCCATCTCGCGGCGGCCGGTGACGCCGTGCGCGACGCGCTCGCCGGCCGTGCGATCGGCGATCTGGTCGAGCTGCCCTTGATGACCGACACGCGCGTCGAAGCGACGATGGCGCTGCTGACCGCACTCGAAGCAGCGATGTTCTACCCGAGCGGCGGGCTGCCGTTGCTGCATTTTGCGACGATGGTCCGGCTGACGCTGCAGCACGGCGTCACCGCCGCATCGGTGCAGGGGCTTGCGTGGTATGGCGTGGGCATTGCCGAGCATCACGGCAAGTATGTAGATGGCTTCGAATTCGCGAAGGTCGCGCTGGCGCTGGTCGATCGCCACGGCTTCGAGCGCTATCGCTCCGCCACGCTGATCGCGCTCGACCAGGTGAGCGTCTGGACGCAGCCGCTGTCCTACGCACTCGAACGCGCACGCGATGCGAAAGCGGCGGGCAATGCGAGCGCCGAGCTACGCTGGATGTGCTACAGCTGCAACCACATCGTCAGCGATCTGCTGTCGATGGGTGAAGCGCTGCCCACGATCCGCGACGAGATCGATCCGCTGCTCGCGATCGCGCGCGGCGCGCGCTACGACGACATCGTCGACCTCGTGTCCACCCAGTCGGAATTCGTCGACGCGCTGCAGTTCGGCTACGACCGGCCGGTCGGCACGTGGCGCATGCGCGTGTCGACGAAAACGCCGATGTCGGTCCTGCAGTTCTGGACCGACGTGCTCGCCGGCCAGGCGGCGTTCATCTTCGGCGATGCGCCTGCGGCCTGCGCGGCGCTCGATGCGGCCGCGGCAAGCGCGTGGTCGACCCCCGCGCACATCATGCTGTCCGATTTCCACCTGTTCAGCGTGCTCGCCGGCATCGCGACCGACAGCGGCGCGACGCCGCCCGGGCCGCTGCTCGAACGCTTCGCGCCGCAGCGCGCGCGCTTTGCCGACTGGAGCGAGCGGAATCCGGCGACATTCCGCAACAAGCTCGCGCTGATCGACGCCGAATTCGCGCGCGTGCGCGGCGACCACGTCGTGGCAATGCAGCAGTACGACGCGTCGGCCAGCCTCGCGGCGGAACACGGTTTCGTGCACGAACAGGCACTTGCGCACGAACTGGCCGCGCGCCACGCGATGTCGCTCGGGCTCACCGGCCCGGCGCGCCATCAGTGGCGGCTCGCGCATGCGTGCTACCGGCGCTGGGGCGCGACCGGCAAGGCGCAGGCGCTGGAAGCGCAGCACACGTTCCTCGTGATGGAGCCGCCGCCGGGCGGCGCGGGCGTGCCCGCGCGCGAAGACCTCGATTTCGCGCTCGCGATGCGCGCATCCCATTCGTTATCCGAAGAAATCGTGCTGGAGCGCCTGATCCAGACGCTGATGCGCAACATGATCGTGTACGCCGGCGCCGGCTACGGCCTGCTGCTGCTCGCCCGCAACGACCGGCTGACGATCGAGGCCGCCGCGCGGATCGTCGACAGCGACGTGGTCGTCGAGATCGCCTGCAGCGAACCCACCGAGCACGATGTCCCGCTGTCGATCCTGAACACCGTCGCGCGCACCCGCAAGCCGGTCGTGCTCGCGAACGCGCAGCGCGAGGGGATGCCCGACCACGTCGACAGCCTGCGCGCGCACCCCACGCGTTCGCTGTTCTGCCTGCCGCTGCTGAAACAGGGCGCACTGATCGGCGTGCTGTACCTGGAGAATGCGCTGAGCAACGGCGTGTTTTCGCCGCGCCGCATCGCGATGCTCGAAGTGCTCGCGCCGCAGGCGGCCAACGCGCTGGAGTCCGCGCGGCTTTACGCGGAACTGATCGACGAGAACGCGCGCCGGCTCGAAACCGAGGCCGCGCTGCGGCATGCGCGCACCGAGCTCGCGCGCACCGCGCACATGACGGTGATGGGCGAACTGGCCGCATCGATCGCGCACGAGATCAACCAGCCGCTGACGAGCATCGTCTCGAGCGCCGGCGCGGGCATGCGCTGGCTGCGCGGCACACCGCCCGATCTCGACGAAGCGCTCGCGAGTCTCGACGACATCCGCGCGTCCGGCGTCCGCGCGGCCGACATCGTGCGTGCGCTGCGCTCGCTCGCCCGCCAGACGCCGCCCGCGCTCGCGCCGCTCGCGATCGACGACCTGATCCGCGACATGCTGCACCTCACCGCGACCGAAATCGACGCGAAGCAGGTCGCGTTGCGCGTCGACCTGCATTGCCCCGCGATCCGGGTGATGGCCGATCGCACGCAGATCCAGCAGGTGATCCTGAACCTGGTCACCAATGCGCTCGACGCGATGGACGGGCAGGCCGCATCGCGCGAACTCGACATCGCGTCGCAGGCCGGCAACGGCTACGCGACCGTATCCATTGCCGACCGCGGCGCGGGCATCGACGCCGGGATCGCGAACCGGATCTTCGACGCGTTCTTCACGACGAAATCGCACGGCATGGGGATGGGTCTCGCGATCTGCCGCTCGATCGTCGAAGCGCACGGCGGCACGCTCGACGCGGCGCCGCGCGGCGACGGCGGCTCCGTCCTGACTTTCCGGCTACCGGTGTCGACGGCCGGCTGAAGCAATCGCGCGGCGCGGGCCGTCACCCGCCGCGCGATTCAGGTCGCGCTCGGCCGGTGCGCGTCCTCGCCGAGGAACCGGTGCACGAACGTCACGGCCATCGCCCCTTCGCCAACCGCCGACGCCACCCGCTTGACCGACCCCGAACGGACGTCACCCGCCGCAAACGAGCCGGGCACACTGGTTTCCAGGTAGTACGGCCGGCGCTCGAGCGGCCACACGCGCCCGAAGTCCGGGCAGTCGTACAGGTCGCTGCCCGTCACCAGGTAACCGCCCGGATTGCGGATGATGTTCGTGTCGCGCGCCCATTCGGTGTTCGGCGCGCCGCCGATGCAGACGAACAGGTGCGTGGCCGGCAGCACGTCGCGCGCGCCGTCTTCCGTGCGCAGCACGATCGCCTCGAGCCGGCCATCGCCCTGCAGCGCTTCGACGGTCGTGCCGTAGCGCACCGTCACGTTCGGCGTGCGCTCGATCCGGTCGATTAGGTAGCGCGACAGCGTCGCCGCGAGCGATGCACCCCGGACGATTATCGTGACTTCGCGCGCGTGCCGCGCGAAGTTCATCGCGGCCTGCCCGGCCGAATTGCCGCCGCCGACGATGAACACGTGCTTGCCCTCGCACATCGGCGCTTCGCTCGATCCCGCGCCGTAGTACAGGCCCGCGTTGAGAAACTTCGGCTCGTCGGGCAGGCCGAGACTGCGGTATTCGATCCCCGTCGCGCAGATGTTCGAGCGTGCGGTCAGGATCGAGCCGTCGGCCAGGTCGACGCGGATCTTGCCGTCGACGAACGTTGCATGCACGCCCTCGCGCATCATCAGCAACTCGACGCCGAACTTCACCGCCTGCTGGCGCGCGCGTTCCGCCAGCTCGGCGCCCGGAATGCCGTCCGGAAAGCCCATGTAGTTTTCGATCAGCGAACTCGTGCCCGCCTGCCCGCCGATCGCATCGCGTTCGATCACGACGGCCCGCAGCCCCTCGGACGCCGCGTAGACGGCCGCCGACAGGCCGGCCGGGCCGGCGCCGTAAATCGATACGTCGTACTCGATGAAGCGCGGCCGGGAAACCCAGCCGAGCTTCGCGGCGATTTCCGGCAGCGTCGGCTGGTAGATGCACGTACCGTCCGGAAAGACGACCACCGGCAGCCGGACATCGCGCAGCGGCGCGATGCCCAGCCCGCGCACGCAATCGGTATCGGACGTCAGCTCGTACCATTCGTACTCGACCACGCCGCGCTTCAGGAAGTCGCGGATCGCGTAGGCCTCCTTGCTGTGAGGCAGGCCGATGACCTTGACATGCTGCGACTGCGCCATGAGCGTCTCCCGGTGACCGCGTGTCGGATCCCGACCGGTTTCGACGCCGGCCATACGTGTGACTGTACGTCGTCGTGGCTGCCGAGGCTGCCACGTTTCATAAGAATTAAGGGCCGCGCGCGATGCGCGCCGTCCACAATGAATCGTGTTCCCCCCGCTCGCAATCTCGCGCCGGCCGCGTTGCGAGTGCCCTTCGGCGCGGGCATCGGAGCGGCAGATGACCACGACCTGCACCCATCTTGACGAAGCGCGCACGCGCGCCTGGGCGACGAACGCATCCGCGCGGACGTGCTGATTGCGGCCGACGGAGCGGGCTCGACCCTGCGCACGCGCCTGTTTCCCTGCTACGCGCCGTCGTTCGCGGGCTATCCCGCGTGGCGCGGCATCGTCGACGAAGCCGAATTCGATGCCGCGTCGATCGCGCCGCTGGTCGAGAACATGACGCTGCACAAGGTGCCGGGCGAGCTGTTCATGGCGTTCCTGATTCCCGCGCTCGACGGCTCGCTCGCACCGGGAACGCGCCGCTTCAACTGGCTGTGGTATCGCAACGAGGCCAATCGCGACGCGCTGCGCCACCACCTGACCGATCGGGCCGGGCAAGTCCATCACACATCCGTGCATCCGGGTCACCTCGCCGACGACGTCGTCGCGACGCTGCGGCAACTCGCCGGCGAACGCCTGCCGGCCACGCTCTCCCAACTGGTTCACGCGACGCGCATGCCGTTCAACCAGGCGATCTTCGATGCGTTGAGACCCGCGTTCGTCGACGGTCGCGTCGCGCTGATGGGCGACGCAGCATGCACCGTGCGCCCCCGCACGGCGCCGGGCACGAAGGCCGCGAGCGATGCGATGTCGCTTGCCGAAGCGCTACCGGCGAATGCGACCGACGTCGTCGCGCGCCTCGCGTAGTGGTCGGCGCGGCGGCGTGACGAAGTGACGTCGCTGCTCGAGAAGGGCCCGCAGCTGGCTGCGGCGTTCGGCCTCGGCACGCCGCGCTGACGCACGGGCGGCAGGCCTGCCGCCTTGGCATCGATTCACAACGTTTTATTTTCTTTGTCCGCCTGGCCATCCTAATCTTCACGCATCGGCGGACGCCCTCTGCAAGCGAAGCGGCTCCGTCGACTCCGCGCGGTTCGGCCGATCCGGCTTGCGAACCGTTCGTCACGCGATTCATCCTGCCAGAGAGATCACGATCATGCGTAATCCTAAACTTGACGTCCTGACACCCGACAACTGCCAGATGCTCTTCATCGATCTTCAGCCCCAGATGGCGATGGGCGTGCAGTCGATCGACCGGCAAGCGCTAAAGAACAACGCGGTCGGCCTTGCGAAGGCCGCGAAGGCCTTCAACATCCCGACCACGATCACGACGGTCGAAACCGAAAGTTTTTCCGGTTACGCGTTCCCGGAACTGCTCGACGTATTTCCGAATCAGCCCGTCCTCGAGCGCTCGTCGATGAACTCGTGGGACGACCAGAAGGTACGCGACGCGCTCGCGAAGAACGGCCGCAAGAAAGTGGTCGCCGCCGGCCTGTGGACCGAGGTGTGCAATCTCACCTTCGCGCTGTGCGCGATGGACGAAGGCGATTACGAGATCTACATGGTCGCCGATGCATCGGGCGGCACGTCGAAGGAAGCGCACGAATATGCGATGCAGCGCATGATCCAGGCTGGCGCGGTGCCCGTCACCTGGCAGCAGGTGATGCTCGAATGGCAGCGCGACTGGGCGCGGCACGACACCTACGACGCCGTGATGAACATCGTGCGAGAGCATTCCGGCGCGTACGGAATGGGCGTCGACTACGCGTACACGATGGTCCACAAGGCGCCTCAACGCACGAAAGAACCGCATACGATGCTGGCGCCGGTGCCGGCGCCGGTCGCGAACCGGTAACGAGCGACGATTGCGCATGTGCCGTGAACGTCCCGAGTCGGCACGTTCAGAACGTTTCGGCGCGGTTTCAGGAAATGGCACCGGCGCGCGTAGACTGCCCTCATCATCCGCCGCGCGGTCATCGGCCGCGCGGCCTCCCCACACCTGGAGCAACGACATGATCTCCGCCGCGAATCGCTGCCGCCGCGCCGGCTTGTCATGGCCGGATCGCCCGGTCGGCACCGCCGTCATCGGACGGTGCCGACCGGGCGACCACCGCCGGTACGTGCGGGCCCGGCCTCCCCTCCTGGCCCGCCCGCGGCGGCATTCACGCGCGCGTCCGACACGACCGGGCTGACGCCGCAGCGCGTATACGCGCTGCTGAGCACGCTCGCACAGCTCCTCGGCTGCCGGCTGCTGAACCGCACTACTCGCCGGATCCCGATCACCGAGGACGGGCAGGCGTACTACGAGCGCTGCGTCGGCGTGCTACGCGAAATCGACGACATGGAGGCGGCCGTCTCGCAGGCGAGCAACGTCCCGCGCGTCCGGGCATCTCGGTCGAACTGGGCGTGACCGACCGGCAGATCGACCTGATCGGCGAAGGCGTCGATTGCGTCGTGCGCATCGGCGCGCTCGACGATTCGGGATCGGTCGCGAAACGGATCGGCAGCCTCACCACCTGCGCCGCGCCCGCCTATCTCGAACGATGCGGCGCCCCCGAAACGGTCGACGAGCTCACGCAGCACGTCGCGGTCAGCCACATCTCGGCCGATACGGGCCAGCCGCGGCCGTGGGATCACGTCGTGGACGGCGAAACGCGGATCATGCAGATGTGCGGCACCGTCGCGGCCGATGACGCCGACACCTACATCGCATGCGGCCTCGCCGGCATCGGCCTGATCAAGACCTCGCTGTACCTGGTCGAGCCGTACCTGCAATCGGGGCGCCTACGCGAGGTGCTGACCGATTTCAACACACCGCTGCGGCCGATCTCGATCCTGTATCCGCCCAACCGGCATACGCCCGTCAAGCTCAAGGTGTTCGTCGACCGGCTCGCCGGCCTGTTCGCGCATATTCCGACGCTGCAGGGGGAGCGCCGCTGACGCTCATCACTGAAACCGCGCGTCCGCGCCCGCGCACATACCGCATGAATCAAGTGAATTAAGACGCGGTTTAGGACTATTCAGTCCGCCCGATCCAGACTGCTCTCAGGGGGCTTCGCTACCCGCGATATCCGCGTCGGAGGCCCGTTTCGAGAGGCACATCATGAAGATCGCGATCGCCGGCGGCTCCATCGCGGGCCTCGCCGCCGCCGTCACCCTGAATTGCATCGGCCACGAGGTCGTCGTCCACGAGCGGTGCGACCGGCGAGTGTCCGATCATGGCGGCGGTGTCGCGGTCCTGCGCCGCATGACGGCATTTCTCGACGCGCACGGCGGCCAGCGGCTGTCGATCGCGACGGTTCCGACGCGCCGCCGGCGCTGGATCGACCGCGCGGGCCGCATCGTCGACGACGCGTGTCAATGGCTGCCGTTCTCGTCGTGGGACATCGTCCATCGGGCGCTGTGCGCGATGCTGCCGGAAGGGATGATCTGCTACGACAGCGTCGTGACGGTCGAGCACCGCGCCCCGGACGGTGTCGACTTGCAGATCGGCACGACGCGCGAACGGGTGGACCTGCTCGTCGCCGCGGAAGGCGCAGGTTCGCGCATCCGTACGGCGCTGTTTCCTGGCTACGCACCGCGTTATACCGGCTACTTCGCGTGGCGCGGCGTCGTCGACGAAGCCGCGTTCGATGCCGGGACCATCGAAATGCTGGTCGAGAACCTGACGCTCTACCGGCAGCCCGGCGAACTTTTCATGGCGTTCCAGATTCCCTCCGCCGACGGCATGCCGGGGCCGCGCGCGCAACGCTTCAACTGGATCTGGTACCGCTTCGAAGCGAACCTCGACGCGTTGCGCAGCCATCTGGCCGACCTCGGCGGCCGCCTGCACGGTGTGTCGGCCGAACCGGGCCTGTTGTCGACCCGCGCGCACGCCGAACTCGGCATGCTCGCGCACGAGCGTCTGCCGCCGGTGCTGTCGCAACTGGTCGACGCGACCGCCGCCCCGTCCGTTCAAGCCGTCTTTGATGTCTTCAGTCCGGCCTTCGCCAACGGCCGCATCGCGCTCGTCGGCGACGCGGCCTGCACGCTGCGGCCCCATACGGCATCCGGCATGTCGAAGGCTCTCGCCGACGCGGTCACCCTCGCCCAGGCGCTGCCGGCGGGCGCGCACGACGTCACGAGACGCACGGCGTCCTGGGCGGCCGCGCGCCGGGTCGCGTCGGCCGGCCTCGCCGACGCCGGCGTGCGGTTCGCGACCGATCTCGGCCTCGGCGCATGCGCATGAATCCGTCCACGGTCCGCCCCCTTTGCGTGGCGCGCAAAGCTCGATTGCGCCCCGGGCGTATTCCCTTGTTATCGATCGATCAATAACCTTGACGGCAATGCGGTGGTTTCCGTTGTGCCGCGACGAACAACCGAACCCCGTTACGCCCGCCCGACGACCGGGCACCCGGCGTCTCTTTCGAAGGGAGTCGACCATGTCAGCAGAATCCACCTCGCTCGCGGCCCACGGGTACGCGGCCAAACTCACGCAGGGCCTCTTCCTGCTGTTCGCGTTCAGTTCCGCCGCGATCGTCGCGAACCTGTACTATGCGCAGCCGATCACCGAACTCATCGCGCCCAGCCTGCACATGTCCGGCGAAACCGCGAGCCTGACCGTGTCGCTGACGCCGATCGGCTACGCGTTCGGCCTGTTCTTCATTGTGCCGCTCGGCGACCTGCTCGAGAACCGCAACCTGATGATCGTCACGGCCGTCGTGTCGATCGCGAGCCTCGCGGCGGCCGCGGTCGTGCAGACGCCCGGGCTGTTCCTCGCGACCTCGCTGCTGATCAGCTTCAGCTCCGTCTTTCCCGAACTTTCCGCAGGGCCCGCCGCCTGACCGGTCGCTGTCAAGCGACACGCGGTGCCGCCCTGCGTCACGCCAAAAGGAATCCATCATGTCTTCCCTGCTCAGCCACTACGACCTGCGCGGCCTGCCGCTTCCCAACCGTGTCGTGATGGGGCCGATGACGCGCTCGCGCGCGCCGTCGCGCGGCCAGCCGACCGAACTGATGGCCGAGTACTACGCGCAGCGCGCGTCAGCCGGCTTGATCGTGACTGAGGCGACTAACGTCAGCCCGGCTTCCGCCTCGTTCGAACTGACGCCGGGGCTCGTCACCGACGAGCAGGCAGCCGGCTGGAAGCATGTCACGGATGCCGTGCACGAGAACGGCGGCCGCATCTTCGCGCAGTTGTGGCACGGCGGCCGCGTGAGTTCGCTGACGCTGCTCGGCGGCGACGCGCCGCTGTCGCCATCCGGCGTCAACGACGATCTCGAGCAGTTGCAGGTGTGGGCGCAGTTGCAGAACGGCTATTACACGAAGATTCACGCGACACCTTCGCGCGCGATGACGACGGACGAGGTGGCCGACACGGTCGATGAATTCCGCGACGCGGCCGTTCGCGCGATGGCGGCCGGCTTCGACGGCGTCGAGATCCACGCGGCCAATGGCTACCTGCCGCATCAGTTCCTGTCGTCGACGCTGAACCGCCGCGACGACCGTTACGGCGGCTCGGTCGCGAATCGCGCGCGCTTCCTGGCGGAGATCGTCGACGCGGTCGGCGCCGTGATGCCGCTGAGCCGCGTGGGCGTGCGCATTTCGCCGTACGCGAAGTACAACAACGTGCGCGACGCGGATCCGGATACGACGTACGCATACGTCGGCCGGATGCTCGACGAAGCCGGCGTCGCCTACCTGCACGCGGCGGACACCAATGGCTGGAGCGGCGAACCCGACCTGCCGCGCATCGTCGCAAACACGCGCAAGCATTTCGGCGGCACGCTGATCGTCAACGGCGGCATCGCGCCGGATGCCGCGAATGCGCTGATCGACGCGGGCGACGCCGATCTCGTCGCGTTCGCGCGTGCGTACATCGCGAACCCCGATCTGGTCGAACGCCTCGCGGCGAACGCACCGCTCGCCGCGCCGAAGACGGTCGGCTGGTACGGCGGCGACCGCGCGGGCTACGTCGACTATGCGCGTCACGATGCGGCGGGCGTGAGTGCGTAACCCGGTGCGCAGGCGCCTGCGCACTGACCGGCATCCACGGCACCCGCTCACGCCGCCGAAACCCGCAAGACGCCGTCAGGCGTCCTTCCAGCGCGCGCCGAGCACGCGCCCGCAGAAATTCGGCCGGCGAAAATCCGGATCAGCGCGTTCGAGCACATCGGCGCTCCACGTGCCGAACGTCGACGCCGGCCGGTGCGCGACGCCGCGCGCGACCGCATCGAGGAACGCGTCGCCGAAGCCTTCGCCGCGCGGGTAGGCGGCGAGCAGCGCGCGCCGCTCGTCGGCCGAATACGCGTCGAAATCGGTGGCCATCAGATCGGTCGAGACGGCGGCCGCCAGCACGCGCGCGAGCGGCGACACGCGCGCGGCGACGCCGGGCGTCGTATGCAGCGCGATCGCGTGCCACACGTCGTCGCGCAGGCGCTGCGACGTCTGGTGGCGCAGCAGGAACGTATCGGCGGCATCGGCGCTGTCGAGCTCGTAGCGCGCGGCCGAGCGGCCATACGCGGTGCTCAGTCCCATGTTCGCGTACATCGCGGCGACATACAGCGCATCGGCATCGCAAGTCTCGCCGGCCCGACGCGCGGCCAGCGACGCGAGTACGAACACCCGGCTCGCATGCCCGGTGATCGCCCGCGGCAGCGACGCGCGGGCCGCTTCGGCCGCTTCGATCGCCATCGGCGTCCGCGGGATGCGGACGCCGGCGACTTCGTGGTCGGCCGATGCACACGTATGCGCAGAACTCATCTCGACTCCTTCTGCCCCCCACCGGAGGCGGAAAATTGTCCATGCCTCGCACGGCACGCGCCGACGCGGCCGGCATCCCTGCCGGTACAGCGTCGGCCTAGAACGCGAAACCGGGGCAACCCGATGCTTCGCAGTGCTCGACGGTTTCCGTCGCGGCCGCACGCAGGCGCTGCACGAACGCGCGTCCGAGCCCGCGCACGGCACCGGCCGCCTGCGGGCCCACGCCGGCCGTGGCGTGCAGCGACGCCGACTCGGCTGGACGTTGCCGGCCGGCGGCGCCGAATTCGGCCACCGGCGACCACGCGGGGCTGACCGCCGGCGGCGGCGGTGCGAGCGACGCGAACTCGTCGTCCGCATGCACGATCCTGCCGCCAACGACCGTCAGCACCGACGCCAGCGACTTGATCTGCGATTCGTCGATCGTGAAGTAGTCGTCCGTCAGCACCGCGAAATCGGCGTAGTGGCCGGGCACCAGCGCGCCCTTGCAGTCGTCCTCGCCGGAAAACCACGCGCTGCCGACCGTATAGCAGCGCAGCGCCGCCATCCGGCTGAGCCGGTTGCGCTCCGGATACAGCGCCGTGCCGCCGACCGTGCGCCCCGACACCATCCAGTACAGCGCCACGAACGGGTTGTAGCTCGCGATGCGCGTTGCGTCGGTGCCCGCGCCGACCGGCAGCCCGGCCGCCAGCATCGCGCGGATCGGCGGCGTGCGCATCGCGGCTTGCGCGCCGTAACGCGCGATGAAGTACTCGCCCTGGAACGCCATCCGGTGCTGGACCGTCACGCCGCCGCCGAGCGCGGCGATGCGCGCAATGTTCGCGTCCGTGATCGTCTCGCAGTGATCGAAGAACCAGCGCAGGCCGTCGAACGGCGTCTCGCTGTTCACGGCTTCGAGCACGTTCAGGAAGCGGCCGATCGATTCGTCGTAAGTCGCATGCAGCCGGAACGGCCAGCGGTGCCGCACCAGCAGCCGCACCACCGCGGCCAGTTCGGCCTCCAGCGCCGCCGGCAGATCGGGGCGCGGCTCGAGAAAATTGCCGAAATCGGCCGCGGAATACACGAGCAGTTCACCCGCGCCGTTCATGCGCAGGAACGCGTCGCCGTCGCCGGGCTTCGCGAGCGTCACCCAGCGCGCGTAGTCGTCGAGCTCGCGTCCCGCGTGCTGCACGAACAGGCTGTACGCGACGCGTACGGTCATTTCGCCGCGCCGCGCGAGCGCCAGGATCGCGCCGTAGTCGTCCGGAAACGCCTGGAAGTCGCCGCCCGCGTCGATCGCGCTCGTCACGCCGAGCCGGTTCAGCTCGCGCATGAAATGCCGCATCGAATTCATCTGGTCGTCGTGGCCGAGCTTCGGGGCACGTTCGAGCGCCTCGTGCAGAATGGCCATGTCCGGGCGCGCGATCAGCATGCCGGTCGGCCTGCCGAGGCGATCGCGCTGGATCTCGCCGCCGGGCGGGCTCGACGTGTCGCGGCCGTAGCCGATCGCGCGCAGCGCGGCCGCGTTCAGCAGCGCGCTGTCGCCCAGGTGCATGATGAAGACCGGCGTGTCGGGCGCGATCGCGTTGAGCTCGGCCACCGTCGGCCCGCGCTTTTCCGCGAACTGGAATTCGGTCCAGCCGCCGACCACGCGCACCCAGTGTGGCGCCGGCGTGCGCAGCACCTGGCGACGCAGCATGCACAGCGCGTCGGCCAGCGTCGGCACGCCGTCCCAGCGCAGTTCCAGGTTGAAGTTCAGGCCGCCGCGGATCATGTGCAGGTGCGAATCGTTCAGCCCCGGGATCACGGTGCGGCCGTTCAGGTCGATGCGCAGCGTGCCGGCATGCGCATGGCGCATCACGTCGTGCCCGCTGCCCGTTGCGAGAATCCGGCCGTCCTTGACCGCGAGCGCGGTCACGAACGACTGCCGCGCGTCCTGCGTCGCGATCTTGCCGTTGTATACGATGAGGTCCGCCGCTTCGGCGGATGCCGTCGTCTCGAGCATCGTCAGGCCCCCCCGTCCGCGCCGAAAGCCGGCATGCGGCCGCACGCGGCATGCATCCGGTTTGACGATCCACCGACCATCCCTTCCTCCTTGAACATTGAACGACCGGCCCGCGCGCCGTCACGCCGCCGACTGCATCGCATCCGCCGCCTCGCGTCGCGCGCGCGTCGAGCTGGTCGACGCGTTGGTCTCCTGGCGAACGAAGTTCTGCAGACGCGCCAGGCGGCGCACGTCGAACGCGCGCGACTGCGGGTCGATCTGCCCCGACAGGTCGGCCACCAGCGACGATGCCTGCGCGATGCGCCCGCGCTCGATCAGGTGATCCGACAGATCCAGCGTGCCGCGCAGCGCCCACATCGCGGCGCCTTGCCCGTTCGCGGTATGGATCCCGGTCAGCAGATGCCGGTGCCCTTCGACTTCATAAGCGAGCGCGGCATCGGGCTCCGCGGTGCGGGCCTGTTCGAGCATCGCGAGCCCTCGGACGCGCAACAGTTCCGGCACGAACAGGTGCTCGCCGTGCGCGCGGCAGCGCGCGAGCGTCGCGTCGAGTTTCACGCATGCCTCGGCCGCGCGGCCGGTGCGCGTCAGCCCTTCCCCGTACGCGACGACCAGTGGCGCGAGCAGTCGCCGGAACCCGCTCGCCTCGATGCGCCGCAGCGCGGGCTCGAGCCGCGCCAGACCAGCGCCGGGATGCCCGGCCTGTATGTCGAACTGGCCAGCGAGACCTTCCGCGTGACTGAGCCAGATGTCGAACCCGTGCGCCTCCGCGGTCGAGCGCAGCGTGCCGAGATAGTCGGAAATCAGGTCGTGATCGCCGTAGCGCAACGCGATCGGCACAGCCGCGGCGCCGAGCACGACGCACAGTGCCGGCCCCGACCCGGTGCGGCGTACGGATTCGACCGTCTGTGCGGCCAGCCGCATCGCATATTCCGGATCGCCCTGCATCCAGACGAGCCGCATCAGCATCGTGCGGCCGAGCGTCGTGACGTCGATCCCGAGCGCGGCTTCCGCGCACGACGGCTCGCCAGCCACGGCCAGCCCGGCGGTCGCGGCCTCCAGCCGCTCGCGGGCCTGCGCGTGTTCGCCGAAGTAATGCAGCGACGTCGCGACCATCGCGTTCGCCAGCAGCCGCTGCGGCCGGTCGCCGCGCCGTTCGGCCGCGCGTTCGAAGCGCGTCGCATAGCGCAGCGATTCATGAATGTCGGAGCGTGTCAGCATCGTGTTCCACAGCCCGACCATCGCACACGCGTCGAACGCCTCGTCGCCGATCCGGCCCGCGAGCACGAGCGTCCGGTCCCACATCGCGGCGGCCGCGTGCGTATCGCCGTCGGTATGCAGCAGCGCCGTCGCGTAGGCCGCGCGCAAGCGCATCTCGCGCGCGGCGTCGATGCCGCCGGCCTCGATCGCGTCGAGCGTCCGCCGCGCCGGATGCGCGCATTCGCGCATCCGCGCCGGTTCCAGCAACGCGAGCGCCAACGCGTCCGCTCCCTGCGCCCACGGCTCGGCCGCGACGGGCTCGCGCGGCGCCGGCACGTCTGCGGCGGCACGCGTGCCCGCGAGGTCGGTGTCCGGCGGCGGCATCTCCGTCTCCATCTGCGGTTGCATTCGCGCTTCGCCCTGCTCGCGCTCGTAGCGCGCATGACGCTCAGCGACGACGTCGAATTCGCCTTCGTTGTGCAGTTTCTCGAGCGCGTACGCGCGCGTCGATTCCGTCAACCGGTAACGCGCCTGCGCCCCGTGGAACTCGACGGTCACCAGCGACTTCGCGACCATTTCGCCGAGCACCGCGATCGCCTCGGCGGCCGACATGCCGGGATCCATCGCGACCTCGCGCGCGGCATCGAACGTAAACGGGCCGATGAAGCACGCCATGCGGCGAAACAGCGCGCGCGCGGCCGCATCCAGCAGCACGTAGCTCCAGTCGAACGTCGCGCGCAACGTCTGGTGGCGCGGCAGCGCCGAGCGCAACCCGCCGGTCAGCAAGTTCAGCCGGTCATCCAGACGCGCGGCGACGACCTCGAGCCCGAGTGTCGCGACGCGAGCGGCAGCCAGTTCGATCGCGAGCGGCAGCCCGTCCAGACGTCGGCAGATGTCACCGATCAACCGGATGCTGGCCGCATCGACCGCGCAGTCGGGCGCGGCGGCGCGGATCCGCGCGAGGAACAGTTCGACTGCCGAATGACGCACGATCTCGCCGAGCGGCACGTCGCCGTCCGGTACCGCCAGCGGGCTCACGCGAAACACAGCTTCGACCGAGATATGCAGGGGTTCGCGGCTCGTCGCGAGCACGCGCAGCGACGGCGCGCGCGACGTCAGCGTATCGACGAGATCGGCCACCAGATCGACGACGTGTTCCGCGTTGTCGAGCACGATCAGGGCCGGCGACGTGGCGCACGCTTCGACGATCCGGTCGATGCCCGGCACGCGGTCGGTCTCGAGGCCGAGTTCCGCGGCGATCGCGAGCAGCACGTCGTCGCGCGTCGCGGCACTCGCAAGCGCGACGAACAGCACGCGTTCGCCGGAGCGCTCGCGCAGCTCATGGGCGACGCGGCCGGCCAGGCTCGTCTTGCCGATGCCGCCCGCCCCGACGAGCGTGACGACCGCCGCGCGTTCGATCATGTCGACGATCTGCGCGATCTCCGCTTGACGTCCAACGAGCGGAACCGGGCGGCCCACGGCGACGGGCTCGGCCGGCAACGAGGCCGCGCCCGGCGCGGCCTCGTGCGCGACGGCCGGATTCGCGATCAGCAGGTAACCGCGGCCCGGCACCGTCTTGATCAGGTCACGGTCCGCGCCCAGCGCCTTGCGCAGCGTCGCGACATGAACCTGCAGCCGGTTTTCCTCGACGATCAGGCCCGGCCACACGGCATCCATGATGTCGTCCTTCGACACGACGGAACCGTTGGCGCGATGCAGTACTTCCAGTATGTCAAGCGCGCGTGCGCCGATACGCAGCGACGCGCCGTGGTGGCGAATGTCCCGCTGCTCGAAATCCACCGACAACGTCCCGATCTGGATCATGGCCGCCTCCAGGTTCCCGACGATGACCGCCATGTGAACACGGCAGTCCACAGGGGCGGGGATGCACACCCGTCCAGCGCCGCCGGGCGGACGCAAAGTCTCAGAATGTGGAGCGAGTGTAAACGCCGTATAAACAAAAATCTTGAAGGAAAATGCGCTGGCCGCCTCCACACCCGTGCGCCCGTAGGCGTGCGCCACGCGATCGTAAATAGGGCAGGAGTGACCGGATCGTGGCCACGGCGGTGTATTCGCGTGCCGGTCGAGGCCCGCGCGGCGCGGGTCGGACGACAGCAAGCATTTCGTCAGTAAGTGGACATTTATTCAAGTTAACTTGGGCCGATTGAGCGCACCGTATAAACTTCGCGTAAAAATGTTCGCGCGCCGCTCCCATCGAAGGATTTTTCTGTCATGCCAGATTCCCTCGTCGCGCCCCCTGCCGCACTGCCGAAAGACACGCTCGGTTGCCTGTCGAGCCTGCTGTCCAAGGATGTCGAACGCTCAGTCGGCGGGCTCAAGCTCCATCGCAAATGCATGCGCGACGAGCATTTCGAGCGCATCGAGATGGCAGCCAGCGATCGCGGCTTCCTGATCGGCGTGTCGCTCAACGGCGGGCACCGGCGCACAATCTACGGCGGTACCGGCCAATCCCGTTCCGAGCGGCGGTTCCAGCACAACTCGATCTACATTCGCGACTTCTCCCGGAATTTCCGTGCCGACCTGTACGGCAAGTTCGACTTCCTGCTGGTCGAGCTGTCGCACGCGTATCTCGGCGGCCTCGGCCGCGAGCATGACGGCACCGAAATCGGCGGCCTGACCTGCGCACCCGACGTACAGGACGCGGTGCTGGGCCATCTCGCGCACGCGGTGGCCGACAGCCTCGACGAGCCCGGCGCGCTGAACGCGCTGTTCGTCGAGCAGATGGGGCTCGCGATCGGCACGCATCTCGCGCGCCAGTACGGCCATGCGGGGGCGCGCGACCTGCAGCGCAAGGGCCTGCTGTCGCCGGCGAAGGCGGCGCTCGCGAAAGAGCTGCTGCTGGAAAAGGCCGATCTCGGCGTATCGATCGAGGAAGTCGCGAGCGAATGCGATCTGTCGCGCGGCTATTTCATTCGGGCGTTCTCGAGCACGACGGGACGCACACCGCATCAATGGCTGCTCGAACAGCGCGTGATCCGCGCACGGCAACTGATCGAGACGACCGACATGTCGCTCGCGGAAATCGCGGCCGTGTGCGGCTTCGCGGACCAGAGCCACCTGAACCGCGTGTTCGTCCGCATCGTCGGCCATCCGCCTGGCGCCTGGCGGCGCGAACTGTCCCGCTGATTCCGTCACGCGCGGCCACCGCCGCCGCGCGCCTTCGCTTCATCGAAGTGGTGTCGTGTCGTAGTTGACCGGCACCCAGTCGTACTGCTCCCCGTCCTTGCGCAAATGCCCGAGGCCGGGAAATGCGATGTGCGCGGCCCCGACCAGATAACGCTTGTCCGCCACGCGCTCGAGCGCAGCGCGCCGAGAGCCGCGCACCGCGTCGGCGTCGCTGTCGTACTGGACGGTCGCCTCCGGATCCTGCAACTGGATCGCCGCGACATGCACGATATCGCCCCACGCGAGCAGCCCTGCGTCGCCGCTCTCGATCAGGTAGGCCGTATGGCCCGGCGTATGACCGGGCATCGGCACCGCGCGAATGCCGGGGGCGAGCGTCGCCTCGCCGCGAAACGTCTTGAAGCGCCCGGCCGCGACGTACGGCGCGACCGACACGGCCGCCGCATCGAAAAACGATGCCAGAAACGCCGGCGCCTGTGCCTTGTTGTCCGGATCGAGCCAGTATTTCGCTTCGATCTCGTTGACGCGAACGACTGCATTCGGAAAGGTCATCCTGCCGTTCGACGCGATACCGCCGACATGATCCTTGTGCAGGTGCGTGAGCAGCACTTCGTCGACCTGCTCCGGCGCATAACCGGCCGCACGCAGGTTGGCGAGCAGCTTGCCGCAGCACTCGCCGTACAGCACACCGGCGCCCGAATCGACGAGGATCCGCTTCGTTCCCGTATCGACCAGGAACGCATTGATCGCCCCCTGCACCGGCGGCTCGAGAAACGCGCGATCGAGATCGCGCCGGATGGCTTCCTTCGAGATATCCCGGAAGACCGTATCGACCGGAAACGGATGCGTGCCGTCGGACAGCGCGACGATCCGCAGGTCGCCTAGCTTCTGCCGATAAAAGCCGGGGGCCTGGTTGCCTCCGCCCGGCTCGCCGGCGAACGCAACCGATGCGAGGATGCCGACGCACCACGCGACGAGCAGCATGCTGCCCGCGCGAGCCGCGCACGTGTGCCGGATCAAGTTCTTCATGTCGGTTCCCCGGTTGCGTATCGATGTTGCGCGCCGCCTGGCCGATCTGGCCGCGAGGTGCGCGTGACACCGAGCTTACCGGCCGGGTTCGCAATAATCCTGGGCCGCGCATGAATCTTTCTGAAGGCCGGGCCACGGCGGCGCCGGCCCGGATTCAGGCGATCGGGTCGAGCGCGCGCTGCGCGTCGATCAAGGCATCCCGAAACACCACGGTCGGCTGCGCCCCGCTGACGACCGACGGCCCGATGCGCGTCGACGGCACCGAAGCGATGCCGTCGCGCACAGCCTTCTCCTCGAGCCCGATCACCGCATCGAGCCCTTCGCCGGATGCGAGGAATGCTCGCACCGCGTCACCCGGCAAACCGGCGCCGGCCGCAATCTCGACCAGCACGTCTGTATCGCCGATATCGCGGCCGTCGCGGAAATACGCGGCGAACAAAGCATCGACGAGCGCGACCGCACTGCCGCGCTGTTGTGCGAACCAGACGAGCCTGTGCGCGAGCCGCGTGTTCGGCGTGCGCGCGATGCGCGCATGATCGAATACGAGGCCCGCCTCGCGGCCGGCTTCGGCCGCATGCGCGTCGAGCGTCTGCGAGCGCGCCCAACTGCCGAACTTCGCGCTGCGGTACGCCTTGCGGTCGATGCCGCCGGCCGGCATGGTCGGGTTCAGTTCGAACGGCAAGAACCGCACGCTCACGTTGCCGGCCAGGCCGGTTGCGTCGATCGCCTCCGCGAGCCTGTGCTCGGCGATCCAGCACCACGGGCAGATCAGATCGTAAGTCACCGTAATTTCGAGGGGTTTCATCGCACGCTCCTGTAAATTGCCAGTTCAGAAGATAGCGCTCGCGGGCCGGCGATAGAATGCCAACGGCACGCAACGCTTCGTTGCGATATGCACAAAAGCACGCAGTCACAAAGCAACGACATGGACAAATTCTCCGCGCTGCGCGCGTTCGTTGAAGTGGCGGAAGCCGGCGGCTTCTCGACCTCGCGGTTGCGTCGGTGGTACGCGCGGTGGATACGCTCGAGGCATCGCTCGGCACCGTGCTGCTGAACCGCACGACGCGTCAGGTCACGCTGTCCGATGCGGGCGCCATGTACTACGCGCGCGCGAAACTGCCGCTTGAGGAACTCGCGGAAGCCGACGCGCTGGTCTCCGATCGCGGCGACGAGCCGTCCGAGCCACTGCGCGTGTCGGTGCCGGTCGCGTACGGCGTGCGCCGCATCGCGCCGCACGTCGCGACTTTCCTCGCGCGCCATCCGAAGCTCGACCTGCAGTTCACCGACGAGCGCGTCGATCTCGTCGCGGGCTGCATCGACGTCGAGATCCGGCTCGGCGATGCGGCGCCGTCCGCCGGAGTCATCGCGCGGACACTCGGCACGTTCCCTGTTATGTCGTCGCGAGCCACGACTACCTCGACGCGCACGGCACGCCGTCGGAGCCGGGCGAGCTGATCGATCACGGGTGCCTACGCTTTCACTTCGGCGGCGACCAACAGGCGTGGACGTTCGCCGATGCGCACGGTACGACCAAGGTGCTCGTCGGCGGGCGCTTGAAGTCGAATCACAGCGAAGTGTTGCGCGACTGGCTGATCGACGCGTTCCTGCACGGCGCGCCCGCCGCGCTGAAGCAGTTCGCGTCGGGCGCGGCCGTCCAGCGCCGCCGGCGCGCGTAACGCGACGGGGGGGGGGCGGCGTGCGCACCGCCCGCGTACGTCATGCGTCGCGCCGCACCGCCGCCGGCGCGACCGGGTTGCGCAACACGCCGAGCCGCTCGACCTCGATTTCGCACACGTCGCCGGCCTTCATCCACAGCTGCGGTTCGCGCGCCATCCCGATGCCGGCCGGCGTGCCCGTGACGATCACGTCGCCGGCCTGCAGCGTCATCACGTCGCTGAGCAGCACGACCAGCGTCTCAACATCGAAAATCATGTCCGACGTCGACGCCTCCTGCACCACCGTCCCGTTCAGGCGCGTCTGGATCTTCAGCCCCCTGCAACCGCGCGGCAGTTCGTCGGCCGTGACGAACCACGGCCCGAATGCCCCCGTGCCATCGAAGTTCTTTCCCATCGTCCACTGCGGCGAGCGGAACTGGTAGTCACGCAGCGTCGCGTCGTTGAAGAGCGAATAACCCGCAACGTGATCGAGCGCCCGCTCGCGCGCGATGCCGCGTCCGCCCTTGCCGATCACCGCCACAAGCTCGCCCTCGTAGTCGAGTTGCGAAGACTGCGTCGGCAGCGCGATCGGGTCACCGTGGCCGATCAGGCTCGACGCGAACCGCGCGAACACGGTCGGATAGGTTTGCTTTGCAAACCCGGTCTCGGTCGAGTGGTCGAGGTAGTTCAGGCCGACGCAAATGATCTTGTGCGGTCGTCCGACCGGCGGCAGCAAACGCACCGCGTCGAGATCGACCGGCGAGACGCGCGCCCACCCCGGCAAGATCGGCACCCTGCGCCAGCAGCGCATCCAAATCGCCAGGATAGGCCGTGTCCGCAGCAGTCAGCCCGGACCAGTTCCCGTCGTGCTCCACGGCCAGGCCGCGGGATCCATTCTGTTCATACACGGCAAATCGCATGGCACGCTCCTTGTTCGACGTTTTCGACGACGTCGGTTATACGTCAATGTTCTCGCCGGACGCGCCACCGCCCGGTACGGCTGCGCGCTCTCCTTCGTCACGCGGCCGCGCAGCCGTCAAGCGCCATCTCGCTTGCGGCGCACCGCGACGCTGGCGCGCAACGCGTCGGGCACGGGCCCGCCGGTCGCCCAGTCGAGCAACTGCACGGTATGCACGAACGGCATGCCGACCGCGCCGGCCAGCTGCGTCATGCAACCGATATTGCCGGCCGCGGCAATATCGGCCGCCGTCGCACGTATCGCCGCGACCTTGCGCCGCTTGAGCTCGCCCGCGATCTCGGGCTGCAGCAGGTTGTAGACGCCGGCCGATCCGCAGCACATGAAGCTGTCGGACGGCTGGACGACGTCGAACCCCGCGTCGCGCAAGAGGTCGAGCGGCGGATGCACGATCCGCTGACCGTGCTGCATCGAGCACGCTGCGTGATAGGCGACCCGCATCCCCGGGGGGATGACCGGTGCCTGCAAGCCGAGCTGCGCCATGAATTCGGTAATGTCCTTCGCGAGCGCGCTGACGCGGGTCGCGCCGTCCCTCCATGCCGGATCGAGCCGCAGCGTGTGACCGTATGCCTTGAGCGACGTCCCGCATCCCGACGTGTTGACGATGATTGCGTCGAGCCCCGCCGGCCCGTCTGCTTCGCGCAGCCACGCTTCGATGTTGGCCTTCACCAGCGGCAGCGCCTGCGCCTCGCGCCCCATGTGCTCGGCCGGCGCGCCGCAGCACCCTGCACCGTGCGCGACGACAACTTCGACGCCGTGCCGCTGCAATAACCGTATCGTCGCTTCGTTGATCGCGGGGTCGAGCACGGTCTGCACACAGCCGTTCAACAGGCTGACCCGTGCGTGGCGCGGCCCCCGTGCCGGAAACACCTGCGCGCGATCGACCGGACTCGCCGCGGGCAACGGTGCCGCGGGCGCCATCTCCAGCATCGCGCGCAGCGTGCCGCCGAAGGCCGAACGCAGCGGACGGAACAGCCGGCCGGCGGCGAGCGCGGCGCGAAACAGCGGCCGGCTCGGAATCAGCACGGCCAGCGCGCGACGGATCGCGTCCTGCACCGGCGGCCGGCGGTAATGAGTCTCGACGTATTCGCGGCCGTGCGCGATCAGCTTCGAATACTGGACGTCCGACGGGCAGATCGCCTCGCACGCGAGACACGTCAGGCAGCGATCGAGATGCGCGACCGTCTTCGGGTCCGGCGCGCCGCCCGACTCGTACATGTTCCTCATCAGCACGATGCGGCCGCGCGGGCTGTCGTTCTCGTCGTGGCGGACCTGATAGGTCGGGCAATGCGACAGGCACGTGCCGCAATGCACGCAGCTGCGGATGATGTCGTTAGACAGTGCGATGCCGGGGTCGGCCAGTGCGGCGGCGTCGATGCGGGTTCTCATGTCACGCTGCTCCCGTGTCGATGGGGACGAGTCAGCCCGGATTGAATACGCGGTTCGGATCGAAGCTCGCTCGCACACGCTCGCCGAGTGCGCGCAGGTTGGCCGAGCGCGGATGGAATGCGCCGACTGCGCGCCGCAATGCCTCCGGCGCACGAAACAGGCACGCGTGCCCGCCAGCGGTCGCGACGGCCTGCCGGAGCGCCGCCGCCTGCCCGGCCACCGCGGCCGCGTCGGTACGCAAGAAGACGAGGCTGCCGCCCCAGTCGTAGATCGCGTCGCCGCCCACCGCCGCGACCACGCGCGCGGCCTGCGTGCCGGGCAGCATCAGGCGCCAGATGCACGCGTCGCGATCGTCCGCGAACGCCCGCAGGTCGCGCAACGCGCGCCAGAACGCCCGGCTCGCGTCGCCGCCGATCGTGCGGATCGCCAGCGAGCGGCCGACCCGCTTCGCGAGTCCCACCTCGCGCGCCGCCACCGATGCGCGGGGGCCTTCCAGCCGCAATGCCGTGGTCGGTACGGCCGACCTATCGCGCCGCTCGCCGCCGACGTGCGCGGCCGCGCTGACCTCGAACGGCAGGCGCAACGCGTCAGCGAGCAGGCCGGTAGCGGCGCCGTCGTCGAGCCCGTCGATCAGCAGCGTGCATTCGTCCGGCCACGCAGGCTGCAGTTTCAGCGTGACGGCCGTCAACGCGGCCAGCGTGCCGAACGAGCCCGTCATCAGGCGAGGCACGTCGTAGCCGGTCACGTTCTTCACGGTGCGCCCGCCGGCCTTGAACGCCTCGCCGCGGCCGCTCACGCCTTCCACGCCGAGCACGGCGTCGCGCACGGCACCCGACAGCACGCGGCGCGGCCCGGCCAGATTGCAGGCGACGACGCCGCCGATCGTGCCACGCGCCGCTTCGCCGCCGAACACCGGGCCGTAGTCCGGCGGCTCGAAAGCGAGCTGTTGGCGATGCTCGGCCAGCGCCGCGCGCACCGTCTCGACCGGCGTGCCGGCGCGCACCTTGATCACGAGTTCCTCGGGTTCGTAGAAGTCGATGCCGGACAGGCCGGACAGATCGAGCAGCGCATCCGCGTGCACCGGTTCGCCGAACCCGCGCTTGGTACCGCCGCCGAGGATCTCGAACGAGCGGCCATGACGATTGACGTCGGCGACGGCGTCAACCAGTTCCGCCGCATCGCGCGGGCAAATGCGCGCCTGCGCAGTCCGATCGTCGATCGCGTGCATGGCTGGCTCCTCAGAAGCGCGGAACATCGGCGAATCGCATGTTGTCGCCGCGAATCCGCACGCGGCCGAGTTCGACGCAACGGCACGGCGTGGGGAATACCTTGCCCGGATTGAGCAACTCGTCCGGATCGAACGCGCACTTGAGCCGCTGTTACAATTCGAGGTCGTTCCGTTCGAACTGGTAAGGCATCAGGTCGCGCTTCTCGACGCCGATGCCGTGTTCGCCGCTCAGCACGCCGCCGAGATCGACGCACGCACGCAGGATGTCGGCGCCGAACGCCTCGGCTTTCTCGAGGTCGCCGGGTTGCGCGGAATCGAACAGCACCATCGGGTGCAGGTTGCCGTCGCCGGCATGAAAGCAGTTCGCATAGTCGAGGCCGTGCTGTTTCGACAGGCGGTCGATGCGGGCCAGGATTTCGGCGAGCTGCCCGCGCGGAATCGTGCCGTCCGTCACGTAGATGTCACGCGCCACCTTGCCCATCGCGCCGAAGGCGAGCTTGCGCGCGCGCCACAGCTGTTCGCGTTCGGCTTCGGTCCGGCTGATCCGCAGGTCCACGACACCGGCATCGCGCGCGATGCGCTCGACCTCCGCGGCCAGCGTGTCTACCTCGCTTTCGATACCGTCCAGCTCGCACAGCAGCAGAGCCTCGACGCCCGGCGGCGGCAGTTCGCCGAGCAGCGACGACACCGCGCCGATCACCTTGCGGTCGACGAATTCGAGCCCGGCCGGCACGATGCCGTGACCGATGATCGCGCCGACGCAGCGGCTCGCCCGCTCGACGTCGGCAAAGCCGAGCGACAGCACGCGCGCGAGCGGCGGCTCCGGCGTCAGGCGCACCACGATCTCGGTCACGACCGCGAGCAGGCCTTCGGAGCCGATCAGCGCGCCGCACAGGTCGAACTCGCCGTCGGCGCCGCCGACGAACGCGCCGCCCAGCGTGAGCACCTCGCCCGTCATCAGCACGATGTCCATCCCGGTGACGTGATTCGACGTGACGCCGTATTTCAGGCAATGCACGCCGCCCGAATTCTCGGCCACATTGCCGCCGATCGTCGAAATCGCCTGGCTCGACGGGTCCGGCATGTAACAGAGCCCGAGCGAACGCACGGCCTCGGTCACCCGGACGTTCTGCACGCCAGGCTGCACGCGCGCCACGCGGTTCGCGGCGTCGATGTCGAGAATCCGGTTCATCCGGGCCGTGCCGAGCAGCACGGCATCCTCGAGCGGCAGCGCACCGCCCGACAGCGACGTACCCGATCCGCGCGGCACGACCTTGATGTGCACCGCATGGCAATAGGCGAGCACGCGACTCACCTGTGCGGTCGTCTCGGGCAGCACGACCAGCAGCGGCAGTGCGCTGTAGGCGGTCAGGCCGTCGCACTCGTACGGGCGCCGCTCCGCTTCGCTGTCGAGCACCCATTCGTCCCCGACGATCGCGCGCAGGTCGCGTGCGATCGCCGCACGGCGCGCGACGACGGTCGAATCGACATCTGGCATCTTCACGCTCGGGCTCCTTGTACGCCGCTTGAGGCGCGATTCACACGAGTAGTAGAGGTTGCCAGCGGCCCGGCCACAACTTAATCGTTATGAAGCAATCGACACCGGCCACGTGCGGCGAAACAAGACGATTTCAGAACAATTTATCCGTCGCGCCGGGCATTTCACCTATCCTCGAAAGGACGCTCCGCACGTTCCCGTTGCGCGCAGGCCGAACCGAACAGGGATCCTCACATGACCGCCGCCACGCCTTCGATCGCCCATCACACCGTCACCGCGAACGGCATCCGCCAGCACTACATCGATGCCGGCAGCGGGCCCGTCGTCGTCCTGCTGCACGGCTTTCCGGAAACCAGCTTCGCGTGGCGCTTCCAGATCCCCGCGCTGGCACAGCGCTACCGCGTGATCGCGCCCGATCTGCGCGGCTACGGAGAAACCGACAAGCCGGCCGCCGGCTACGACAAACGCAACATGGCGCGCGACATCGCCGGGCTGCTCGACACGCTCGGCATCGGCCGCGTTGCGCTCGTCGGACACGATCGTGGTGCACGCGTCGCGACGCGGTTCTCGAAAGACTTCCCCGAACGCGTCGACCGCCTCGTCGTGATGGACAATGTGCCGACGCGCATCGTCGCGCAGAACATGACCGCGCAAACGGCGCGCGCGTACTGGTTCTTCCTGTTTCACCAGGTGCCCGACCTGCCCGAGGCGTTGATCGCCGGCAAGGAAGCCGAGTGGCTGAGCCACTTCTTCTCCGACTGGTGCTACAACCCGCACGCGATCTCCGGCGACGCGTTCGACACATACGTGCGAGCCTATCGACGCCCGGGTGCAGTGCGCGGCGCACTGGCCGACTATCGAGCAAACGCGGAGGACGTGAAGCAGGATCTCGTCGACGCGGACGTCAGGATCGCGTGCCCGACCATGGCCATCTGGGGCGAGGATTTCTATGCGGTCGGCAAGATGTTCGACATGAAATCCGTGTGGGAAGGCATGGCGACGAACCTGCGTGCCGAACCGATTGCGCAGTGCGGGCATCTGCCTCAGGAGGAACAGCCGGAGCGCGTGAACGCGCTGCTGCTCGACTTCCTGAAGCACTGGGAAGGCTGAATCGCCGTTCGACGCTTCATCGAGAGAAAACCATCATGAGCGACGTTTCCAGTCCGCTGGCGGTCGTCATCGGCGGATCGGTGGGCGGGTTGTTTACGGCGACCGCACTGCGGGCGGCCGGATGGCGCGTCAAGGTGTTCGAGCAATCGCCGAACGATCTCGAAAGCCGCGGCGGCGGCATCGTGCTGCAAGCGCCGATCGAGCGCGCCTTCGCGTTCGGCGGCGTACCCGTGCCGCACGATGCGGGCGTCGATTCAGGCGACCGGATCTATCTCGACGAACACGACCGCGTCGTGCAGCGCCTTTACATGCCGCAAACGCAGACCGCGTGGAACGTGATCTACACGGTCCTGAAGCGCGCGCTGCCCGCAGGCGTCGTCCAGGCCGGCGTATCGTTCGAGCGGTTCGAGCAGGAAGGCGACGGCGTGATCGCGCATTTCGCGGACGGCCGCGTCGAGCGGGCCGACCTGCTGGTCGGCGCTGACGGCGGCCGCTCGAACGTGCGCGCGCAACTGCTTCCCGATGCGCGGCCCGCGTATGCGGGTTATGTCGCGTGGCGCGGGCTCGTCGATGAGCACCTGCTGTCCGACACGGTGCTGCAGGTGCTGCGCAACCGCTTCACGTTTCAGCAAGGCGACGCGCATCTGTTCCTGACGTATCTGGTGCCGGGCCGCGACGGCGCGATCGAACCGGGCAAGCGCCGCGTGAACTGGGTCTGGTACCGGCGGCTCGCCGCGGACCGCATGCCGTCGCTGTTTCTCGCGCAGGACGGCACGCAGCGCGACGGTTCGCTGCCCTCCGGCGCGATGCGGGACGACAACCAGCTCGAACTCGTGGAGGCCGGCAACCGGATGCTCGCGCCGACGCTCGCCGCGCTCGTCGACGCGACGCAGGCGCCGTTCGCCCAGGCGATCCTCGATCTCGCGGTCGACCGCATGGCTTTCGGGCGCGCGGTACTGCTCGGCGACGCGGCCTGCCTCGTGCGGCCGCACACGGCCGCCGGCGTCGCGAAAGCGGCGGAAAATGCGGTCGGTCTTGCCGAGGCGCTGCGCGGCGTCGCGCGCGGCACAGCGTTCGACGCGGCGCTATCGCGCTGGGAAGCCGTTCAGCTCGCGACCAACGCGTCGCTGTCCGAACTCGGGATTTCACTCGGCACCCGGATCATGGGGCGCGCGTGACCGGCAAGCGGCCGCGCGCCGCATCGTTCGATCACGCAATGCTCTCCACCACGCCGCCGTCGACCCGCAACGCGGCGCCCGTGGTCGCCGACGCCTGCGGCGAGCATACGTAGACGACCAGGTTCGCGACCTCCTCCGGCGTGATCGGCCGCCGGAGAATCGAGCTGCCCCGATGCGCGCGCACGAAGTCGATGCCGAACTGCTCGACCGATTTGCCCTGCCGTGCCGTAGTCGCCTCGACCATCGAGCGGAAACCGTCCGACAGCGTCGGCCCCGGCAAGACCGCATTCACGGTTACGCCGCTGCCGGCCGCCTGCTTCGCAATGCCGCGAGCGATGCTCAGTTGGGCGGTCTTCGAGAAGCCGTAGGCGAGCATGTCCGGGGGAACGTTCAATGCGGACTCCGACGACACGAAAACCACGCGCCCCCAGCCGCGCGCCATCATGCCCTTCAGGTAACCGCGCGTGAGCCGCACGCCGGACATCACGTTGACGAGAAAGTACCGCTCCCATGCGTCGTCGTCGGTGCTGAAGATCGTGCCCGGCGCATAGAAACCGACGTTGTTGACCAGGATGTCGGCCGCGGGAAACGCCGCGACGAGAGCATCGCACGCGGCGCGCGTGCCGAGATCGCCGACGTGGCCGTCGACCTGCGCGTCCGCGACGCTCGCGCGGATCGCGGCAAGCGCCGCATCGACACTTGCCGGCGTCCGGCCGTTGACGATCATCTTCGCCCCCGACGCGGCCAGCCCCATCGCTATCGCAAGCCCGATGCCGGCGGTCGAGCCGCTGACGACGGCGAGCTTGCCGGAAAGATCGATATGCATGATGTGACTCTCGTTCGTATCGCACGCGGCCGGGGGCGCATGCGCGGTTCGCCGACGCATCTGATCCGATGTTAGACGCACCGGCGCCGCGGGCGGCTTGAAACGTTCTTAAACGTCGCCACTGCGCCGGTGGCACACGCGTCATCCCGTCGATCGAGGCAACCGCGGACTGCCCGGGCGAATCCACGCCCGACGCACGCCGACGGGTGAAGCTACGCCCCCGCTCGCCGCGTTTCCTGGTCCCCGCTCACGAACGTGCGCCCCGGGGCCGACGAATCGTGCAAAGGTGCCTCAGTGCTCATCTGCCCGGTTCAGGAAAAACCGGATATCTACCGTCTTCCAGATGCCTTCCGTGTGGAACGGATCGTCTAGCACGAGTCGCCGCACGGCTTCGATGTCGTCTGCGTCATAGAGGAACAGACTCCCACCCACCGAGCCGTCCGGATCGATGAGCGGCCCGGCAATCCGGGCCTTCAACGGCGAAGCGAGCAACCGCGCCTTGTGCGCGGCAAAGTGGGTCTGACGACGCTCCGCCATACCCGGATGATCGATGCAGTAGACGACAAAAAGCATGTTCTTTCCTTATTTTCAGAATCCTATATTTGCTTCGGATTCCTTTATTTAAATCAAACATCCGATGAAATCATGAACGGAGCCGCTCCGTCAGAGCGCGCGCATCGACGAGATCAGCGACCGTAGCGAAGCAGGAATTCCCGCAGTTTCGGATTGACGTCGCGAGCATGGGTCAGATTCGGCGTGTGTCCCGCCCCGGCCACGCCGACCATGCCCTTCGAGTTCGGCAGCCCTTCGGCAAGCGCCTCGCCGCAACGCAGCGGAATGGCCGCATCGGCCATGCCGTGAACGACGATCGACGCATGCGTGATCTCGGCGAGCCGCGGTGTGATGTCGTCGCGCGACGTCAGCGCATCGACCGGGTATTCGAAGTGGTCGCGCGGAATCTTCAGCCATTTCTCGATCCACGCCGACGCGGGAAAGCCGGCGCCGAGCAGGAACCCGGCGAGGTGCTCGGCGACGTTCACCGCACCATTTCGCGCCCACTCCGCCTTGAGTTCCTCGAACGACGCGATCACCCGTGCGTCGTCGAGATCGCTGCGCGTCGCGATCAGCGCGAGCGCGCGGAACCTGGCCGGTTCGAGCAGCGCCGCACGCATCGACACGAACCCGCCCTGCGACATCCCGACCAGCGAAGCCGTCGCGATTTCTAGGTGATCGAGCAGCGCGATCAGGTCGCGGGCCGAATCCCAATAGCTGAACGCGCGGTCGATCGGCCCGGTCGCGCCGAAGCCGCGCTGATCCCAGACGACACACCGGAACGTGTCGTCCAGTGCGTCGACGTTCGGGCGAAACATGTCACCGTCCATCAGGAAACCGTGACTGAAAACGACCACCGGCGCTTCCTTCGGGCCGGACTCTTCATATGCGAAACGGATACCCTCGCGTTCAAACCATGCTTTCATCCTCAGCCTCTCGTCAACTCGGACCAGTCGGGGCAGCGCCGTGCGGCCCGCTCGCTTCACACTCTATCTTTCGGGCGGCTGGGGCGATGGTCGATTGAAGCGACGGCTTACCGGATCGTCCGGATTTTTTATCGCGAGGCATATCGATGCGTTGCGCAACGCGCATCTGCGATCTTCCCCGGATTGACGGGCCGCCGCGCATTTGATTTAGTAGATGGCTTGTGCGGGCGTTCAGACGCCGCCGCTTTATCGCAACGGTGCCAGCCGTTTGCATCGAAGCGGAACGAGCGAAACCTGCGACGGCGCTCCAGCCGCGGCGATACCGGAGAAGGTTGAAATGGTGCAAGCAGCAATGGAATCGGAAAAGCCCGTCTGGATTCTGCAAGGCGAGTTCGGTCGTGCCACGGTGAACTTCATCAGCCGGCCGCTGGTCGCCCATGCGCACTCGCAGTACCAGTTCCTGTTCAAGCTCGGCGGGAGCGACTGCGATTTCCGGATAGGTACCGAGGAATGCACGCTCAGCGCTGACGCCGCGATCTGCCTGAATCCCTGGGTCGAACACGCAAAGTGCGCGAACAAGGACACGCCGTCGCTGATCCTGTCGCTCGTGATCGAAACGCCCTGGCTGCGCAAACGGCTCGGCCTGGCGGACGGAGGCCCGGCCGATATCTTCCCGCGCAAGCTGGTCGTCGTGACCCCGGACGTGCAGCATCACGTCGATCGCCTGGCAGCCGCCATCACGAATCATCTGGTTGCGCAGGACGCGGGCTGCCTGCCGATTCTCGAGGATCTCGTCACGGCGCTCGGGCGCGACTTTGCCGATCCCGATCTGACCACGCGCATCGCGCCGTCGACCCGTCCGGTCGACTTCAGAATCCGGAAAGCGCTCGACTTCATCAAGCGCGCGCCGTCCGCGAACATGACGGTCACGCAGGTCGCGTCCGAAGTCGGGCTGTCGAGATCGCGCTTCTTCGAGCAATTCCGGCGCTGCATGGGCGTCTCGCCGCAGCACTTCATCGACTGGGTTCGCATGTCGCACGCGATCCGGCTGCTTGCGCAGAGCGACCGGCCGCTCGCCGACATCGCGGACGAGCTCGGCTTCGAGGAACATAGCCACTTCACGCGCTTCTTTGCGCAGCACATGGGCGTGCCGCCGAGCGATTTTCGTCGGCATTCGGTCAAGCTCGATCTCGAACGGCTCGACTGACCGACGCGGCCGGTCTGCCGCAGGCGCGCGAATGCGCGCATGCGGCTCAGGTCAGGCCAGCAGTTCCGACGGATCGGCAACGACCGGATTGGCCAGCACGCCCAGTCCGTCGATCTCGATCTCGACCCAGTCGCCCGGACGCATATGCACGAGCCCCGGCGTCGGAAACGGTCCGTACTGACGCGACAGGTCGTTCCCTTCCACGTCGTCGGGCTCCGGCTTCAGCGCGCCCGGCGTTCCCATCGCGATCAGGTCGCCAGGCCGCAGTCGGTAGCCGCGGCTCAGATAGCTGACCGTGCGCGCGACGTCGATCAGCATGTCGTCGAGCGGTGCGCGCTGTCGGACGACACCGTTGATGCGCGTGAGCACCGTGCGTTTCGCCGGGTCGCCGAACTCATCCGACGTCATCAGCCACGGTCCGTAGGACCCCGATGCTTCGAAACATTTCCCGAGGCCGAATTGCCGGTTGTGCACCTGGTATTCGCGCACCGAGCCCTCGTTCAGGCACGTGTAGCCCGCGACGTATTCCAGCGCGCGCTCGACGGGGACGTAGCGCCCCGGCTTGCCGATGATCACGCCGAGCTCGCCCTCGTAGTCGAACGCGCGGGCGACCGCTTCCGGCGGTGCGACGATCGGCTCGCCCGCGCCGACGTAAGAAGCCGCCGTGCGCAGGAAGAGGTGCGGATAGTCGGGATTCGTTTGCAGTCCTGTCTCGGCGATGTGGCTCTTGAAGTTCAGCGCGAGCGCCCACATTGCGTTCGGCCGGTCGAGGAACGGCTTCAGCGTCACGGACGAGAGAAACCGGGTGCCGGTCTTGCCGGCGGCCGATTCGCGCAGGCGGTCGAGCCCGTCGTCCATCTCGAGGACCGCGATCAGATTCGCGGGCAGATCCGGTGCGATCTCCGCCACCGGGATGAAATGGGTGTCGCTGGTGACGACGCCGAGCGCGTGATGGCCCGCGTCCGAGTAAGCAATGATTTTCATGATTGAGCGAAATTCCGCAAGTTTTCAGGAAGACGTGTCGAAAACGGTTCAGTGCCCCGCCGGCGCGCCGCCCGCGGCCGATTCGCGACCGGCCGCACGGCGGCCGATGATCGCCAGCGCGCCGAGCGCGGCAATCGCGGCGATCGCCGGCACCACGGCGACGAGGACGATGTTGCGCGGATCCCAGCCGGTCGCGAGCAGCGCCCCGCCGATCGCCGGGCCGACGAACGAACCAATCCGCCCGATTGCATGCCCCCAGCCGACGCCTGTTGCGCGGATGCTAGGCGGATACACCGCGACCGCCAGCGCGGTCTGCCCCATGATCCCGTTGACGAGCCCCGCGCCGATCACGCCGATCGACAGCAGCACGGCCAACGGCGACAACGCGGCCTGGCTCAGCGCCGCGATGCCGGCGATCACGCAGACGATCCCCACCGCCAGCGCCGACTTCACGCGCAACCGCCCCGACACCGTCATCGCGGTGACCGCGGCCGTCATCAACAGGTTGCCGCTCAATCCGCCGACGCTGAACGCGGCCATGCCGGCCGGCGCCCGATCGAGCGAGAAGCCGAATGACAGGAGCATGGTCGGAAGCCAGAACAGCAACGCATAGACGTCCATGAAGATCAGGAACGAGAACAGCCACAGCACGGCGGTATAACCCGCGCGGCCGTCGTCGAACAGCGCACGCACCGGGCTCGCCACCGGCCGCGCCGGATGCTGCGCGCCACCCGCCGGCGAGGCTGCCGAAGGCAGGATCCGGAAGAACGCCGGCGCGACCGCAAACGGCAGTACGCCGCCGACCAGGAACACCGATTGCCAGCCGAAACGATGCATCAGCGGACCGCCGATCAGCCCGCCGATCACCGCTCCTACGGACATTCCGGTCGTCACCAGCACCGACGCGGCAACCTTGTGCCGGGTGCCGATGATCGTCGCCGACGCGGTGATCGCGATCGGCAGCGCCGCGCCGAGGCCGATCGCCGCCAGGACCCGCAGCACCGACAGCAGCGCCACGCTGCTCGCGGACATCGTCAGCAGCGTGCAGCCGCCGAACAGCGCGACGCTGGCCAGCCCGACCGCGCGAAGGCCGAAGCGGTTTGCGAGCGAGCCCGTGACGATGAAGCCGATTGCCGCGCCGACATTGGTCGCGACGAATACCGGCGTGAATGCAGCCGGCGCGAGATGCCAGTCCCGCGCCAGCGTCGGAACGACGAACGAGATCGACGTCGTGTTGAAGCCATCGAGCACGACGACGAGAAAGCAGACGAGCAGCGCGACTGCCCGGCTCATGCCGCCGACCTCGGACATGCCGGTGTCGACTGCGGTCTGTTGATCATTCTGTTTCACTACCTAACCTCCCGCGGCGCGCCAGGGCCGGTTCGCCGTGAAGCGCGACCCGGCCCCGGTCGGCCGCTCGTTCCGAAGCCATGAAGAAAGTGCGCTCACGCGCGCACGTAGTCCGACAGGCGCCGCAGCATCTCCGCAGAGAAAATATTCTTCGGCACCATGCAATGCACGCCTTTCGGCGGTTCCGTCTTGTAGACGGTACCGGTCTGGTGCGCGTACTGCGTGATCCGGAAGCTCCCGGATACGCTCAGGATGCCGTAGCAATCGACCGCCGCAATGCCGGTGGCCGATGCCATCCAGCCGATCGTTTGACGAATGCACGCCACGAGCGCGTCGTCGAGGCTGTCGGCGAAGCCGAAGCCGATCCAGTGCTCCGGGGTCTCGGCCAGCGGGCCGTTAAGCGAAGAACGCTTGTGGAGCAGGAACTGGATGCGCATCTCCTCGAAAGCGGATTCGATCGACGTCTGGTCGATGTTGCCCTCGCCCGACGCCCCCATCGACCCGCCTGTCCAGACGCGTGCGCCGGCGACCTGCACGGGAAGAAAGATCGACGTCCCGACGCCGAGCACCGCGCAGTCGAGATTGCCGCCGTAGCTACCGGCGAAGTTCGCGCTCGTCACGCGGTCACCGGGCGGCTGGGTGCCGAGATAGGCCTGGAACGGTTTCAGCGGTATCTGCACACCCGGCACATACGACGCGTAGGTGCGCGCATCGTCGAACTTCAGGTAACGGAGATACGGACCAAAATCGCCCGGCAGCGCTCCGACGCCAGGAGGCGCGGAATTCCAGCCCCAGTCGATCGGCCGCATCTTCAGCATGCGGCATTCGACGACATCGCCGGGTTCCGCGCCTTCGATTTCCACCGGCCCAATCAACGAGAACGCGCCGTTCGGATATTTCTTGCGTATGGGCTCGCGCTCCTTGAATCCCATCCCGTACTTCGCTTCATTGCCCCAGTTGGTCCACGTGCCGTCGTACCACACCGTATCGCCGGACCGGATCGATGCCGCCGCCACCGCATCGGGTGTCATCTGGCCGACCTGCACCGTTTTCCACGACGGCACCAGCTTCACCGTCTTGCCACCCGGCACCGCGCGCATCGTGGCGGCGTGCGCCTTGGGAGCGGCCGCTTGCGCGCGTGCGACGCCGGCGAAACCTGCCGCAATCGCGCCGAAGCCGAGCTTGAGCATCGTGCGGCGGCATTGCGCGGTCCCGTCCATCGTCACCGCTCCACGCGTCTCCGCGTCGCTTGCCGGGACGTCGCCCGGGTGTTCCATTTCCATGTTGTGTCTCATACGTCTTCCAGACCTGGTTCTAAGGACAACGCGCGTTCAACGCGCGGATTGAGCGCCCAGCCCGGCGATCGCCTTCAGCACCACCTGATCGTCGGTCTCGGATGGCGCACCGGCCGCACCGAGCGCGCCGAGCAGATGGCCGTTCATGAACACGGGGAACGTGCCGCGGCCGGGCAGGAACGGCGCGTAATACCCGGCGCCGGACATGTTGCTGTACTCGGACGGATCGTCGCGATAGCGATGTTCGAGCGTGACACCGGACTGGCCACCGAGCGCGACGGACGCGAATGCCTTGCCGCGCGCGAAGTCGACACTGGAGAACGATGCACCGTCCATTCGCACCGCGGCGAGCAGATGGCCGCCGGGATCGACGACGGCGAAGCCCATCGCGAGGTGTCGCGCGTTCGCCTCGGCGACCGCGAGCGAAAGCAGCGTCTGCGTCTGCGCATAGCTCAGCGCATAGGTCGTTACCGCGACGTTGCCGTGCGTGTCTTCGGCGAACGAAGCATGCGTCGCACCTGCGAGTCCGGCCCAGAGGCCCGCCAGTTTCAGCCACCGCCGAACCCGTAACCTGAATTTCACTTCCATTTCCTGACTCCACTTCGCCCTGTACGCCCGAGTTCCAGCGTACGTCCGGCCACGCCGTACGACTTGACCATCCAGCCTCGCGATTTACCTTCCCCTCCGATCTTCGATGTCATGCGGCGGCAGGGCGTGATGCTCAAAAAAATCCGCGGGAGCCCATCTCCCGCGGGAAGTCACCACACTGGAGCCCTTACTCCGTCGCGAACACCGCGACGCCGGTTCCCGGGAACTGCGCGGACGAGCCGGCGCCGTACGGAACGAACACGTGATGCGACTCACCGTCGACCGCGACCGAATGCGAGAACTTGCCGGTCGGCACGATCGCGACGAGGCTGCGGGTGCTTGCGTCGATGATCCCGAGCGCGGGGTCGAACTTCGCGTCCTTCGCGCCGACCCGCGAGATGTTGTCGGCCGAGTGATGGCCGCCGGCCAGGAAGTAGCGATTCGAGACCGGGTCGTACGCCACTTCGTCGGCGCCGCCGAACGGCAATTGCGCGAGCGGCGTGCCGTTCGTCCGGTCGATGATCAGCGTCGTCTGCTTGCCGCCCTCATCGGGATCGCAGCCGATCAGTGCATCGTTGCCCGGCCCGAGCGCAAGACCGCTCGGACTGTCGCAGCCCTTCAGCTTCAGCGCGGCCTGGACGACCGGCTTGCCTTCGAGCACCGACTTCACCGGAATTAGGTCGACCTCACCCTTCGGGTTGGCCTTGGTCCCGTCGTTGTTCAGCACGAAGTTGTCGTTCTTCGCGTCGAATTCGCACGCCTCGAGGCCGGTCGAATCCGCGAGCGGCATCTTCGCGATCACCGTATGCGTGTCGGTATTGAAAAAGGTCACGAACGGCGGCTGCTCGGCGCCACTCGCGAACATCGCGACGTGATGCTTGGGGGCGAGACAGCCTTCGTCCGCGCGAATGCCCGACGAGCTGACGTCGATGCGCTTGACGAGCTGCTTCGATGCGACGTCGATCACCTTGACGGAATTCACGTCACCCACATACACCAGCGACGTGCCGGGAATCGGCAGCACGCCCGACGGGCCCGACTTTTCGTGCGACGGACCGATACCCGCGAAGTCGGCCTTGATCCGGTCGCGCAGCTGCATCGTCTTCGCGTCGAAAACGTCGAGCGTCCCGTTCGCACCGTCGGCGAGGTAATAGTTTCCGTCCGACACGGCGCTGATATCGAAACCGAACGACTTTTCGCTCGTGACCGGAATGGTCGTGATCAGCTTCGGGCCGCCGGCATCGGCTCCCCACGCAACGGCAGCGGCCGCCGTCAGGCTCATCATGGCAAATGCGACATAGGCTTTTTTCATCTTTGACTCCTCCTGGTACTCATCGATAGACCCGGTTCGACCCGGAATGCGTGGCTTGCACGGTCCGCCGACACCCTGTCGGCGGACCGTCGACCGATATGGTCAGAACGTGTGTGCGAAGCCGACCCGGACGTCCGCCTGATGGCCGGTCGGCGCCGGGGCGAAACTCGCGCCGATCACCGCATCCACGCCCGCGGATGCCTTCAAGTAATCGGACGACAGGTAGACCGTCGTGCGCTTCGACAGCGAATACAGCGCTGCGGCCGTGACCTGGTTCCACGCGTGCGCTTCGAAGCTGGTGTGCTGGTAGCCGCCGACGAGCTGGAACGCGGGTGTCACCTGCCACGTCGCGCCGCCCTCGTAGACGTTCATGACCGACTTCGCGTCCTGGAACTTCAGCACCGTGTTGGTGTAGTCCGCGTACAGCGTGACGTTGCCGATCGCGTACGAACCACCGACGCCGAGCGTGCCGAGCGAGCGGATCTGGAAGGACGGCGCGGTGTCTGTGACGCTGTCGCCCGAACCGGTCGCGACCGGGAGGCCGAAGAACGAATGCACGCCGATCTGCGCGTACGGGTCGATCGTCGGCGTGGCGACGAACGTGTACATCGTCGCGAGCGTCAGCGGCCCGTTCGTGTACTGCACGCCCGCGCTCCAGCCGCTGCCGTCGTGGAAGCTGCCGGGGGTATTGCTGAACCCGTACATCGCACCGAACTGGAAACCGCCCCACGTCGGGCTCATGTACTTGATCGAGTTCGTCAGCCGGTCGTTGTTCGTGCGGTCGAAATCGCCCAGGTGAATCGCATAGCCGCTGCCGGCCGAACTGACGTTGAGCGGCGCGAGGAATTCGGCGGTGAAGTCGAACTGCTTGCCCAGCGTGATCATCCCGTAGGGCGTCTGCACGCCGACATACGCCTGTTGCCCGAACAACGTGTTGGGCTGGTTCAGCTGCCCGTTGTTCAGGTTGTACAGCGATGACAGTTTGAATATCGCCCGGTAGCCGCCGCCCAGCTCTTCCGCACCCGACATGATCCACAGGTTCGGGAACAGCACGCCGCTGTCCATCTTGAAGTTGTGATGCCCGCCTTCGTTCGTCGCGTAAGTCAGGCCGTTGTCGATCTTCCCAGAGAGCGTGATGCTGCTCTGCGCGAAGGCCGATCCGCTCAATGCCACGCCGATCAGTGCCGCGATCGCTGTTCTTTTCATCTCCACCACTGTCTACCCCTCCATTTCAGTCTTTCGATACCGGATGCCCACGGATGGAATGTCTTTTTTATCTGGATAACTAATCATCTAATCAGCCACTACGGAAGCGAAAGGTCACGTGAGACGATCCGATTTTTTCCAGAACCGGATCGTGCGATGCCGATCACCTGGACTTCATGTTAAGGACACTTCGGCCGGCGACCGTCGCCGAAGAGTCCCGTCGCTTGTCAAATCGTCTCTTTGTTTTCGTCGGGACGGTCTTGCCTGCGGACCGTCAGCCGGCGCGTCCGGCATTCCGGCGGCCGAGCGCGTCGATGAGCACCGCCACCAGCAGCACTACGCCGACGACCAGCGGCTGCAGGTTTGCACTGAGGTTCAGGAGGTTCATCCCGTCGATGACGAGCGCCAGGGTCAGACAACCGAGCAGCGTGCCGAGCAGGGTTCCGGTTCCACCGAAAAGCGACGCCCCGCCGATCAGGATCGCCGCGATCGCGGGCAGCAGGATCGGATCGCCCATCGCCGAATCGGCAGCATTCACGCGCGCGAGATACACGACCGCGGCGATCCCTGCCATCAGCCCGCTGATCGTGTATACCGCGATCCGGCGGCGGCGTACCGGAATCCCGGACAGCCGAGCCACTTCCGGATTGGCGCCGATCGCGTATATCTCGCGGCCGATGTTCAGGCGCGCCGTGACGACCGATCCGACGACCAGCACGAGCAGCATCATGTAGACGGGAATCGGCACGCCCCACCAGAAGCCGGTGCCGAGCGCGCGAAAGCCGGCCGGGAAGCCGAAGATCTCGTTGCCGCCCATGTAATGGAAGGCAAGCCCCTGAACGACCCAGAGCATTCCGTAGGTCGCGAGGAACGGCGGCAGCCGCAGGAACGTGACCGCCAGGCCGTTCAGGAGCCCGATCGACGCGCCGCACGACATCGATATCGCGACGGCGAACCACGGGGAAACCCCGGCCTTCATCGCGCCTGCCGCCAGACAGGCGGACAGCGTGAGGTTCGCGGCAATCGACAGGTCGAAGCCGCCCGACAGGATCACGATCGTAAGGCCGGAGGCGAGCAGGAACATCAGGCTGGCCTGCCGCAGCACGTTCAGCAGGTTGCCGGACGTGGCGAAACCGTCCGACGCGAACGCGAGCACGATGGCAAGGACAGCGACGAACACGGCGCGGTAGATCAGCGCGGTCGCGTCTTCGGACAGCCGGCCACGACGTGCGGTGCCGATGACGCGCATCGCCGCAAGCGGGGATGGATTCTGGATACTCATGCTTGTGCTCCTGCGACGCGGGATTTGCGGACACTATCGGCGACGACGACCGCCAGAACCAGCAAGCCGATCGTCACGACCTGCAGCGACGATTCGATGCCGATCAGGTTGAGCGCATTGCGCAGCACTCCGATCGTCAACACACCGATCGCCGTACCGGGCAACCACCCTTCCCCGCGCTCGAACGACGTGCCGCCCAGGACGACCGCCGCGATTGCGTCGAACTCCATGCCGATCGCGGCGTTCGGCTCCGCCGCGTTCATGCGGCCGACGAGCAGCAGCGCCGCAAGGCCCGCGAACAGGCCGCTCATCACGTAGATCGCGACGTGATAGACACGGACGCGGACACCCGCCAGGGTCAGTGCGTCCCGGTTGCCGCCGATCGCGAACACATACGCGCCGAACCGCGTGTGGTAGAGCAGCAGATGCGTGACCGAGTATGCCGCGAGCGCGCAGGCAACCGGGAACGGCACGCCGAGTACCGACGAACCGTAAAGCGTGGCGACGACGGGATTCGCGACGACCACCGCATTGCCGTCGGTCATCACGAGCGCGACACCATGCGTGACGCCGAGCGCGCCGAGGGTCACGACGAACGGCGGCAGCCCCAGACGCGCGACGAGCGTGCCGTTCAGGAAGCCGATCGCGACACCGACCGCCGCCGCCGCGGCGAGCGCGGTAACGATGCCGGCGCCGGTGCCGAGCGATTGCGCGAACACGACGCCGCACAGGCTCAGCAACGCGCCGACCGACAGGTCGAGCCCCTCGCTCAGGATCACCAGGGTCATCGGCATCGCGATCATCACGAGGATCGAGACCTGGAGGCCGATGTCGACCAGATTCGCGCGCGACGCGAAGCCCGGTACGCCAAAAGCCGCCGCAGCGACCAGCGCGGCGCTGGCCCACACGATCGAAGGCAGCGGCCGTTTGGGTCGCACCCCCGGATCCCTGTCATTCCATTTCGTTTCAATCGACATCGTCAACCTCCGTGCATGGCCAAACCGAGAATGCTTTGCTCGCTCAATTGTTCGCGCTGCAGTTCACCCGCGATCGCGCCGCCGCGCATCACGTATGCGCGGTCGCAAACGTGCACGATCTCCGACAGCTCCGAACTGATCAGCAGGACGGCCGCCCCCTCCTCGACCAGCCGCTCGATCAGATTGAAGATCTCGGTCTTCGCACCAATATCGATGCCACGCGTCGGCTCGTCGAAGATGTACAGGCGACACTCGGCACTGAGCCACTTGCCGATCACGATCTTTTGCTGGTTGCCGCCGCTCAGGTTGTGCGCCCGCTTGGCCGGGTCGCCCGGGGCGATCCGCAGCATGTCGATCAGCTCGCGCGTCGCTCGGGTTGCGCGGGCCGGGCGGTACCAGCCCTTCGGGAACAGATGCCACAGGCTCGACACGAGCAGGTTCTCGTGTACCGAGCGGCGCAGTGCGAGACCCTCCTGCTTGCGGTTTTCCGGAATCAGGCCGACGCCGCGCCTGACGACCTCGTGCGGGCCGCCCGATACCGCTTTGCCGAAAATCTCGACGCGACCGCCCTGGATCGGGTCGGCGCCGATTACCGCGCGCGCGACCTCGGTCCGCCCGGCGCCGACCAGGCCCGACAATCCGACGATCTCGCCGCAGCGCACCTGCAGGTCGACTCCGTTCACGCCGGTCGATGTCGTCAGTTCGCGCACGTCGAGCGCGATTTCCCCGCATGCACCGAAATACCGGCGCTCGTAGACCGCGCCGACCTTGCGTCCGACCATCAGCGCAATCAACTGATCGGGGGTCGCCTTGCCGGCCGGCATCGAGGTCACCAGCCGGCCGTCGCGCAGAACGGTCACGCGATCGCCGAGATCGAACACCTCCTTCATCCGGTGCGAGATGTAGACGATCGCCACGCCAGCGTCGCGCAACCGTTGCACGATCGCGAACAACGCATCGGCCTCCCGGTCCGAGATGGCTGCGGTCGGCTCGTCCATCACGAGCACGCGCGCGTCGTGCGACAGCGCTTTCGCAATCTCGACCATCTGCTGCTGCGCAACACCCAGGTCTGCCGCATGGGTTCGCGTGTCGTACGCGAGGCCGAGCTGCGCCAGCACGGCGGCGGCGTCCGAATGCATGCGCCGGTGATCGACGAGGCCGAAGCGGTTGCGCGGCTCGCGGCCAAGATAGATGTTCTGCGCGATCGACAGATGCGGCACGAGCGAGAATTCCTGGAAAATCACTGCGATGCCCAGGCGTTTCGCGTCGGCGGGCGATTCGATCGCGACCGGCACGCCGTCGTAACGGATCTCGCCGCCATCGGCACGATAGGCGCCGAACAACACCTTCATCAGCGACGACTTCCCGGCGCCGTTCTCGCCGAGCAGCATGTGCACCTCGCCCGCGTACAGCGTCAGGTCGACGTCGGTCAGCGCCGCCACGCCAGGAAAATGCTTGCAGATCTTGCGTAATTCGAGACGCGGAACGCGCCCGGTAGAAGTTTCCATGCTCATCTCCACGGTGCAGTTCGGCACACGGCCGGGCGTCATGCGACAGCCGGGGCGCCGTCCTGCGATACGGCCCGCTCGGCCGCGCGCGTCACTTGCTGGCCACGTCGCTCCAGGCCGGGCATTGACGTTGATCGCCCGGCAGCTCGAACGGCGCATAGTTCGTCTTGTCGATCACGATGCCCTTGATCAGCACCGTGTCGGGCACGGGTTCCTTGCGCAGCGTGCGGACCGCGGCCATCGTCGCGATGCAGCCCATCTTGAAGCCGTTGAATTCGGCCGTTGCCAGCAACCGCCCTTCCTTGATCGCCTTGACCGACTCGGGCACGCCGCCGATGCCGACGACCTTCACCTGCTTCTGGCCCGCGGCTTCGAGGGCTTCGATCGCGCCCATCGCCATCACGTCGGCGGCCGCCAGCACGCCGTCGATCTTCGGATTCGACTGGATCAGGTTCTCCATCACCTGAAGCGCCTGCAGCCGCTGATAGTTCGCCGGCTGCGCCGCCAGCAGGTGAACCTCCGGGAATTCCTGAAGGGCCTTCCTGAACCCGCGTTCGCGTTCGTCGCTCGTCGTCGAACCCTTCACGCCTTCGAGAATCACGACGGCGCCCCTGCCCCCGAGGCTCTTGAACAGGTAGCGCGCGACATCGAGACCGAGGTTGTAGTCGTCCGCGACGACGACCGAAGAAAACTTGCCGCCCGCCACGCGATCGTTGTAGTTGACGACCGGAATGCCGATCGCGTTGATCTTCTGGATCGCAGGAACGACACCGTGCGGGTTCACGCCCATGAACAGCACGGCGTTCGGTTTCTTCACGCCGACATCTTCCAGCTCGCTCAACTGCTCGCCGAGATCGTTCGGCCGCGTCGGCGCATAGTTCGTGACCGACACGCCGAGCTGCTTCGCCTCGGCGTTGACGCCGGCACGAACGAGCGCGAAATGCGGATCGACCTGATTCTTGTAGAAAGCGGCGATCGTCTCGCTTGCCGCGAGCGCGCTCGCGCCGTGGAAAATGCCGATCGTCGCGGCGGACGCGGCGACGATGCACATTGCGGCCCGCTTGCGCGCCGGCAGGCGCGCGGTTTTAAGGTTCGTCTCCATCCACTGGCTCCTGTACGTCGTTCACATTGGCCACACCGCTTGACGGCGTGAAATCATGGGTAACAGTGTGCAACCGTTTGCATATGTTCACGCGAAGAATGCCTGGACAACGCATCGACGTGCTCCGTCGCATCGTTGAATCGATCGGAATTTTTCCAGGTTTCGGCGTGCTCGGTTGTCGATGGCATCTTCGACTTCGGCCACGGCTCGACCGATTGCATCGGATGTGTGATTTACTTTATGCAAACGTATGCATATCCTATCCGATGAAAATGGGCTGTCAATGAGGTTTAGCACGGTAAACATTAGGGTTTATCCTGCAACATTGATCGCAACCCATTGCATCGATACAATCGGATGCCTATTCTCCAGCGGGTTCCATGAGCCAATCCTCCGAAGTGCGCGGCACCGGCCGTGTCACGATTCGCGAAGTCGCCGCCGCGGCGTCCGTCAATGCATCGACGGTGTCGCGCGTGCTCAATCCGGCCACACGTCACCTGATCGGTGACGAGGTCGTGCGTCGCGTGCTCGCCGCAGCCAAGTCGCTCGGCTATCGGCAGAACCGGCTGGCCGCTGCGCTGCGTGGCGGGCAATCGAAGGTGATCGGCGTATGCCTGCCCGACATCTCGAACCCGGTGTTCCCGCCGATGGTCTGCGGCATCGAGGAAGAACTCGCGGCCGAAGGTTATGGCGTGCTGATCGCGAACATCGTCGGCAAGCCGAAGAACCAGGAACGGATGCTCGAGCAGATGCTCGAGCGCCAGGTGGACGGCCTGATCCTCGCCACCGCCGCGCGGCACGATCCGCTCGTGCGGCGCTGCACCCTCGACGGCGTGCCGGTCGTGCTCGTCAATCGCGGCGAGGACGGCGGCCACGTGCCCGAAGTCGTCAACGACGATTTCCTGTCGATGCGGCTCGCAGTCGAGCACCTGGTCGGGCTCGGGCATACGCGCATCGCGCACCTGTCCGGGCCGGAGCGGCTCGCGACCGGCCTCTCTCGGCTGCAGGGTTTCCAAATCGCCACCCAGCAGCACGATCTTGCGGCCAACGTCGTCGTGGAAGCGACCGAGTTCACGCGCGAAGCCGGGCGCCTCGCCTGCGCGCAGCTGCTCGACACGCATCGCAGCGTGACCGCCATCATCGCGGCGAACGATCTGATCGCGCTCGGCTGCTACGACGTGTTTGCCGAGCGGCGGATCGTGTGCCCGAAGGACATTTCGCTGATCGGGCACAACGACATGCCGCTGCTCGACATGCTGAATCCGTCACTGACTACCCTGCGCATCCAGCATCGCGAGATGGGCCGGCAGGCCGCGCGCCTGCTGCTCGGCATGATTGCGACGCCGGGCAAGGCGCCGCTGCGCATCACGCTGCCGCCCGAACTGATCGTGCGCGGGTCGACCTGCGCACCGCGGGTGGCAGGCAACCGGGCGCGGGCGAACTGACGCGCCGCGCCGATCGGCCGACTGGCGAAACGCACGCCGCCACCCCGGCGTGCGAGTGCGAATCCGGTGAGACAAATATAAGGTGGCGGGTGTCCGGAAACCTGACCGGAATGGCCGGCGGTTTGCCGGATCGTCCGATCTTCGCGGCTGGCCCGGCCGGTTGCGCGCACGGCGAGCAGCGGCGGGCCGTGGTGTGCCGAGCGGCCTGCGTCCGCAGCTAGCCGCGCGCAGGACGCGCGAACGGCATCGCGAGCAGGATCCTGGCGCGGTGGTCCGACCGGTTGTGCAGCGCACGCCGCTCGCCCGGCGCGAGACGGCACGAATCGAACGCCTGCAATTCGACTTCGACGCCGTCCGCGTCTATGCACACCCGGCCTTCCAGCACGACGTAGTGCTTCTCGACATCCGACCCGTCCATCGTCGTGTGCCCGCCCGGTTCGATCGTCGATACGCCGAGCCACAGCGATTCGGCCGGGCCCGCCTCGCGTCCTTGCAGGCGGACGCATTGCATCCCGAAGTGATTCGGCGGGAAATAGCCGGGCGCGTCGCGAAAGCGCGTGACGTTCATGGCTTGAGCAGCACCCGGTTCGCGGTGCCGCCGAATACCGCCCGATACGCGTGGGCGGCATCGGCAAGATCGAATACAGAACCGGCATCGATCGGGAACGGCCGCAGCGAGCCCTGTTCGAACGACGGCAGCAACGCATCGAGGATGTCGGCGCAGTGCCGCGTATCGAGCGCGAGCGTATCGATGCCGACGTAGGTATGCTGCCCGCGATAGAACGCGAAGATGTCGAACGGTACCGCGCGCTCGATCGTCGAGATCAGGATCTGCGTGCCCCCCACGGCCATCGCGCGATTCGCACGCTCGAAGTATGGACTCCCGACCGTGTTATAGACGATGTTCGCGCCACGGCCGGCCGTCATCTCGAGCACGAGCTCGTCGAACGGTTCTGCGGACGCGTTGATCATCGTGACATCGCCGTTTGCGTGCCCGATATACGACGGATCGTCGCGCACGACGCCGATCACCTCCGCCCCCGCCATGGTCGCCAGCTGGACGGCCGCTTGCCCGACCTTGCCGTTGGCGCCCAGGACGAGCACGACGTCGCCGCGCCGCACGCCGCCGGCACGGTGCAAGCCCTCGAACGCGGTGACGAACGGTACGCCGATCGAGCCGGCCTCGTCCATCGTCAGGTTTGCCGGTTTCTCGCGCACGCTGTGCGCCGGCACGACGAGATGGCTGGCGTGGGTGCCGTCGCGACGGATGCCGAGCTCGCCGCTGCTGCCCCAGACTTCCTTGCCGATCAGCGCCGGCGGCCCATCGATCACGCGCCCCGCATAGTCTCGCCCCGGCGTGCGCGGCCACACCGCGTGCGGCATGAAGCCAAGCACGGCCTTCACGTCGCTCGGGTTGACGCCCGCACTCTCGATCTCGACCAAACAGTCGGTCGTATCGATCGCCGGGACGGGTTGCGTGTCGATGCTCAGTGCGAGCGCGCTGATATCAGCACTTTTCTGCTGGACGCGAATACATTTCATGCTCGATGGTTTCCCGGAAAATGTCGATTCCGACGCATGGCGCGGTGGCCGTCGGCCCGCCGCGCGTTCACGCGTCGCGCTTGAATATCGTGCGCCGCCCTGCGCTCAGGACGCGAGGCCGAGGCATTCGCGTGCGTCGCTGCTCGTCGCGATCTCGCCGCCGAGCAGCGTGACGATTTCGCGCGCCCGCGCGACGAGCGCCGCGTTGCTTTCGGCGAGCACGCCTTTCTCAATGTAGATGTTGTCCTCGAGGCCGACGCGCACGTGCCCGCCCGCGAGCCACGCCTGCGCGACGATCGGAAACTCGAAACGCCCGATCCCGAACGCGGACCATATCGCGCCCGGCGGTAACAGTCCGCGCGCATAGAGCAGCGTTTCCGGCGACGCCGCGAAGCCATACTTGACCCCGCTGACGAAGGTCCAGAGCCCGGGGCCGTCGAGCACGCCGCTCGCGATGAGGTCCCGCGCCAGGTGAATATCGCCGGAGTCGAAGATCTCGAGCTCAGGTTTAACGCCGGCCCGGCGGATTATCTCGGCCATCCGCGTGACGTTCTTCGGCGTGTTGATCACGACCTCGCCGCCCGAGTTCATCGTGTTCAGGTCGAGGCTGCAGATGTCGGGCCTGAGCGCGAGTATGTGTTCCACGCGCTTATCGGGCGGCAGAAGCGTGGTGCCCGGGGCAGCCACCTTCGGATCGTCGTCGCTCGGAATGAAACGTCCGCCCGGGCCGGTCGTCAGGTTGATGATCAGCTCGCGATCGACTGCGCGAATCCGCGCCATGACGTCGCGATAGAGATCGACGTCCATCGAGGGTCTGCCCGTGGCGGGATCGCGGACATGGATATGCACGACGGCGGCGCCGGCCTGCGCGGCTTCGAGCGAAGCGTTCGCGATCTGCTCGGGCGTGACCGGCAGGCCCGGATGCTGGTCGGGTCGCGTGATGTTGCCCGTGACGGCGCAGGTAATGATGGTCTTGCGAGCATGCATCGATAGGTCTCCAGGCAATCAGTTCAGCCGGCGGCCGCCGTCGACGACGATCGTTGCGCCGGTCGTGAACGTCAGCGTCGTCGCGCAGGCGACGATGGCGGTCGCGACGTCGTCCGGCGCGCCGATCCGGCGAAGCGGCGTCGTCGCGGCAGCCTTTTCGTTGAAATCGTCGCCGCGCCCGGGAACGAACTGCGTATCCACGACGCCGGGCGCTACGTTCACCACCCGAATGCGCGGCGCAAGCGCGCGGCCGAGCGACAGCGCCATCACGTCGATGCCCGCCTTGGCCGCGCAATAGGCGACGTTGCTGCCGTTGCCGGTCGTGCCCGCGATCGACGATACGTTGACGACGAGCCCGTCGCCGGATTCGTCGAGCAGCGCACGAAATGCGCGGATCGCCGCGAACTGGCCGCGCCAGTTGACTTTCATGATCTCGTCGATCAGATCGTCCGTCAGTGCGTCGAGATCCGCGTGACGAACCGGCTTCGTGAAGCCGGCGGCGTTCACCAGGATGTCCGCGCGCCCGTAACGCGCACGCACATCGCCGGCGAGCGCGGCGAGCGTCGCGCTCTCGGTGATCGTGGCGATCGCGGCGGAATGCCCGTCGCCGGGCAGCGTGTCGGCGAGATGCTGCGCCACGGCCAGATCGCTGCGTCCGACCACGACCACGCGCGCGCCCGCTTCGGCGAAACGCGCCGCGGTCGTGACGCCGATCCCGCCCGTGCCGCCGAGAACGACAGCGACTTTATCCTTCAGATTGCGTGACACTGTCGCCTCCTGTTCAGTCGATCGGCGGCGTCGGGTACGTCGGCGTACCGTCGGCCATGACGAACTCGAAATCGAGCGTGTAGTACACCTCGTCCGTCTCGGCGTGCGGCCCCGTCCGCGGCTCATGACGTCCGAAATTGCCGACGAGGCGACGATTCACGCCGAATACGACGTCCGAGTCGAGATGCTCCGAATCGTCGGCGAACACCTGCGACACCAACGTCGCATGGCCTTGCGCGACGATCACGAAATGGATGTGCGCGGGCCGGTACGGATGTCGGTTCTGTGCGTCGAGAAGCGCGCCGACGGGGCCGTCGACGGGCACCGGGTATCCGGCCGGACGGACGGTACGAAAGTTGAACCGCCCTTGCGCATCGGTATGAAAGCGGCCGCGCAAATTGCGCTCGGGCTGGCTCGGGTCCTGGTTTTCGTAGAGACCGACGGGCGATGCCTGCCAGACGTCGACGGTCGCGCTCGTGACTGGCCGGCCCGACACGTCAAGCACACGGCCGTGCATGAACAGCGGCGAGCCGGGTGACCCCGGGCTTGCAATCGACTGGCCGTGCTCGTAGACCGGCGAACCGCCGCGGTAGAACGGCCCGAGCAACGCGCCTGGCGTGCGCTCCGACGAATCTGAATTGTTCAGCAACGCGACGAGCGTCGAAAAGCCGAGCACGTCGGCCAGGAGCACCACCTCGTTGTGCCGTTCGTTGCATGCGTGCCCGGCAGCACGGATGAAGGCGAGACCGCGCTCGAACTCCTCGTCGGTCAGCTTCACCTGCTTCAGGAACGCATGTCCGTGATCAACCAGCGCATCGACGATCTCCCTCAATCGGGCGTCCCGGGTTCCCGCCATCGCCGCCTTGACGATCGCGGTAACGGACGCGGGATCGTCGGTAATCGCACTTGCAACCGTCTCTTCCGTCATGATTTTCTCCATGCAACCGTTTGCATACGATTGTGCAATCGTACTCGTCGATCGATGCCGAAGGATAGAGCGTTAACCCTGAATCACGCGAAATTTACGACGGCCATTGGTATCATCGCGAACGCAACCGTTTGCATAAATCGGACTCGGAGAGCCGGGCGTTGCCGACGATCGCACGAGGAGCGTACCCGGCCATGCGGCGGGACGCCGTGATTCGACCTGCGCCGGCGCAGCGGCGCGGGTCGCAGCGCCGGATCGTTATTGTCCGGGAGCGGGCGTGTCAGCGGTGCTTTTCTGGGCTGCCGCCTTGTGCTCCGCCCTTTGGAGGCTTTGAGGATAGTGATCGTCCTTGCTCACGCGATAGCCATTCTTCTCGAGCGCACTCAGTTCCTGGTTCCGCTTCTGCCGGGCTGCCTTGCGCTGCGCCTTGCGTTGCGCTTTCAGCTCCTGCTTCGACGTCGGGGCGTCGGGTGTGGCCGATGTCCCGCCCGTATCCTGCGCGTTCGCGACCGGTGCACCCAGCAGCACGACGCCGGTCAGGACTGCGAGCGCGAGCGGCGCCAGCCTGAACTTTTTCATGTGATTCTCCTTTTTTCGTCGATGATCGAATGACAAGGTTCTACGTGCCGGCGGCGGTTCGACCGAGATCGATCTTGGCTTCGTCCGATTCACGTCTCCACAAGTTACACGATGGCAAGATGATTTTTATTAAGACACCTGAATTTTCCTGATAGAAAAATCAAGCGGGAGCCGACACCCGTCTGCCGGACTGCGCGCTGCGGGTGACGCGCGACATCGTGCCCGCCCGCGCGTCGATGCGACGATCGAACTGAACTGCACGCGAAACACCATGAGACACGCAAGCCTGTCGGGCATTCGCCCGTCATTGCACAGAGGAAAACAACCGTGAAGCTGTCATTCGAAGCCTTCGAGGCACTGGATGCGATCGACCGGAGCAGCACGTTCTCCGAGGCTGCCGCGATGCTGCATCGCGTCCCGTCGACGCTCAGCTATCTCGTGCAGAAGATCGAGAGCGATCTCGGCGTCACCCTGTTCGATCGCAGCGGCCGCCGCGCAAAGCTGACCCGCGCGGGACGAGTCGTCATCGAGGAAGGCCGCCGGCTACTCGTCGCGGCCGAGCAACTTGAGCGGAAAGCGCAGCGGATCCAGGATGGCTGGGAGACCGAGCTGCGCTTGTGCGTCGACGAAATTGTGCCACTGGCACGCTTCTGGCCATATCTGCGCGAATTCGACGCGCTCCGGATGGACACGCGGGTGTGTCTGTCGACCAACGTGCTTGGCGGCACCTGGGATGCGCTCGTGTCGCGACGCGCGGATCTCGTGGTCGGCGCAACGGGGGAGCCGCCCGCGCTGACGGACATCGTCGCGCGTCCGATCGGCACGATGCGTTATGTCTTCGCGCTCGCGCCGCATCACCCGCTCGCGAAGATGCCGGAACCGATCACGCTCCAAACCGTTACTCAGTATCGTTGCGCGGTGGTCAGCGGTCCCTCGCGCGAATCGCCCCTGCGCTCGTCCGCGTTCCATCCGTCTCAACCGTATCTCACTGTACCGAACCTCGAGACCAAGCTGGCGGCGCAATGCGAAGGACTTGCCGTCGGCACGCTTCCCGCAAGTATCGCCGCCCGCGCAATCGCGGAAGGCAGGCTCGTGACGCGTCGCGTGGCCGGAATGCGCGAAACGGTCGAGTGTTACCTCGCATGGCGCGACGACGAAGCCGGCCGCGCGATGCAATGGTGGCGAGACAAGTTCGACCACACTGATCTGCTCGAGCGATTCACCGCGCAGCCGTGACGGTGAGTACGCAGCTGCACGCGGTTTTCAGCACACGCTTCCCGCCGAGTCGTTTTTTATTGAATCAATCGAATATTTCGAATCGCCAATTCGATTTTTTCGAAATGACGTTTATAAATCCGAAATTACGGTTTTAAGCAATAATGTTTTACCAGCACTGGAGCGCTGCCTCGGCTACACTGTTCTTACCGGCAGCTGACAAGAAGATTGACAGCGCCGCGCATACTCAGTGTCCGAGGTTAATCATTATGGAATCCTTGCTTAAAGCTTTTGCCATTGGCGCGATGCTCGTCGTCCCGGTCGTATCGTTCGCGCAATCCGAACCGTCGACTATGACCCGTGCGGAGGTCCGGAAGGAACTCGTGCAACTCCAAAAGGCCGGCTACAAACCATCCATGGCCAGGAATACGCAGTACCCGGAAAACTTGCAAGCTGCCCAGGCGCGCGTGGCAGCCATGAACGCCCAGAACGCGGGCGCGGGCCGGCAGTAAGCGGCTCGTCGTAGTCGGGCGGGGTCGCCCCCCGCCGCCGGCTGCGCCATAGTCAGACTTTTCGGGCCGCCGGCTTGCCGCGCGGGCGCTGACATTTTCGCCATCGACCCATTCGTCAGCGTCCTGCGGCCGAATGCAAAGCGCCGTCCGGACAATCATCCGTACACACATCGATCGCACGTCGCGGGCTACACACCGACCGTGACGCAAAACGGCCACGCGCCCCTGTCGGGGTAATCGTCCGCTTCGTGCAAAATCTGGCGGTTTCGCCGCCAGGCCTTCTGTAGCAAGGCCTTGCGGTCGATTCTGGCTATCGTCGCTAGTCACGGCCGGGGTCTGCGGCAAGCTACCTGCCCGCGGTTTTCAATTGCGACCGTGACGGGAGGCAGCAGATGCCAGGCCAGGAATTTCGGTATGTGGGGCAAGATCGCTTACTCGCGTGACTGTCCGAGTTCGACGTCGAACGCTACGAGGCGCTGAACGACAGCGACGTAGCTGCGATCAACGAACGTTTCCGGCGCGATCGTCGCGGGTGCTGCCGTTCAACTGGTCTTTCTGTCGGCCAGCGGCCACACGCTGGATCACGTTGGCACGCGCTGTACAAAACCTCAGTTTGCCCCAACGGTCGACGTCGTTGAGTTGGGCAATGTGCTCGGGCGTGATTTCGAACATGGTGGGGAAAGAGTTTACGTGCCATCATTTTACGTTTTCGTAGCGACGCCGGATCCGCAGCGATCAGCCGCTTGTGCACCATAAGCGAGGGAAATCAGCGAGGAAACATCGTGTTCGTGAACAAATTCTGCAACCAGACGGTCGCCTGGATGGCGCCATCAATTTTCTGGCGAGCCTGAGCCGCGGATGCTCTGCTTTGATTACGGCGGGGACTGGGGAGCTACTGGTCGACCTGCTCACCGATGTACCGATTGGGTGGCAGGCTTGCCATCTTGGAGAAGCGTCGTGAGATCACCACAAAATGGAAGCGCATTACCGCGAACACGGCGGATGACATCACGCACTCCATGACGCACGCGCGAGCGGTATCGTGCGGAACGCGACAAACATCTATCGTTGCTGCGACGGCAAGGTTGAGCTTTCAGGCGAGGCGGATTCTCTTGTCTGATGGGCGAAGTCGCCGGGCGGCAATGGTCGGTTCGCCACGTCAAGTGCCTCGGCGCACGTCAGGCCGAACGTCTGCAATACCATCGCCGCGGCTCGCTCGGGGAACCTGCCCTCGTCCGCCACCGGCTTTCGCGCCGCGCCCGCAGCCGCGTCGGCCGCGTAGGACTCCGCCGCGATCACCGCCAGGATCGTTCCCATCGTCGCAAGCACGCTCATGAACGGATCGCCGACGACAAAGCGGCGTGCCGAGATTCCTCGCTCGCCGTCCCGCCGCAAACGCTGGCCCAGCCCCTGGCCAAGCGCGCGCGCCGAAAATCCTTCCCGCATCAGGAACCGCGCCCAGAGCCGCTCGCGGCGCGCGCGCATCAGCGTGTGACGCACGCAGACGGAAACGACCTCGGCAGGATCCGACAATCCACTCGTCAGACGCTCGAGCCCGTCCGCGAAATCGTCGAACACCCACTCCGTCAGCGCGGCGAAGATGCCGTCCTTCGATTCGAAGTGGTAGTAAAACGAGCCGAACCCCACATCCGCCGCCTCGGTGATCTCGCTGATCGCCACATTGTCCCTGCCCTTTTCCGCCATCAGGCTGAACGCCGCCTGCAGCAAGCGCATGCGCGTCTCCTGCTTGCGCCGGGCGCCGCGCGGCTGGCGATGTTCCGCTTCGCCCGCTGATGCGTTCGAGCAGCGGTGCCGGACCGGTGCGTCGTCCATGAGCGCGCCTCCCTTTTTCGAAAGATCTTTTTGCATGGCGCAATTCTAGATTTTTCTCTCATACTTGACAACATTATCAGTTATGAGTCTAATCTCGGAAATCGCAGAACCGGTTCCGGCCCAGACGCCGTCCGACCCTCGCTAGCGAGCGTTGGCGACGGGTATGGCCACGTCGGCGTAAGCGCGTCTATCGCCAGGCGGTGCCGCGTCATGTCGGCAAATGGAATGGTCTGCACCCAGAACATTGGAGTCCTGATTGATCGTCCGGCGTACCGCCGCGGAGACGCTCGCGTACGTCTGCATAAACCAGGGCGACCCGTCGTGGTCGCCGAACGCTTCTTAGTTGACCCTCACTTGTCTTGGAAACATCGTGAAATCACCCGGTCCTGACGCGCGGACATCAACGCGCCCGTTTCTGACACGCATCGCATCGCCGGTTCGGCGAGCCCCAATCGCGTTCGCGTGCTGTGCGATTCTCCTCACGGCCTGCCATTCGCACGAGGCCCCCGCGCCCGAACTGCAGCCGGTGGTCGCGCTGCCGGTTCATTCGGACGACGGCGCGGTGCAGCGTGCGCTACCCGCACAGGTTCAGGCGCGATATTCGACGCCGTTGTCGTTTCGGGTCGGCGGCAAGCTCGTCGAGCGGCGCGTGCGCATCGGCGACACCGTCAAGGCCGGCCAGACCCTTGCGATGCTCGATCCGGCGGATCTGCACCACACGCTGCTGAACGCACGCGCCCAGCTCGATGCCGCCGAGCATCGCGTTACCTATGCGAAGCAGCAGCTGGATCGCGACCGCGCCCAGGCTCAGGCCAACCTGATCGCACCCGCGCAACTCGAGACGACGCAGGACGCGTATGCGTCGGCGGTCGCGCAACGCGATTCCGCCCTTGCGCAAATGGCGCTCGCGGGCGATCACCTGCGCTACGCGACGCTGATTGCGGATCACGACGGCGTCATCACGTCGGAAGACGCGGATACCGGGCAGAACGTCGAACCCGGCCAGGCGGTGTTTCACCTGGACTGGAGCGGGGACCTCGACATCGTCTGTGACGTCTCTGAGCGCGACCTGCGCGATCTCGCGGTCGGCCGCACCGCACACGTCAGCCTGACGGCATTGCCGGGCAAGGTGCTGGACGCGCGCGTGCGCGAAGTCGCGGCGGCCGCCGATCCGCAAAGCCGCACCTGGCGCGTGAAGCTGACGCTGCTCGCACCGGGGCCGGACGTGCGCTCCGGGATGACCGCCAGCATCACGTTCGACGGCGCCGCCGACATCGCCGCCGACCACGCGATCACGCTGCCGGCCACCGCGCTCTTTCATCGCGGCGACGCGCCGGCCGTCTGGGTCGTCCGCAAGGGCAGCGACACGCTGGAGCTGCGGCCGGTGTCGGTCGGACGCTACGACGAACGCACGATCACCGTCACGTCGGGGCTCGCGGACAACGAACGCGTCGTGATGCAAGGCGTTCATACGGTCAGTACCGGCCAGCACGTCCGCGTCGTGCCGCCGCTGCATGCGGAGGACTTCGCGTCATGAATGCTCCAGAACACCGGCCGTCGACTGACGGCGCGCTCGGAACCGGCGCGGCATCGCACGACGACGGCCGTTTCAACCTCTCCGCATGGGCGCTGAAGCATCAGCAACTGGTGATCTTCCTCATCGGCCTCGCGACGATCTTCGGCGTGATCGGCTATACGCGCCTCGCACAATCGGAGGACCCGCCGTTCACGTTCCGCACCATGGTGATCCAGACCTACTGGCCCGGCGCCACGGCGCGCGAGGTGCAGGAACAGGTCACCGACCGGATCGGCCGCCAGCTTCAGGCCGCGCCGTACGTCGACAACATCAAGAGTTATTCGCGGCCCGGCGAGTCGATGATCTTCTTCGCGATGAAGGATTCGGCGCCGGTCGACCAGGTGCCGGAAACCTGGTACCAGGTGCGCAAGAAAGTCGGCGACATCCGTGCGACGCTGCCCAAGGGCGTCGTCGGCCCGTTCTTCAACGACGAATTCGGTGACGTCTACACCAACATCTATGCGCTCGAAGGCGACGGCTACTCGCCCGCGCAACTGCACGACTACGCGGACAAGCTGCGCACCGTGCTGCTGCGCGTGCCGGGCGTCGCGAAGGTCGACTACTTCGGCGATCCCGCCCAGCACGTGTTCGTCGAAATCTCGAATGCGCAGCTGACACGCCTCGCCATCACACCGCAGCAGCTCGCGCAGGCCATCGACGCGCAAAACACCGTCGCCCCGGTCGGCACGATCACGACGGCCGACGATCGCGTGTTCGTACGACCGAGCGGTGCATTCAAGGACACGCAGGCGCTCGCCGACATGCTCGTCACGGTGAACGGCCGGACCTTCCGGCTCGGCGACGTCGCAAAGGTCACGCGCGGTTACGACGATCCGCCCGTCACGCAGATGCGTACGAACGGTCACGCGGTGCTCGGCATCGGTGTGACGATGCAGAAAGGCGGTGACGTGATCGACCTCGGCAAGGCGCTCGATGCGAAGGCGGCCGAGTTGCAGGCCGGCTTGCCGGCCGGTCTGAAGCTGACCGCGGTGTCGAGCATGCCGCATGCGGTCAAGCATTCGGTGGACGACTTCGTCGAAGCGGTCGGCGAAGCCGTCGCGATCGTGCTCGTCGTCAGCCTCGTGTCGCTCGGCTTGCGCACCGGCATGGTCGTCGTCATCACGATTCCGATCGTGCTTGCCGTGACGGCGCTGTGCATGCACGCGTTCGGCATCGGCCTCGACAAGGTGTCGCTCGGCACGCTGGTCCTCGCGCTCGGGCTGCTCGTGGACGATGCGATCATCGCCGTCGAGATGATGGCGGTGAAACTCGAGCAGGGCTGGAGCCGTGCACGCGCCGCGGCATTCGCGTACACGAGCACGGCGTTCCCGATGCTCACGGGGACGCTCGTCACCGTGTCGGGCTTCCTGCCGATCGCACTCGCGAAATCGAGCACCGGCGAATACACGCGCTCGATCTTCGAGGTATCGGCGATCTCGCTGATCGTGTCCTGGTTCGCGGCCGTCGTGCTGGTGCCGCTGCTCGGCTACCACATGCTGCCCGAGCACGCGCATCGCGACGGTCACGCGCATGGCGACGAGGTGTACGACACGGGCTTCTACCGCCGGCTGTCCGGCTGGATCTCGGTCTGCATCGAGCGCCGCTGGGTGGTGCTCGGCGTCACCGCCGTGCTGTTCGCGATCGCGATGGCCGCGTTCACGCGCGTGCCGCAACAGTTCTTCCCGAATTCCGAGCGGCCCGAACTGCTCGTCGACATGCGCTTGCCGGAAGGCGCGTCGTTCGATGCGACGCTACGTGAAGCAAAGCGGCTCGAAAAGGTGCTCGACGGCCGGCCTGAAATCGGCCGTGTCGTCGACTTCGTCGGCACCGGTGCGCCGCGCTTCTATCTGCCGCTCGATCAACAGCTCCAGCAGCCGAACTTCGCGCAATTCGTGATCACGGCCAAGGATGTCGAGGCGCGCGAGCGGCTGTCGCACTGGCTCGAAACGACGCTCGCAAGCCGCTTCCCGACCGTGCGCACGCGCGTCGCGCGGCTCGAGAACGGGCCGCCCGTCGGCTTCCCGATCAAGTTCCGGGTGAGTGGCGACGACATCGCCACCGTCCGCGGCATCGCCGAAAAAGTGGCGGACAAGGTCCGCGCCGACGCCCGCACACGCAACGTGCAATTCGACTGGGACGAACCGGCCGAGCGGTCGGTCTCGTTCGAGATCGACCAGCTCAAGGCACGCCAGCTCGGCGTGACGTCGGAGGACGTGTCGGGTTTCCTTGCGATGACGCTGTCCGGCTACACCGTCACGCAGTATCGCGAGCGCGACAAGCTCATCGACGTCGATCTGCGCGCGCCGAGGAGCGAACGCATCGATCCGTCGAGGCTCGCCGGCCTGGCGATCCCGACGCCGCACGGTCCGGTGCCGCTCGGCACGATCGGCCATGTGCGCGACACGCTCGAATATGGCGTGATCTGGGAGCGCGACCGTCAGCCGACGGTCACCGTGCAAGCTGACGTGCGCGGCGAAGCGCCGAGCATCGGTGTGACGCGCGACCTCGACGCCGCGCTGGCGACGCTGCGCGCCACGCTGCCGGCCGGTTACCGGATCGAGGTCGGCGGCGCGGCAGAGGAAAGCATGAAGGGCCAGACGTCGATCAATGCGCAGATGCCGCTCATGATCGTCGCGGTGCTGACGCTGCTGATGATCCAGCTCAAGCGCTTCTCGCGCACCTTCATCGTCGTGCTGACGGCACCGCTCGGCCTGATCGGCGTCGTGGCCGCACTGCTGCTGTTCGGCAAGCCGTTCGGCTTCGTCGCGCTGCTCGGCGTGATCGCGATGTTCGGGATCATCATGCGCAACTCAGTGATCCTGATCGATCAGATCGACCAGGACATCGCAGCCGGGCAGCCACGCTTCGCCGCGATCGTGGGTGCGACCGTGCGCCGCTTCCGGCCGATCATGCTGACCGCCGCCGCCGCCGTGTTCGCGCTGATTCCGCTGTTGCGTTCCGGCTTCTTCGGCCCGATGGCCACCGCGCTGATGGGCGGCATCACGATCGCGACGGTGCTGACCATCTTCTTCCTGCCGGCGCTCTACGCGACCTGCTTCAAGGTGCGCGCCGACGAACGCGAGTCGCGCGCAATGGACGTCGCGTCCTCGGAGACATGCTGATGAAACTCTCTCGTATCACATCGGTGCTGGCCGCCAGCGCGGCGCTTGGCCTGGGCGGCTGTGCGATGGCCCCGGACAGTACGCCGCCCGCGATGCCGTCGCCGGCACACTACGGTGCGACGCCTCAGGCGCCGCGCACCGCCGAGGCGGCGGGCGTCGCGCAGCAATTCGACGTCGGCGCCGCGCCCGTCCCGCAATGGTGGCGCCTGTATCGCTCCAGCGTGCTCGACGCGCTGGTCGATGAAGGCTTGCGCGCGAACCCGACGCTGGCCGCGACGGAAAAGACGCTCGCCGCCGCGCAAGAGGAACTGCGCGCGCAGATCGGCGCGTCGACGCTGCCGTCGATCGACGCGAACGCGCAGGTAGCCCGCACGCGCACGCCGGACATCTCCGGCGCAGGCGCGCAAAGCCTGCGCTACAACGTATTCGTCGGACAACTGCAGGCGCATTACACCTTCGACCTGTTCGGCGCCACGCGATACGCGAACGAAGCGAGCGCCGCGCGCGTCGACGTGCGCGGTTGCGAGCTCGAAGCGGCAAGGCGTGCGCTGGCGGCCAACATCGTCGGCACCGCCATCCGCGCCGCGACGCTCGACCGCCAGATCCTGCTGACGGAGCGCCTCGTCGCAGTCGCCGAGGCATCCGCACTCGAAGACCAGCAGCGTTACGCGTTCGGGTCGGTATCCCACGTGCAGGCGCTGGCGTCGACGCAGGGCGCGGCGTCGCTTGCCGCGACGCTGCCGCCGCTGCGCCAGCAACGCGCGAGCGCGGTTCACGCGCTGGCGATCCTGCTGGGCCGCACGCCCGACGCGCCGCCACCGGTCCCGTCCTTCACCGGGCTGACGCTGCCGGAACATGTGCCCGTGGCGGTGCCGTCCGACCTGCTGAAGGCACGTCCGGACATCCGCGCGGCTGCGGCAGCCGTGAAGGCGGCATCGGCGGACGTCGGCGAGGCGACCGCCCAGTTGTTCCCAAGCCTGTCGCTCACCGCGACGATGGGGCGCGGCGGCTTCAGCTGGCCGGCGCTGTTGTCGGGGGCGGGCGGGCTGTGGGCCGTCGGCGCAGGGCTGTCGCAGCCGATCTTCCACGGCGGCGCATTGCTGGCGCACCGGCGGGCGTCGCGCGATGCGTACGACGCCGCAGTGCTGCAGTACAAGGCGGCGGTGCTGTCCGCATTCGGTGACGTCGCGGATTCGCTCGCCGCGCTGGACAACGACGCGCAAGCGCTGGCCGCGAACGAACTCGCGGCGCGCGCCGCAGGCGAGGCGTTCCAAGAAACGGCGCAACGCCGCACGCTGGGTGCCGTTCCGATGTCCGCGCAACGGTCGAGCGAGCAGACCTATTTGAACGCGGAGCTCGATGCGGTGCGTGCCGCGAGCCGCCGGATGACCGATACGGCGGCGCTGCTGCAGGCAATGGGCGAACTGCCGCCCGGCGCCGGCACGACGGTCGCGGCCCGGCAGTAGCCGCTGATTGCGTCCGCGGACCGGCCCGCGCCTTCGGGCCGCACCGGTCCGCAATCCCGAAGCCCGAAGCCCGGCGCACCGTGCATCGCGCGGTGCCGGCCTTCGTTACCCGCATGATTGATTCCCGATGAAATCCGACAACCTGGTCGCCTGCCACGAATGCGACCTGCTGCTTCAGCGTCCGCCGCGCCTGCGCGCACTGACGGCACACTGCCCGAGATGCCGCGCGCGCGTGAGCGGTGCGGCGCACGGCCGCCGCACCCTCGACCGGATGTGCGCGCTGACGGTTGCCGCGCTGGCGACGTGTTGCATCGCGCAGGCCTTCCCGATCGTCGCGCTCGATGCTGCCGGCATTGCGTCGCACGCGACGCTCGCCGACGCGGTTCGCGCGCTATGGTCGAACGATCAACGGCTGGTGGCTGCGCTCGTGTTCTGCACGACGATGCTGTTTCCGATACTCGAGCTGGCCGCATGGCTGTACCTGCTCGTGCCGTTGCGTGCGGGCCGCGTACCGCGCCAGTTCGCGCCGGTGCTGCGCGGCATTCACCGATTGCGGCCGTGGAGCATGGTCGAGGTGCTGATGCTCGGCGTGCTGATCACGATCGTCAAACTGATGAGCCTCGCACACGTACTTGCCGGGCCTGCGCTATTCGCGTTCGCCGGGCTTACCGTGATGCTCTGCGTGCTATCGACGATCGAACCGGCCCGACTGTGGGAAGCGCACGACGAACTCGCCGCTCTGCAGCCGGGCGACGCCGACCATACGAAGCCGCCCCGCCCCGACGTGACGCGGCATGCGTCGCCCCGGACAACCGAAAGCAGCGGATCGGCGGGCATGACGGCGCGCACCGCGGGATTGATCGCCTGTCACCACTGCGCGCGCGTGCAGCCGGTCCACGCGTGCGGCCAGCGCTGCACGCGCTGCGGTTCGCCGCTGCACGCACGCCGCCCGCGCAGTGCCGCCCGCACCGGCGCGCTCGTCGCCGCCGCCGCCCTGCTTTACATCCCGGCGAACCTGTTGCCGGTCATGCACGCGACCTCGCTCGGCCGAGCCGAGGACGACACGATCCTTGGCGGCGTCGCGTACTTCTGGACGTCCGGCGACTGGCTGCTCGCCGCGATCGTGTTCATCGCGAGTGTGCTCGTGCCGATGCTCAAGCTCGCGATCCTCGCATTTCAGGCGGTCGCCGCCCATCGCGGCGTGCAATGGCGGCCGCTCGAACGAGCGCGGCTGCATCGCCTGGTCGAGCGCGTGGGCCGCTGGTCGATGCTCGACGTATTCGTCGTCGCGCTCACGATCGCACTCGTGCATTTCGGCTCGTTCGCCGACATCACACCCGGCCCCGGCGCGCTCGCGTTCGGCGCCGTGGTCGTGCTGACCATGTGTGCGTCGATGCAGTTCGATCCGCGGCTCATCTGGGACGGTGCGCCGCGCGCGGCCGCCGCCCACCCCCAACCCTGAACCGGCTCAAGCGCCCGCTTTCTCGCGAATTCCAACACGATGTTTCCGTTCGATTTTCCTCCTCCTGAGATCCGGCCGCGCAGCCGCTGGATTCCGTCTCTCGTCTGGATCGTGCCGCTCGTGTGCGCGCTGATCGGGCTGTCGCTCGTGATCCGGACCGTTGCCGCGACCGGCCCGACGATCACGGTCATGTTCGCCAACGCCGAAGGCCTCGAAGCCGGCAAGACCAAGGTCCGCTACAAGGACGTCGATATCGGCTCCGTACAGACCATTACGCTCACGCCCGACTTCAAGCGCGTGATCGTCAGCATTCAACTGACGCGCGATGCCGCACGCTTCGCGAACCGCGACACGCGCTTCTGGGTCGTCCGACCGCGCGTCGGTGCCACCGGCATTTCCGGCCTCGGCACGCTGCTGTCCGGCGCATTCATCGGCGCGGATCTCGGCCGCTCGCCGCAGAAGCAGACAGAGTTCACCGGCCTCGAGACGCCGCCTGCCGTCACCGCGGACCAGCAGGGCCGACGCTACGTGCTGCACGGCGACTCGCTGGGCTCGATCGACATTGGCTCACCGGTGTTCTATCGGCATCTGCAGGTCGGTCAGGTCGTCGGCTTCTCGCTCGACAAGGACGGTACCGGCGTCGACGTGCAGGCGTTCGTGAAGGCGCCCTACGACAAGTACGTCGGCGTCAATACGCGCTGGTGGCACGCAAGCGGCGTGGATCTGCGGCTCGATTCGAGCGGCCTGAAACTCAACACGCAGTCGCTGGCGACGGTGATCGTCGGCGGTCTCGCGTTTCAGTCTCCGCCTGGACAAGCGGACGCGCCGCAGGCCGCCGACAATGCACCGTTCCGGCTCGCCCCGGACGAAGCCGACGCGATGCGCGACCCCGACGGCACGCCGCTGATGGTCGTCATGCGCTTCGACCAGTCGCTGCGCGGGCTGTCGGTCGGCGCGCCGGTCGATCTGCGGGGCATCGTGCTCGGTCAGGTTACGAACATCGGCATCGAGTACAACGAACACTCACGCAACTTCAGCATGAAGGTCACGATGGCGCTGTATCCGTCGCGCCTGAGCCGGCACAGCGATACGGCGCTTCCCGCGCCCGATACGGCCGGCGGCCACGAACTGATCGAGCACCTCGTGGTCCAGGGGCTGCGCGGGCAGTTACGCACGGGCAGCCTGCTGACCGGTCAGCTCTACGTAGCGCTCGACATGTTCCCGAAGGCGCCGCGCGCGACCGTTGACGCGCGCCGTACGCCGGTCGAGCTACCGACCGTGCCCAATACGCTCGACGAACTGCAGGTGCAGATCGCCGACATCGCGCGCAAGCTCGATCAGGTTCCGTTCGACCGGATCGGCAACAATCTGAACGGCGCGCTGGCGCATGCGAACCAGTTGTTCGGCCACCTCGACGAGCAGGTCGTGCCGCAGGCGCGTGACACGCTCGCCGCCGCGCAACGCACATTCAACGCGGCGGATTCGACTTTGCGGCAGGATTCGCCGATGCAGTCGGACGTGCATGAGGCGATGCAGTCGCTCACGCATACGCTGCAGTCGTTGAACGCGCTCGCGGACTATCTGGAACGTCATCCCGAATCGCTGCTGTTCGGTAACAAGGGGGACCATCAATGAAAGCGCGCTCTTTTGATCGGCTTCGCATGTCGGCGCGCATCGCGACGTGCGTCGCACTCGCGGCGCTGAGTTCGTGCGGTTCGCCGCCGGTGCATTTCCATACCCTCGCGGTGGCAGACGATGCGGGTGTCGAGGCCACCGCCGCACATCCCGCATGGCTGATCGACATTCAGGCCGTGCACGTCGCGGCGCCGGCGGACGGCAACCGGCTCGTCGTGCAGCGCGGCCCCCAGCGGGCCGACATCCTGGAGCAGGAGCGCTGGGGCGCGCCGCTCGGCGACGAGATACGCGGCGGACTGTCGACACGCATCGCGTCCGCGCTCGGCACGATCGATGTTCACCGCGTCGCCCACCCGGACGGCACGCCCGTCTACCGGGTCGCGGTGGACATGCAGCATGTCGAGTCGTGGCCGGCGTCGCACGTGTTGCTCGATGCGACCTGGAGCGTGAATTCCGCGGCCGGACAGCCGGCGCTGACGTGCCGCAGCATCGTTCGGGCCGATACGTCGGCGGGCTACGATGCACTCGTCGATGCGTATCGCCGCGCGCTCGATTCGCTCGCGCTCCGGATCGCCGCGGGGATCCGTGCGGAAGTCTTGCACGTTGCGCCGCCTGCCGGATGCCGCACGTGAACACTCGAATTTCCGTCAACATGGACAACGCAGGATGAAACGCACGCGCCTCACTCGCGAGCAACGCAGGCTCGACACCCGCGAACGGCTCATCGCCACCGCTCGCGCACTGTTCATCGCGAAAGGCTTTGCCGATACGAGTGTCGAACATATCGCAGAGGGCGCCGGCTACACGCGCGGCACGTTCTATGCTCACTTCGAACACAAGCGCGAACCGCTGATCGAGATCCTTCGCCGTGACCATGATCGAATGATCAAGAGGCTTCGGCTGGCGGCGCCGGAAGGCGATGGTTACTGCACCGTCACCGCCGCCGCGGATATCGCCGCCGGCTGGGAATGTTTCCCGCTGTGGGTCGAGGTGTATCTGTACGCCCTGCGCGATGCCGGATTCCGGCAGATCATGGACAGCATGCACGCCGAACGGGTCGCGCCACCGAACGCGGCAAGCGGCGCGGCGGGCCCCTCCGACCGCATGTCATCGTCGGACGAACTGGCGGCGGTGCTCGGCGTCACGCTGTTGCGTACAGGCGCCCGGCGCCACGAGCCGACGTAGTGCGCCGCGATGCGCATGCCCTGCTGCCCGTCTTTGACGCGCGCCGGCTGGGCGGTGCCCGACTGGCTAACCGACCCGGTCAACTGATGGGTACCGCACGAGCACTCGGGGTGGCGTGGGCACCGCCTGCGCCACCCCGTTGCGTCACTGTGCAGTTTCGGCCGCTTCCACGATCGGCAGCGGCCGGCTTGCGATCTTCTCGGCTTCTGCACGCTTGAGCCCCAGCGTATGCAGGAGCATCGCAGCCGTGCGCTCCGGGAAATGCTCTCCGCTGAAGCCGAGTTCCTTGAGGACACCGGCCGCCGGCGCGCCGGGAGCGACGAAATTAAGCTCGGCGGCAATCGCGGTCAGCACCGTACCGCCAACCGAAAGGAAGCCGATGAATGGGTCGGCGACCACGAAGCGCTTCTCGGCGATACCGCGCTCCATGTCCCGCAGCAGGCGTTGACCCAGGCCAAGCGTCAGGACGCGCGCCGAAAAGCCCTCGCGTATCAGGAAGTGTCCCCATACCGGCTCACGCCGCGCGCGTATCAGCGTATGTCGCACCGAGACGGAAATGATTTCCGCCGGGTCGGACAAGCCGCTGGCCAGGCGATCGAGCGAATCCGCGAACTCCTCGAATACCGATTCCACGAGGGTCGCGTAGATCGCCTCCTTCGATTCGAAGTGGTTGTAGAACGAGCCAAAGCCGACGTCGGCGGCCTCGGTGATTTCATTGATGGCGACGCCTTCCATGCCCTTCTCCGCCATCAGTCTGAGCGCGGCGTCCAGCAGGCGGGCGCGGGTCTCCCGCTTGCGGCGCGCGCCACGTGGCTCACGCTCTTCGGCGACCGCTGGACTGGATGTTTCCGGAGCGGAGCGCTTTGAAGTCCGGCGACTCGGTGTATTCGTCATGACGTTTCCGATGCTTGTTCGTGCCCAAGTATAGATTCAAATGTCTACATTGACAAAATTATCATCTATGACTTTAATGTCACAAAAGGTGGCTGACAAACCCTCACGAACCGATCGAACGACGAATGGAGATACGGTGGAGACACAACTGCACACGGGCGCCCGCGCGTCCATTGACAACAACTCGCGCGCCTCAACGGAGCATGCGCTGCCGTTGGCGCTCGACATACTGATCGCAGGATTCGAGGCAGTCGGCGCCGCAGTGGCCAATCGGCAGCCCCGTCACGACGTCGACGTCTCGATCGTCGCCCCACGCGCGGTCGCACGCGGCGACGAAGCGCTGCGGACTCCCGGCATCTGCGACGAGGCGCCCCGCCTCCATGCGAAATCGACGATCGACTTCGCCATATTCACGGGCCGGCCAGTCACGCCGTGCCGCGATTCAGTTGCATGCCTGCCGTCGCGCGGCAGGCCCCTCGGTGCGACGGCGTGTGCCTTCGCGAGCGTCATTCGATCTGCCTGATTGTCATCCGCCATGAAACTGACCACGACACAACCGGCTCGCCACCCTCATCCGACAACGAAGGCATCGGCGCTCGCCTATTTGATCTTCGATCGCCCCGATCTCGGCGAGGCAGAGCATTTTCTCAATGACTTCGGTCTCCGAACGGTTCTGCGGGACGACACGCAATTGCTGCTGCGCGGAACGGGCGACGCACACTTCTGTTATGTCGTTCGCCACGCGCCGAAAGCCCGCTTCGTAGGCTTCGGATTGCGGGTCGACAGTCGTGCCGACCTGGAGGCGCTCGCCAAAGTCCCTGGCGCGTCGGAGATCGAGGCGTCGGATTGGCCAGGCGGCGGCCTTCGGGTGCGGCTCGCCGATCCGTCGGGTTTTCGGGTCGATGCGATTGCTGGCCAGACACGGGCAGACACGTTGCCGCATCGTGCTCCGCTCCCATTCAACTCGGTCGACGCGCCCGTCCGGATCAACGAGACGCAGCGGCCACCCGCAAACGCACCCGAGATCATTTGTCTTGGGCACGTCGTACTCGAGCTGGCCGACTTCCAGGAAACCTGCGCGTGGTACACGCGACATTTCGGGTTCATCCCCAGCGACGTCCAGGTGCTGCCGGACGGCTCCCCTGCCGTTGCGTTCATGCGGCTCGACCTCGGCGACAGGCCGGCCGATCACCATACGCTCGCGCTCGCCCAAGGGTTCGTGCCGACTTATAGCCATAGCGCGTACGAACTGGTCGACGCCGATGCCGTCGGCATGGGCCAGCGCGTGCTTCGCGACAACGGGTGGGCGCACGCGTGGGGTATCGGCCGGCACATTCTCGGCAGCCAGATCTTCGACTATTGGCAAGACCCATGGGGCGACAAGCACGAACACTATTGCGACGGCGACCTTTTCACGGCCGACGAGCCGACGGGCGTGCATGCGGTCAGCCGCGAAGCGATGGCGCAGTGGGGCCCGACGATGCCGCGCAGCTTCACGAAGCCCCGGTTCACGCCGTCGAGCCTCGCGGCGCTGTTTCGCAACCTGCGCCGCAGTCCCGATCTGACGATCCGCAAGCTGCTGACCCTGGCGAAGCTGTTCGCCTGACCCCATCCGCCTGTTCGACTCACGAGAGACACATTCATGTCACTGCTTGTCCTGCACTTCCGGCATAACGGCCGCGCCCAATGGGGTGTGGTCGCCAACGGCGCCATCACGCCGATTCCCGGCGACTTCGAAACGACCGCGAGCTTTCTCGCGGCGAATCCGGTCGAGCGACTCATCACGCTCGACGGATCGCCTATTCCCGAGTCGAACGTGGAGTGGCTGCCGCCGGTGACCGCCAACCAGCAATTCGTTTGCCAGGGCGCGAACTATCGTCGGCACATGATCGAATCGGGCATGGATCCGGACGCGAAAAAATTCAACATGATCTTCACGAAGGCGACGAGTTGCATCGTCGCTGCCGATTCACGGGTCGTGAAACCGCGGCACGTCCGGTTTCTCGACTACGAAATCGAGCTCGGCCTCATCCTCAAACGCGACATCACATCTCACCAGCAGATCACGGACGCGAACCTCCACGACTATGTCGCCGGCACCGTGATCGTCAACGACTATTCCGCGCGCGATGTCCAGATCCCGCAAATGCAGTTCTACAAGGGCAAGAGCTTCCGGACGTTTGGCCCGGTCGGCCCCTATCTGTGCCTGCTCGAACGGCGTGACTTCCCGAAGCTGAAGGCGCTCGACCTGACGCTGACCGTCAACGGCGCGGTGCGTCAGCAGGACTCGACATCGAACCTCGTCTATGGCCCGGCGGAAACGTTGACCGAGTTGTCGGGCGTGCACGATCTTCACGCCGGCGACCTGCTCGCGACCGGCACGCCGGCTGGCTGCGCACTCAGCATCCCATCGCCGCTCAAGCAGCGCGCTGTCGCGCTTTTCCCCGAATCCGTCAAGTGGAAGATGTTCATGAAGGTGCAGGCAGGACGCGCGCAGTATCTGAAAGCCGGAGATATCGTCGAAGCCCGGATCGCGAGCCGCGACGGAACGATCGATCTGGGCGTACAACGTAACGAAATCGTGGACGAAGCAGCATGAACGGCATCGCGACCCGGGACGACGTACTGGCGATCGAAGCGCAGGGCCTTCCGCGCGACCTTCCGACCAGCACGTACGAGATGATCTGCGCCGGTGCGGCCATCGATCCGTCCGCCCCTGCCCTCTCTTTTTTCATGACTGCCGACGCGCACCGCGACGCGGAGTGCTGGACCTATCGCGAGCTGGTGCGTGACATCACGCGCACGGCCAACATGTTCGCGCGCATCGGCGTGAATTCGCAGTCGGTGATCGCCTATTTGTTGCCCAATCTGCCCGAAACGCATTTCGTGATCTGGGGCGGACAGGCGACCGGCATCGTATGCGCGATCAATCCGCTGCTTGAACGCGAAGCGATTGCCAATCTGCTCAAAGCGGCCGGTGCCAGCGTGCTCGTCACGCTCGCGCCGTTTCCCGGGATCGATCTCTGGAAAAAAGTCGCGGATATTCTTCAGGATGTCGAACCGCTGCGGCATCTCGTGCTGGTCAATCTGGCCGATCGCGTGCGGGGCACGGCGCAGTCGGCGGTACGCACGCTCCAGCATGACGCATGTATGCAACTTTACGGCGATGGCGGTTTGCGCAGCGCCGTGCCTGCACACATCCAGATCCACGACTTCGGTACGGCAATCGCGCGGGAATCCAGTGCAGCGCTCGACAATGCGCGCCGCATTCAACCTGGCGACATGTCCTCTTACTTCTGTACCGGTGGAACCACCGGGTTGCCGAAAATCGCGATGCGCAGTCACGGCAACGAAGTGGCGAACGCGTGGAGCGCCGCGCGGTTCTTCGGCGACAGTATCGGCCCCGGCAAAACGACTTTCTGCGGCTTGCCGCTCTTTCACGTCAATGCTGCGATGGTGACCGGCCTGCTGCCTTTCTCGCGCGGCGCCCATGTCGTGCTCGGCACACCGCAGGGTTACCGGGGCGACGGCGTCGTCAAACGTTTCTGGGAAATCGTCGAACATCATCACATCAATTTCTTCAGCGGCGTCCCGACACTTTATGCTTCGCTGCTCGACATTCCTGTCGACGATCATGTTATCGACTCGCTCGAATACGGCCTGTGCGGTGCCGCGCCGATGCCGGTCGGCGTCTTCAGGGCCTTCCAGGAAAAGACGGGCATCCGGATTCTCGAAGGCTACGGCCTGACCGAAGGAACGTGCGTGAGCAGCGTCAACCCGACGACCGGCGAGCGCCGGCTGGGATCGATCGGGCTGCGCATTCCCTTCCAGGCGATGAAAGCTGTCGTCGTGGACGACGCAGGACGGTATCTGCGCGACTGCGCGGCCAACGAAGAGGGGCTGCTGGTCATCTCCGGGCCGAACGTCTTCACGGGCTACACACATCCCGACCAGAACAAGGCCCTCTGGCTTGATCTCGGCGATGGCAAGCGCTGGCTCAACACCGGCGACCTCGGCCGTTGCGACTTCGACGGGTACTTTTGGCTGACCGGCCGCAAGAAGGATTTGATCATCCGCGGCGGACACAATATCGACCCGGCGACGATCGAGGAGCCGCTGCATCGACACCCGGCGGTCCAGATCGCCGCGGCAATCGGGCGCCCCGATGCGTATGCCGGTGAATTGCCGGTCGCCTACGTTCAACTCAAGCCGGGCATGACCGCTACCGAGCACGATCTGGAGGTGTTCATGCAGCGGGAGATCGCTGAACGCGCCGCCCTGCCCAAGCATGTCCGAATCGTCGAATCGATCCCGCTCACAGGCGTTGGCAAGATATTCAAGCCGGAACTCAAGCGCCGCGAGACGGGTGACGCGATACGCGCCGCATTGGACCAAGGCGGAGCCCCGGGCGCATCGGTCGACGTCACGACCAACGAGTCCGGCGGAATGTCGGTCTCGGTCGAGCTGAACGATCCGGCGCACGAGGCCCCGGCACGCTTTGTACTGGGCCGATTTCCGTTTGCGTTCTCGATTTCGATCGCCGCGCGGCCGATACGGTCGGCTGGATCGAAGGCGACAGATCTGCGGTGACGCAGGAGCGCCACTAGCCGCGATAACACGAATTCATAAAGCGGCTTGTCATTATCAATCAGTTATCCAAATTAGTTTTTATTCATGAATCGGATCGAGACAGAGGAGACACATGATGAATTTCAGGCGAATGACGAATTTCGCAGGCGTGGCGGCTTTTGTCTGCACAACTGCACTTGTCGACAATGCGGATGCACAGACGGTCGGAAGCATCACCACATCGGTTGGATGGCTACACATATCGCCACAGGGCAACGCAACCCCGCTGACGGTGGAAAGTGTCGGTGGTGTAACGGTGAATCAGCAAATGGCGGGTACCGGGGCGCATGCCAGCTCGACGGATACGATGGGAATCACCACCGAGTACTACGTCACCGACAACATTGGTGTCGCCATGCTGTTTGGACTGCCACTGACAGTCAATCTGGTCGGTGACGGGACGTTGCAGAAATACGGAACCCTCGGCACGACAAGGCCGATGCCGCCCGCCATCGAACTTCGATATCACCTGTTTTCAGCTGAATCGAAATTCCGTCCGTACGTAGGACTTGGTGTCAACTACACGTGGTTCACCCAGGTTCGGGCGACCAATCGCCAGTTCGTCTCCGACAGCTTCGGGCCGGGCGGCTCAGCGCGCGCGACACTCAGTTCATCGTGGAACCCGGTGTTCGAGCTCGGGGCGAGTTACGCGATGACCAAACACTGGTCGGTCGGTGCTTCCGTCGGCTACATGCCGGTGAAGACCCACCTCACGTTATACGGACAGACCGCGACCGGGACGCAGATCGTTTCCACATCGACGCTCCGACTCAATCCCGTCAACGTGTTCCTGAACGTCGCTTATACGTTCTAGCGCGTGCGACCCGATGCCAGCCCCTTGCATGGAAGCAACACTTTGGATCGAACGATGAAACGACAGGCTCTCAAGACCATTCTTTTTGCATTGCCCAAGGTTCTGGACCTGACGGCGCGCCGCTTCCCCGCCTATCGCGATCGCCTCAAGGAGCGCAATCTCGTCGCGTGGATCGGGCTCATGGATCAAAGCATCGGTCGCGCCATCGAGTTCAGGAATGGCCGCATTCGGTCGCGCGCCGGCAAGCATGCGCGGCCCGATGTACGCATGGCCTTCAAGGACGTCGCCACCGCCCTGAAGTTCCTTTCCCCGAACCCGGACCAGGGCGAGATCGTCCACGCCGCCAAGAATTTCAAGGTGGTCACCGAGGGCGAGGACGAACTGCTGGTGTGGCTCATGCAAACCCTGAGCATGATGCGCACCGTCGGCCTGCCAATGGGCACGCCCATGCGCGACGGCACGCGGCGCTACACCACCTGTACCAATGGCGGGCCCCTGTTCGTCTATGTCAAGGATGGCCGCATCGTCCGCGTGACCCCCATCGAGCTGGACGATACGGACGCGTCAAGCTGGGTGATCGAGGCACGTGGACGACGCTTCAGCCCGCCACGGCGTGGTTTGGTCGCACCCCACGCGTTGACCCTCAAGTCGCTCGTCTACTCGGACAAGCGCATCCTTCACCCGATGAAACGCGTCGACTTCGACCCTGACGGCGAGCGCAATCCGCAGAACCGCGGCAAGTCCGGCTATGTGCGCATCAGCTGGGACGAGACCCTGGACATCGTCGCCAAGGAAATCAACCGGCAGAAACGTGTTCACGGTCCCGGCTCCATCACGTTCCCGATGTCGTCCCACCATCAGTGGGGTAACGTCGGCTACTACCTCAGCGCGCTGACGCGCTTCGCCAACCTGATCGGCTTCACCCGGGTCGCCGCGAATCCGGACAGTTGGGAAGGCTGGTACTGGGGCGCCATGCATCATTTCGGCAACTCGATGCGCGTCGGCGTGCCCTCCGGCTATGGCGGCCTCGAGGATGGTCTCAAGGAGGCCGAAATGATCGTCTTCTGGTCCTGCGACCCCGAAAGTACCAACGGGGCCTATGCCGGATTCGAAGGAACGCCGCGCCGCCTGTGGGCCAAGGAGCTCGGCATCGAGTTCGTTCACATCGACCCGCACTGCAATCCGACCGCCCAGCTGCTGGGCGGCCGCTGGATCCCGATCCGGCCGCAAACCGATGCCGCCCTGGCTACCGCCATCATGTACGTCTGGACCGTGGAGGGCCTGTACGACAAGGATTACGTCGCGACGCGCACGACCGGCTTCGACGATTGGAAAGCCTATCTTCTGGGCGAGACCGACGGTACCCCGAAGACTCCCGAGTGGCAGGAGAGCGAGACCGGCGTGCCGGCCAAGGACGTTCGTGCGCTTGCGCGCCTGTGGGGCAAGAAGAAGGTGCATCTCGCCGTCGGAATGACCGGCGCGGGATTCGGTGGCGCCGGCCGCGGGGCGACCGGGGCGCAATGGGCGCGCTGCATGATCATGATGATGTCCATGCAGGGCTGGGGCAAGCCGGGAGTGAATTTCGGCTGCCTGGAAATCGGTGTTCCGCACGACCTCCAGTTCTACTTCCCCGGCTACGCGGACGGCGGAATTTCAGGCGATCTGGCGTGGACCGCTAATGCGGTGGACAACTACCAGCGCATGCCACACATCCTGACCATGAATCCCGTCAAGCAGATGGTGCCGCGACAGCAGATGCCCGATGCGATTCTCAACGGTCACGCCACCGGTTATCTCTGGGACGGCATGTCCCAGGAAGCCCAGTTCGCGCCATTCACCTACCCGATGCCCGGTTATTCGCCGATACACATGATCTATCGCTACGGCGGATCCGCGTTCAGTACCGTGACGAATGCCGGACGCTGGACGGAGGCCTACCGGCACTCGAGCATCGAGTTCGTCGTCAATCAGTCCATCTGGATGGAAGGCGAAGCCCAGTTCGCGGACATCATCCTGCCCGCGTGCACGTCGCTTGAGCGCTGGGACATCGGGGAATGGGCGAATTCGGGTGGCTACGCCCTCCACGGGTATGGGACGGTCAACCATCGCATGCTGACGCTGCAGCACAAATGCATCGAGCCCTTGGGCGAGTCCCGCTCCGACTACGACATTTTCACCGCGATCCTGACTCGACTGGGTCTGGGTGGCATTTTCACCGAAGGGTGTGGCGATCTCGACTGGGTCAAGCGCGTCTTCGATTCGTCGGATTTGCCCGATCACATTTCGTGGCGCGCATTTTGCCGCAAGGGCTACTTCGTCGTGCCGCCCGAAAAGCCCGAGCTGCGCCATCCCGTCGACATGCGTTGGTTTGCGGAAGGCAGGAAGAAGGACCTGCCGGAACCTCATCCGCTGCCGTCACAGTTCTCGGAACGGTTCGGCAAGGGCCTGCAGACGCCGAGCGGCAAACTGGAGTTCGTGCCCGAGTTGCTGAAGCGACACACTGCGGACAATCCGGAGCGACCACCGCTCAACCGATATATCCCCTCCTGGGAGGGGCTACGCTCGGACCTGGCCCGGCGTTACCCGCTTCAATTGATCGCCACCCACAGCCGCTACAGCTTTCATACCTATTGTGACGGAAAGAATTCCGCCGTTAATGGCATCGAGGATCATCGCGCGCTGATCGCGGGACACCGATTCTGGCTCCTGAGACTCAATCCGGCTGACGCCGCTGTTCGACGCATTGCCCATCGCGATCTCGTCAAAGTACACAACGACCGCGGTGCTGTGATCTGTGCGGCCGATGTCTCGCCCTTGGTGAACGCCGGAGTGGTGAAATCGTACGAGGCGAGCGCTGAATTTCAGCTGATCGAAATCGATGGCGAGCAAGTCGAGATCGGCGGTTGCATGAACATGCTTACTCCCGACCGGCCGCAGACCTCCGGCACCAGCAGCATGAGCCCGAATTCCTGCCTGGTGCAGGTGGAGAAATGGCGCGGTGCCGAGGCTTTCATGCTCGGTCGCGCAGCGTGAGGAATTTCAAATGAGCAAGTGGAACCTGATTATCAACGTCGGCCGTTGCGAGAACTGCCAGAACTGCGTGATCGCCGCGCGGGACGAGCACGTCGGCAACGACTTCCCCGGTTACGCTGCACCCGCTGCGGCCAGCGCCGAAAGCCCGATCCGCATCCTGCGGCGTGTACAGGGTGCTTCGCACATGATCGAGACCACTTATCTGCCGGTCATGTGCAACCACTGCGACGACGCGCCCTGCATGCGTGTGGGCGGCAGCGCCATTCGCAAGCGCGCCGATGGCATTGTCATCATCGATCCGGACAAGGCACGAGGCCGAAAAGACATCGTGAAGGCGTGCCCCTACAAGGCGATCGTCTGGAACGAAGAACTGCAACTGCCTCAGATCTGGATCTTCGATGCGCATTTGCTCGACCAGGGGTGGTCCCGTCCGCGTTGCCAGCAGTCGTGCCCCACCGATGTTTTCGAGACGGTCAAGCTCGATGACGCGGCGATGGCCCAAAAGGCCCGGCGCGAGGGACTCAAGGTATTGCGGCCCAACCTGAGCACAAAGCCCCGCGTGTGGTACAGCGGCCTTGAGCGCTGGGAAACGTGCTTCGTCGGCGGAAGTGTCAGCGCCCAGGCAGGGGACGTGGTCGAGTGTGTCGCGGGTGCGGTCGTCGCCTTATATGGAGGCAAACGGCTGGTGGCCGAAACCGTCTCGGACGCCTTCGGCGATTTCCGGTTCGACGGCCTCGCCAAGGGTAGCGGCCTCTACCGAGTCAAGATCCGACATGCCCTCGGCATCGCTTGGCGCGAGTGCGAATTGGGCGAAAGCGCCTACCTGGGCGAGATCAGGCTCAGTCAATCGACAAACGCCGTGGCGGTCGAGTGCTCATGAGCCGACCAAGGCTGGCCGCCGTCATCGTGCCGCACATGGCGCGCGAAACCGGCTCGACACGGCTCGAAGCGCGCGGCTGGCATGCGCGCGGCCGGCCGCGCTCGCGATCGGTGCGATCGTGAGCCGGACGGGTGTCGGATGCATCCGGCGTGGACGAAGTACCGCTCCGATCAACCGAGCGGCACCACGCTCCCGAGCAGGATCCGCACGAGCGTCGCCTGGCGCGTCACGCCCGTCTTCGAGAAGATCGCGCGCAGGTGCGTGCGTGCCGTGTTCTTGCTGATCCCCGACTCCTCCGCCGCCTCCTCGAGCGTCAGCCCGTTCGTCAGCAGTAGCGCGAGCGACGTCTCGGCCGGCGTCAGGTCGAACAGCTTGCGGATGATTTCCTGCGCGCCCTGCGGCTTGCGGTCGGGGTCGCGCAGGAACAGCGTGACGGCCGGCCGGCGCTTGTTGTCCTCCGACCAGTCGGACAGCAGCACGGTGCGCACCAGCAGCCCGAGACGCGGCTTGTCGAAACTGCGCGTGATCGGCATCGCCTCGACGGTCGCCGCCGCCGTGCCGTGATGTCCCATCACCGCGTGGCGGATCAGCCGCTTGAGCGTGCGGTTCTCCTGCGCATCGGTCGCCTCGATCGTGCCGCGCGCAATCGTCAGACCGTTGTTCTGCTTCAGGATCTCATCGGCGACGCTGTTCATGTCGATGATCGTGCCGTTCTCGTCGAGCGTGATCGTGCCGATCTGCATCCGGTTGATCGCGTTCGCGTAGATCGACCGCTCGACCTCGGCCGTGTCGAGCCGCGAATGGAGCTCGACCGCGCGCTTCAGATGCGGCAGCAGCAGCGCGCAGATCGCCTTGTCGCGCGCTGAGAACTGCTTCGACGCATGGTTGCGGCACACGCGGAACCGGCACTCGACGCCCGACGGCGTGCGCAGGTCCGCGCCGAGGATGTAGCGCACGTCCTGCGGCTTCAGGAACTGCTTGTACAGCTCGCTCGACAGCCAGCCCGTGTCGCCGAACACGTCGTCGACCGTGACCACGCGATCGGCCGGCAGGCCGACGAACGGGTCGAGCGAATAGTAGTAGTTGTTGTACGACGCCTCGCCGTCACCCGGCACGACCGGGCCGTATTCCGAAGCGTGCACGGACAGCGGCGCGCGGCGGTCGCTCGCGGCCGCGCGCAGGATCAGCGTCACGTAGTTGGCCTGCAGCAACCGGCGAACCAGCTCGAGCGCCCCCGCCCACGGCGGCGTTTCCAACGGTCCCTGGTAGATGCGCGCCATCAGCTCGCTGAAATCCGCGACGCCGATGTCGGCCTCCTCGCTTGTTGACTGGCTCTCTTGCGGAGCCCATCTCGTCTCCATCAGCACGCTCCATCCTCCATGCAACTTGTGGTCGGTGCGATTCATCCGCGCCGCCATGATTAAGACGCGTCTTAATTCCGGCGTCATCGGGACATTCACTGAATGGTGAGCTTTGGCCAATCGGACGCGCGAACCATCGTCCGATCGGATGATGTGGCGCCCTGCCCGCTGCGCTGGAATGCCCGTCAGGCCGTGCCGACAAGCGTCCGGCGCGGGCTCAGGGAAAACCGCGATGCGGGTTTACCTGATTCAGACCGCATCCGATTCAGACAGGAGTTCCAATGCCGCTCGACCCTCAGGCGCAGGCGCTGCTCGCCGCGCTCGCCCAAGCGCCCGCGATCGATTTCGATCAACTGACCGTGCCCGCGTACCGCGCGAGCCTCGCTGGCGGCAGCGCGTTCGCGCCCGGCGACGCGATTGCCGCCGAAGAGGACTGGCAGATCCCGGCACCGGGTCGTCAGTTGTCCGCTCGGCTGTATCGGCCCGATGCCGACGGGCCGTTGCCGCTGACCGTGTTTTTCCACGGCGGCGGCTTCGTCGCGTGCGGTATCGACTCGCACGCGAACCTGTGCCGCAGTCTTGCCGCACGGGCGCGCACGCTCGTGCTGTCGGTCGATTACCGGCTCGCGCCCGAAGCGCGCTTCCCGGCGGCCGCGCAGGACGCATGCGATGCCGTGCGCTGGGCCGCCGCCAGTGCGCGCGATCTCGGTGCGCGCGCCGGGGCGATCGCCGTGGCCGGCGATAGCGCCGGCGGCAACCTCGCCGCGGTCGCCGCATTGCAGCTGCGCGGCTCGGGCATCGCGATCGCGCACCAGTTGCTGCTGTATCCGGTCGTCGATTGCACGACCGAGCATCCGTCATACGAATCGCTCGGCGAAGGCTATTTCCTGACGGCGGACGCGATGCGCTGGTTCAAGCGCCAGTATTTCGACGACGGCGCCGACCGCGCATCGCCGCTCGCGAGCCCGCTCGTCGTGGCGGATCTGTCGGGCGCGGCGCCGGCCACGATCGTGAGCGCGGAATTCGATCCGTTGCGCGACGAGGCCGAAGCGTACGCATTGCGTCTCGCGCAGGCCGGCACGCCGGTCTCGCTCGTGCGCTGGCCGGGCCAGCTGCACGGCTTCGCGAGCATGCTCGGCGCGGTCGACGCGGCCGATCGCGCGCTGACCTTCGGCGCCGATGCGCTGCGCCGCGCATTCGACGCGACGGAGGTGCAATGACGCTCGCCAGCACGTTGGAAATCGTCGACGAGCTGCGCGCGGGACGGATGGTCCTGCTCGTCGACGAAGAGGATCGCGAAAACGAAGGCGACCTCGTGATCGCTGCCGATCACGTGACGCCCGACGCGATCAACTTCATGGCGCGCTTCGGGCGCGGGCTGATCTGCCTGACGCTGACCGCCGAGCGCTGCGAGCAACTGCGCCTGCCGCCGATGGCCGATCACAACGGCACGCCGTTCGGCACCGCGTTCACCGTCAGCATCGAGGCGGCCGAAGGCGTGACGACCGGGATTTCCGCGGCCGATCGCGCGCGGACGATCCGCGCGGCGGTCCGCGCAGGCGCGCGCCCCGACGATCTCGTGCAGCCCGGCCACGTGTTTCCGATCGCCGCGCGCCCGGGCGGCGTGCTGGTGCGCGCGGGGCACACCGAGGCCGGCTGCGATCTCGCGGCGCTTGCCGGGCTCACGCCCGCGTCGGTGATCTGCGAGGTGATGAACGACGACGGCACGATGGCGCGGCTGCCCGAGCTGAAGACGTTCGCCGCGCATCACGGGCTGAAGATCGGCACGATCGCGGACCTGATCCATTACCGCCGCGAGCACGAGTCGCTCGTCGAGCGTGTCGGCGAACGGCCGCTGCATACGCCGTGGGGCCGATTCCGCGCGATCGAATATCGCGACACCGTGCACGGCGCGCCGCATCTCGCGCTGGTGCGAGGCGAGCCCGATCCGTCGACGCCCGTGCTGACGCGCGTGCACGAATGCCACTCGTTGCTCGACCTGCTCGACGCGGAGCCGTCCGCGCATTCGTGGCCGCTGCACGCGGCGCTGCAGCGGATCGATGCGGCTGGCTGCGGCGTCGCGGTGCTGCTCGACTGCGACATGCGCGGCGACGCGATGCGAACGCCCGCCGGCCACGCACGCCGCGACGGCCGCGTGACGGGGATCGGATCGCAGATCCTGCGCGACCTCGGCGTACGGCGGTTGAACGTGCTGTCGAGCCCGTTCCGGCTGCCGGCGCTGTCGGGGCACGACCTGGAAATCATGGCGTTCATCCCGCTCGGCGACGACGATCCGGAAAGCGCGCGCGCCGCCCACGCCAGCCCGCTGCGAGCGGCGTGATACCGGGCGGACGAGCGCGCTGGCCTTTCATCGACCCCGGGTTTCCGCCTGACAGGCTATCGTTTGTTTTTATGAATTACAGTCTCAAGTTTGTATTTTGACGATACATACCATAGACTGTATTTTTCGATTACAAGCGATCGCCTGTCATTTCGCGGAGAGCCCATGGCATTCCCAGTCCAGACCTTGAGCCAGTTGCGCCCGATCCTCGTCGGCTTCCGGAAGTCGGCGGGGCTCACGCAGGCGCAACTCGCCGCCCGCCTCGGCGTGACGCAACAGTCGTACGCGCAGCTCGAAGCCAATCCGTCCGCGGTCAGCATCGAACGGCTTTTCAAGGTGCTGAACGTGCTCGGCGTTCGCCTGACGCTCGTGCCGGGCACGCCGGACGACACAGCGGCGCCCGACGACACCAAGCCTGCGCTCAAGCGCGCACCGGCCGCGCGCGGCCGGTCGTCCGGCTCGTCCGGTTCGTCGGATGTGCCGGCCCGCCCGCCAGCTGCCGCGAAGGCTCCATCCGCCGCCGCGCGGAAACGGCCTGCCGCGGCGACACCGGGCAAGTCCCGGAACCCCACGCGGGAGGACTGGTGACGATGGCCCGCCGCCCCCGCCATGACCGCCTCGACCTCTGGATGAACGGCATCCCGGTCGGATACTGGGAAGTCCGGCGCGGCGTCGAGCGCCTCGTCTATCTGCCGGCGTGGGTCGACGATCCGCAAGGGCGTCCGCTGTCGCTCTCGTTGCCGTTCACGCCGGGCAACCAGCCGCATCAGGGCGCGATCGTCGCCGATTACTTCGACAACCTGCTGCCGGACAGCCAGCCGATCCGCCGTCGCATCGCGCAGCGTTACCGGCTCGGGTCGACGGCGCCGTTCGAACTGCTCGCGTCGATCGGCCGCGATTGCGTCGGGGCGCTGCAGTTGCTGCCACCCGACGAAACCCCGGTCGACCTCGAATCGATCGACGGCACCGCGCTCGACGACGCGGCCGTGGCCGACGTGCTGCGCCACGCGACCGCCGCGCCGCTGCCCGGCCACGCGGAGCCGGACGGCGAGCTGCGCCTCTCGATCGCCGGCGCGCAGGAAAAGACCGCGCTCTTGCGCGACGGCAAGCGCTGGCTGCTGCCGGCGGGCAGCACGCCGACCACGCATATCTTCAAGCTGCCGCTGGGGCGTGTCGGAAACATGCAGGCCGACATGCGCACGTCGGTCGAAAACGAATGGCTGTGCTCGAAGATCGTCGCCGCGTACGGCCTGCCCGTCGCCGCGTGCGACATCGGCCGGTTCGACGACCAGAAGGCGCTGATCGTCGAGCGCTTCGACCGCCGCCCGTCCCGCGACGGCACGTGGATCTTGCGACTGCCGCAGGAGGACATGTGCCAGGCGACCGGCACGCCGTCGGGCGCCAAATACGAATCCGACGGCGGCCCGGGCATCGCGACGATCATGGGCATCCTTGCGAATTCCGCCGATGCCGCGCAGGACAGGAGGAATTTCTTCGTCACGCAGCTCGTGTTCTGGGTGCTCGCGGCCATCGACGGCCACGCGAAGAATTTCAGCATCGCGCACCTGCCGGGCAATACGTATCGCAGCACGCCGCTGTACGACGTGCTGTCCGCGCATCCGATCATCGGCACGCGACGCAACCAGCTGCCGCCGCGACGCGCACGGCTCGCGATGGCCGTGTGCGGGAAGAATCGCCATTACGTGATCGGCGACATCCAGCCGCGTCACTGGATCGCGCAAGGCGCGCGCGTCGGTCTGACCGAACACGACGTACGCGCGGCCATGGCCGACGTGGCCGCGCGCACCGAACCGGCGATCGCCGCCGTCGCGTCGCGGATTCCGGCGGATTTCCCGGCGGACGTGGCCGATGCGATCTTCGACGGGATGCGTCGTCAGGCGCGCAAGCTGGGTACGGCCGAATAGGCGGTGCGGGCACGGCCCCGGCGGCGGGTCGTCCACGTGGACGATGCAGCCCCGCACCGACTCAGCACAATGGTCGCCGTGCCCATTCCCGACGCCCGCCCGACATGGAACCCGTCACGCTCGATACCGCATTCAGCCCGCTGCAGATCGGCCCGCTGACGCTGCGCAACCGCCTGATCAAATCCGCGACCAACGAAGGGATGACGCCGAACGGCGTGCCGTCGCGCGCGCTCGTCGGGTTTCACGAGCGCATCGCCGCAGGCGGCGCCGCGCTGACGACCGTCGCGTACTGTGCGGTCAGCGACGACGGCCGCACGTTCGTCGACCAGGCGCGGCTCGATGCGCCGACGGTCCGGCAATTCCGCGCGCTGACCGACGCGGTCCATCGTCACGGCGCGGCGGCGTCCGCGCAGATCACGCATGGCGGCTGCTTCACGTTCCTGCCGTCGCTGTCGACGAAACGGCCGTTGAGCGCATCGGGCGGCTTCAACAAGGTCGGCGTGATGAGCGGCCGTTTCCTGAAGCAGGCGATGACGCGCGACCAGATGACCGCGATCGCCGACGAATTCGCCCGGGCGGCGCGACATGCGCGCGACGCGGGCTTCGACGCGGTCGAGATCCACATGGGGCACGGTTATCTGCTGAGCCAGTTCCTGTCTCCGCTGTACAACCGTCGTCGCGACGCGTACGGCGGCGATGCGGCGCGCCGCGCGGCGTTTCCCGTCGAGGTGCTGGGCCGCGTGCTCGACGCGGTCGGCCGCGATCTTGCCGTGGTCTGCAAGATCGGCGTGACCGAAGGCGTGCGCGGCGGCGGAACCGCCGACGACGCGTGCGAGATCGCGCGGCGGCTCGAGGCCGAGGGCGCGCATCTGCTCGTGCTGAGCGGCGGGATGAACGTCGAGTCGGTATGGCAACTGTTCGGCAGCCCGCTGCCCGGCGATGCGCGCGCGAACGCCGACAACGCGATCGTGCGCGCCGCGATGGCGCTGCAGAAGCTCACCGAGCCGAAGATGGGCGCGTTTCGGGAGATGTATTTCCTCGAGCATTCGAAGCAGGTGCGCGCGGCCGTCCGGATGCCGCTCGCGTATCTCGGCGGCGTGCGTTCCCGCGAGAACGTCGCGCTGGCGATGCGCGAAGGATTCGACGCGGTGGCGCTTGCCCGCGCGCTCGTGTTCGAGCCGGATTTCGTGAACGGCCTGCACGACGGCCGGCTCGCGCAGTCGGGCTGCACGTCATGCAACCGCTGCGTCGTGTCGATGTACACGCCGGGCGGCACCGCGTGCGCGCTCAAGGCGCCGAACGACCCGGCGCCGAACCGCGTGCCGGCCGTGGGCGCTTGAGGTTACGCGGCGGTTGATTCCGCAGTCACGATCGTGCGCCTGCCGCTCAGCCGGCGTCGCGGGCGCGGGCCAGCGCCGCGAGGTTCCCTTCCCCGAATCCGTGATGCCCCTGCCGCTGCACGATCTCGAAGAATATCTCGCCGGGCCGGCGCTTCACGAAAGTCTGGAAGAACAGGCGCGGCACGCCGTCGCTGCCGATCTCGCCGTCGACCAGCACCGCGCGGCGGCGCAGCGCATCGAGATCGACGCCGTGCCCCGGCAGCCGCGCATCGACTTCGTCGTAATAGCGCGCAGGCGGCTCGATGAATTCGACGCCGTTCGCGCGCAGCGCATCGACGCTCGCCAGGATGTCGTCGGTCGCGAGCGCAACGTGCTGGACGCCTTCGCCCGGGTGGTCGGGCAGATACGCGTGCATCAGCTCGGTGCGCCGCGTGCCTTCCTCGTAGACCGGAATCCGCACCGCGCCGCACGGCGACACCATCACGCGCGATTCTTCCGACACATGCCAGTGCGCGTCGATTTCATGGATTTCGCGGAAGTGCAGCAGGTCGTGATAGAAGTCCAGCCACTCGCGCATGCGCCCCGCGCCGACCGTCTGCGTGAAATGATCGACCTGCTGCAGGCCCGTGCCGACGCACTCGACATCGGTATGGGCCGTCGCGATGTCGATCGGCCGGAAATCGATGTCGAAGATCGAGATATCGCCGACGCCGCCGCGCTGGCCGTCCCGCCCGCGCCAGCGGTCGACGAAATAAAGGTGCGAATCGCCGATCCCCTGGATCGCGGGAATCTTCAGCTCGCCGACCCCGATCCGCTCGCCCTCGAACGCCCACGCGCCGAGCTCGATCGCACGCTCGAACGCGCGGCGCGCGCTCGCCACGCGCAGCCCGATCGCGCAGACGCCCATCCCGTATTCCTCCGCATAGCGCGCGGCGAACGAATCGGGTTCGGCATTGATCAGGAACTGCATCTGTCCCTGCCGGTACAGCGTGACGTTCTTGCTCACATGGCGCGCGATCGCCTTGAACCCGAGCTGCTCGAAACGTTGCGCGAGCGCGTCCGGCACCGGCGCCGCGAACTCGACGAATTCGAGTCCGGCCATCCCGAGCGGATTGGCGGCCGGATCGGCAACGGGCGGCGTATCGCTGGACAGGGGGTGGGAATTGCCGGGCATTCCAGTCTCCGGAGGCATGCGGTCGATGGGGATGACGCCCGGCTCGCGCGGCACGCCCGGCCGATGTGACGGCCGGACATCCACCCGATTCGAGCGAGGTTTTGATGGTCCCGATTTTAACCAGATCGTTCACGGCGGCACACCCTGGCTGAACGGGATATGGGTGTCGCGCCTAGTGCAAACCCGGAAAGCGTTCGATAATCGCACACGACTGAACGATAATCGCGCATTTTGGCCGATCGGCCAATTGCCGCCGTGCGGCGTGCGCCCTATTCTCCGTTCACTCATCGACTTCAATGCAGCATCGGACGCGGCGCCGCCACGATTCCACGATGCGCCGTGCCAGGAGACATTGCCATGACCCCAACCTTCGACACCCTCGACGCCGCTGCCGGCGCCCGCGCGCGCAGCCAGGCGCGCAAGGCCGCGATCGGCAGCTTTGTCGGCGCCGTCGTCGACTGGTACGACTTCCTGCTGTACGGGATCGTCGCCGCACTCGTCTTCAATTCCGAATTCTTCCCGAAGGTCAGTCCGACCATGGGCACGCTCGCGGCGTTCGCGACCTTCGGCGTCGGCTTCCTGTTCCGCCCGCTCGGCGGCGTCGTGTTCGGCCATTACGGCGACCGGCTCGGCCGCAAGCGGATGCTCGTGCTGACCGTCATGCTGATGGGGCTGTCGACCGTCGCGATCGGCCTGCTGCCGAGCTTCGCGACGATCGGCTGGTGGGCGCCCGTGTTGCTGGTGCTGATGCGTGCGATCCAGGGCTTCGCCGTCGGCGGCGAATGGGGCGGCGCGGCGCTGATGGCCGTCGAGAGCGCGCCGAAGCAGAAGAAGGCGTTCTACAGCAGCGGCGTGCAGGTCGGCTACGGAGTCGGCCTCGTGCTGGCGACGGGGATCGTGTCGATCCTGAGCCATACGCTCGGCGAGGCCGCGTTCAAGTCGTGGGGCTGGCGCCTGCCGTTCGTGTTCAGCATCGTGCTGGTGCTGATCGGGCTGTGGGTCCGCAAGAGCATGGACGAGTCGCAGGAGTTCGTCGAGAAGGTCGAGCACGGCAACCGCAAGCTCCGCCTGCCGGTGCTGGAAGCGCTGACGCGCCATCCGAAGGCGTTCCTGCTGATCGTCGCGCTGCGGCTCGCCGAGCTGTTCACGATGTATATCGTCACCGCGTTCGCACTCAGCTATTCGACGTCGAACCTCGGGATGTCACGCGACCTGTTCCTGAACATCGGCCTGCTGGTCGGCGCGGTGAGCTGCGTGACGATCCCGTGCTTCGCGTGGCTCGCCGACCGCTTCGGCCTGCGCCGCATCTACCTGATCGGCGCGCTGATCGGTCTCGCGTCGGCGGTGCCGTTCTTCGTCGCGCTGGAATCGCGCTCGATCGCGTGGATCGTGGTCTTCTCGATCCTGCTGGCGAACGCCGCGCACGACATGGTCGTGAGCGTCCAGCAGCCGCTCTTCACCGAGCTGTTCGGCGCGGAATACCGCTACAGCGGCGCGGGCGTCGGCTATCAGTTCGCGAGCGTCGTCGGCGGCGGGTTCACGCCGTTCATCGCGGTGGCGCTGGTCAGCATGGCCGGAGGATCGTGGCACCTCGTCGCCGGCTATCTCGCGGTGGGCTGCCTGATCTCGCTGGTGGTCGCCGCGCGGATGCGGGCGGCGCAGTGAGGCCATGACCGGATGGCCGGCCGCGATACGCGCCGGCCGTTTCCGCACCGGCTGCCGTCCCCGGCCGAGCAAGGGGATCGCGCCTCGCCCAACGTCAAACACGGTCAATCCCGCGGGCAGAAGCCCCTTTTCCCCTCTGAACATTCCACGCCAGCCGCCGACCAATGGCATCATATGGGCCTACGTCAGTCACAGATACGCCCCCATATCATGTCGAATCTCATCGTCCACGGCGGCACTCCGCTGCGCGGGGACATCAAGCCTTCCGCGAACAAGAACGCCGTCCTGCCGATTCTGTGCGCCACCCTGTTGACCGATCAGCCGCTGCGCCTCGTCGGCGTGCCTGACATCACCGACGTGCGCAAGATCCTCGACATCTTCCGCACGCTCGGCAGCGACGTGTCGGTCGACTTCGCGACAGGCATTCTCGATCTCCACCATCGCAACACGACGTTCGACCCGGCCGTGCACCGCCTGCCCGAGGCGATGCGCTCGTCGATCATGCTGATTCCGCCGTTGCTCGCGCGCTTCGGCGTCGCGCGCCTCGAGAACGACGTGAAGGGCTGCACGCTCGGCGTGCGCGAAATCGATCCGCACGTCGAAGTGTTCGAGCGCTTCGGCGCGCACATCCAGCGCACGCCCGATTCGCTGATCGTCCGTGCCGACGGCCCGCTGACCGCCAACGATCACTGGCTCGACTACGCATCGGTGACCACCACCGAAAACTTCGCGCTGTGCGCGACGGCGGCAGGCGGCACGTCCACGCTGATGAATGCGGCGTCCGAGCCGCACGTGCAGGAGTTCTGCCAGTTCCTCGCGATGATCGGCGTCGCGATCGAAGGCATCGGCACGTCGCGCCTGTGCGTGACGGGCGGCGGCAAGCTCGGCGGCGGCGAATTCCGCTTCGCCGAGGATTTCCACGAAATCGCGACGTTCCTCGCGCTCGGCGCGATCACGGGCGGCGACATCACCGTGCGCAACTCGTCGCCGGAGCATTTCCCGCTGATCGACCGCACATTCGCGAAGTTCGGCGTGACCGTCACGCACCGCGACGGCTGGTCGCGCGCAGAACGCGACGGCCCGCTCCGCGTGCGGCGGCCGTTCACGCAGAACATCCTGACCAAGGTCGAAGCCGCGCCGTGGCCGTACCTGCCGGTCGACCTGCTGCCGATCTTCATCGCGCTCGGCGTGCGCGCGGAAGGCAGCGCGATGTTCTGGAACAAGGTCTACGACGGCGCGCTCGGCTGGTCCGGCGAACTGTCGAAGTTCGGCGCGCACGTGCTGCTGTCCGACCCGCACCGGCTGATCACGTTCGGCGGGCTGCAGCTGACGCCGGCGCGCGTCGAGAGCCCGTACATCATCCGCGTCGCGATCGCGCTGCTGATGGTGGCCGCCAGCATCGAAGGGCGCTCCGAAATCATGAACGCGCTGCCGATCCGCCGCGCGCACCCGCATTTCGTCGAAAACCTGCGTTCGGTCGGGGCGAACGTCGAGTGGACGAGCAGCGAGTAACGTCGATCCGGATGCGGCGTGGACGATGTCCGCGCCGCGTTTCCTGCCTCCCCCGCATTCACCGGACGCCCCGACAATCCAACAAGGACAGCGGCCACCGGTTCTGACCGGCCGTACCGTCGCCGCCCGGCACATTCCCCCTCTTCGTCGCCCGTCGCACGTCCGTCGATCGCTTTCGCACGCTTTTGGACTGCGCGATAATCGCGCATTCCCGCGCGAACACCGCGCACCCACCCGTGCGCCACCGACGATGAAAAAGCCCGACCTCGACCGACGCGACTGGATTGCCGGCCTCGAAAAGGGCCTGATGATCCTCGAAGCATTCGACAGCCAGCACGCGCGGATGACGCCCACCCAGGCGGCCGCCCGCACCGGTCTCACGCGCACGGCCGCGCGACGCTACCTGCTGACGCTCGAATCGCTCGGCTACGTGTACACCGACGGCAAGCTGTACGGCCTCACGCCGCGCGTGCTGCGGGTCGGCTGGTCGTACTTCGACTCGGCGCGCCTGCCTCGCACGGTCCAGCCCTATCTGCAGCAGCTGAGCGCGTCGCTGAACGAATCGGCGTACGTGAGCGTGCTCGATGGCTGGGAACTCGTGTTCATCGCCCGCAACGGCGTGTCGCGCGTGATGACGACCGGCTTCGTGCTCGGCGCGCGCGTGCCCGCCCCGCTGACGTCGCCGGGCGTCGTGCTGCTCGCGCATCATCCGGATCGCGAGGCCGTCCGCGCGTGGCTCGACGCCACCGAGCTCGCGCCGTTCACGCCGCACACCATCACCAACAAGGCACGCCTGCTCGAACAGGTCGACCACGCGCGCGACGCGGGCTTCGCGGTGATCGAGCAGCAACTGCAGGTCGGCGTGCGCGGCATCGCGGTGCCGCTGAAGAACCGTCACGGCGAAGTCGTCGCCGCGCTGAGCACGAACATGCCGATCGGTGCGGAGTCGACCGACGCGGCCGTGCGGCGCGTGCTGCCGCATCTGCAGGAAGCCGCGCTCGCGATGCTGAACGTGCTTT
>NZ_JBSAXA010000020.1:0-102412 GCF_053427615.1 Burkholderia sp. AW33-5 | reverse complement strand
AGTAGATTATTTAGATAGGCTGACCTTGCTTCATAATCAGGGCGGATTTTTGAAAGAATTCGGTAAGGCAGTGTCAGGCGACAACACCGACCGAACTGACCTAAGACTTTTCCGTGGCCGTTTGGCAAGTGAGTTCTCTTTTATCCTAGAGGCAAGGAGAACTCGATGAAGAAGCGATTTACCGACGAGCAGATCATTCGGATCTTGCGCGAGGCCGAGAGCCGGGACGAGCCGGTGAAGGATCTGTGCAAGCGCCACAACATCTCGGAGCAGGCGTTTTATCGTTAGTGCAACGAGTTCGGCTGCATGGATGTGGCCGACACCCGTCGGCTCAAGGATCTGGAGTTGGAGAATGATCGGCTCAAGCGCCTGATCGCCGAGCAGATGCTTGTCATCGACGGCCTGAAGCAGTTCAGCCAAAAAAATGATCACCCCGACGGGCCGGCGCGAAGCGCTGGAAGTCCTGACTCGGCGGGGGCTCTCGCAACGTGATCCGCCACTGCTATCCGCGAATGCCGACCCGATACCGGGTCGTCTGGCGATAGGTCTGGCCCGGATGAAGGATGGTTTCGTCGCGCAACGCGTCCATGTTGACCTGGTTCGGATAGAACCCGGCTTCGACGCACAGTGCCGCATGCCGCACGCACGGGACGCCGCCGCCCACGCGCACGCCATCCAGATAGTTACCCGTATAGAGCTGCAGCCCGCGCTGATCCGTCGACACGGTGAGCTCCCGACCGCTTTCCGGATCGTAGATCGACGCGACGGGCCGCACGCCGCGCGTAGGGTCGCGCAGCACGTAACAGTGATCGAAGCCGCGCCCGCGCGCGAGCTGCGCATGCGGCCAGTCGAGGCGGGCGCCGATCGGCGCGCTCTGCCGGAAATCGAACGCGGTGCCGGTCACGTCGGCCGTGCCGGTCGGGATCAGCGCGTCGTCGACTTCGACGAACGCGTCGGCGTCGACCTGCAGCAGGTGGCCGCGCACGTCGCTGCCCGTGCGTCCGCTGAGGTTGAAGTAGCTGTGATTCGTGAGGTTCAGCGGGGTCGGCGCATCGGTTCGTGCCGAATAGTCGATCGTCAGCGTGCCGTCGTCGTCGAGCACGTAGCGCACCTGCACGCTCACGTTGCCGGGGAATCCCGCATCGCCTTCCGGCGAATCGAGCCGCAGCGTCAGCTCGCCGCGGTCGTCGATCACGTCCCAGCGCGCGCGATGAAAGCCGCTTGCGCCGCCGTGCAGCAGATTGCCGTTCTCGTTGCGGTCGAGCGTGTAATCGATGCCGTCGAGCGTGAAGCGCGCGTCCGCGATCCGGTTGGCCCAGCGGCCGACCGTCGCGCCGAGGTACGCACCCGATTCGAGGTACTCGGCCGGCGTGTCGTGCGCCAGCACGATATCGGCGAAGCGCCCGGTGCGGTCGGGGGCGAGCCACGACACGACGGTCGCGCCGAGATCGCTGACGACGACGCGCATGCCGTGCGCGTTGCGCAGCGTGTAGCGCCGCACCGGGTCGCCGCCGGGCAGCGTGCCCCACGGTTCGGACGGAATGCGGCCGACGTCGGATGCCGGGCGGGGGGAGTCGGTGTCGATATGCATGTGTGGGTTCGCTCGTGAGCGGTGAATTCAGTGAGCCGATGCCGCGCGTTCCTGGTACTCGCGCGGCGTGCAGCCGAGTTCGCGGCGAAACACCGCGTACATGTATTGCAGCGACGTGAAGCCGCAGCGGATCGCGACTTCCGCGCTCGACGCATTGCGGCTCGCGAGCAGCGCCTGCGCAGCCTCGATCTTGTGACGCAGGATTTCCTGGTGCACGGTGCGCTGCAGTTCGCGCCGGAAGTGCTCTTCGAGCAGCGAGCGCGACACGCCGACATAGTCGGCGACCTGTTCGGTCTTGATCCCCTGGCACGCGTACTGCCGGATGAAATGCCGGGCGCGCATCACGTGCGGGCTCGTGAGCGGCTGGTGGCGCGTCGATTCGAGCACGTTGATGCCGACCGGCGGCACGAGGATGCGCTGCCCGGGAAACCTCGCGCCGCGCAGCATCCGGTGCAGCAGGTGCGCGGCGGTGCGGCCCATTTCCTCGGTGCCCTGGATCACCGACGACAGCGGAATGCGCGTCAGCGTGCGCGTGAGCGGATCGTTGTCGATGCCGATGATCGCGACCTGTTCCGGCACCGCGATGCCGGCGAGCAGGCACGCCTGCAGCAGATGCCGCGCGCGCGCATCCGTGACCGCGATCACGCCGACGGGCTTCGGCAGCGCATGCAGCCAGCCGATCAGCTGCTCGATCGCGTGATTCCAGCCCGATGCGCTCGTCGACACGCCGCGGTAGATCGGCGCGTCGAGCCCGTCCGCGCGCGCGAGCCGGTCGAACGCGAGCTCACGCTGCTGCGCCCAGCGGTTCTCCTGCGCGACCGGCAGGCTGTACATCGCGAAATGCGCGAGCCCCGCGCCGATCAGGTGCGTATAGGCGAGCGACACGAGCTTCGGGTTGTCCGTCGCAATATATGGGACGCCCTCCGGGTACTGCGCCGGATCCTCGTACGACGAGCCGACCGCGACGATCGGCAGCGGCGAGCCGGCGAGCGCGTCGGCGACGGCCGGATCGTCGAAGTCCGCGATGATGCCGTCGCCGTCGAAGCGTTCGATGCCGGCAAGCCGGCAGCGGAAGTCGTCTTCGAGGAACAGGTCCCACACGACGCGCGTCGTGTGCAGGTACTGGCCGATGCCGCTGATGATCTCGCGGTCGTAGACCTTGTTCGCGTTGAACAGCAGCGCGATGCGGTGCGGCGTCTGGGCGGAAGAGGCACGGGTCATGTCGGTCTCGGGGCGGGCGCCGCTCGGGCGTCTCGCCATTGTCTCCGGGGCGCGCGGGCGGTGCCGCGCGGTTCTCTGGTGTCCGGCGATTGTAGGACGGAACGCACGCCGCGCGCAGCGGCTGGCAAGAAACGTTAAGCGTGCTGCGCAATTTCGCAATTGCCGGCCGGCAGGCGCGCGGGCACGATCCAGCCAACCGGATTCGGCCGCGTGCGTCATCGCGACGCGCGTTGCGCTGCAACAAGACCCAGCACGGAGACACCATGTCGTATTTCGAACACATTCCCGCCATTCGCTACGAAGGTCCGCAGTCGGACAACCCGCTGGCGTACCACTATTACGACCCCGAGAAACGCGTGCTCGGCAAGACGCTCGCCGAGCATCTGCGGATCGCGGTCTGCTACTGGCACACGTTCGTATGGCCGGGGCACGACATCTTCGGGCAAGGCGCGTTCCGGCGGCCGTGGCAGCAGCCGGGCGACGCGCTCGAACGTGCGCGGATGAAGGCCGATGCCGCATTCGAGTTCTTCACGAAGCTCGGCACGCCTTTCTATACGTTCCACGACACCGACGTCGCGCCGGAAGGCGACAGCCTGCGCGAGTACGCGGCCAATTTCGCACGGATGGTCGACTATCTCGGCGAGCGCCAGCAGGCGAGCGGCGTGCGACTTCTGTGGGGCACTGCGAACCTGTTCTCGCACCCGCGCTTCGCGGCGGGCGCCGCGACGAATCCGAACCCCGACGTGTTCGCGTGGGCGGCGACCCAGGTGCGCCACGCGCTCGACGCGACACACCGGCTCGGCGGCGAGAACTACGTGCTGTGGGGCGGCCGCGAAGGGTACGAGACGCTGCTCAATACCGACCTGAAGCGCGAGCGCGATCAGTTCGCGCGTTTCCTGTCGATGGTCGTCGAGCACAAGCACCGGATCGGCTTCAAGGGTGCGCTGCTGATCGAGCCGAAACCGCAGGAGCCGACCAAGCATCAGTACGACTACGACGTCGCGACCGTGCACGGCTTCCTCGTGCAGTACGGACTGCAGAACGAGATTCGCGTCAACATCGAGGCGAACCATGCCACGCTCGCCGGCCACTCGTTCCATCACGAGATCGCGAATGCGTTCGCACTCGGCGTGTTCGGCAGCGTCGACGCGAACCGCGGCGATCCGCAGAACGGTTGGGATACCGACCAGTTCCCGAACAGCGTCGAGGAACTGACGCTCGCGTTCTACGAGATCCTGCGCCACGGCGGCTTCACGACCGGCGGGATGAACTTCGACGCGAAGGTGCGGCGCCAGAGCATCGATCCGGAAGACCTGTTCTACGGCCACGTCGGCGCGATCGACGTGCTCGCGCTCGCGCTCGAACGCGCGGCCGTGCTGGTCGAGAACGACCGGCTCGATGCGCTGCGCCGGCAGCGCTACGCGCAGTGGGACGACGCGTTCGGCCGCAAGATCCTGTCGGGCGGCTATACGCTGCAGTCGCTCGCGGACGACGCGCTCGCGCGCGGCGTGGACCCGCGGCATGTGAGCGGCGCGCAGGAGCGGCTCGAGAACATCGTGAACCAGGCGATCTACGGGCTGCGCTGACGCCATGTACATCGGACTCGATCTCGGCACGTCGGGCGTGAAGGCGGTGCTGCTCGACCGCGACGGTGTGGTGCGGGCGAGCGCGAGCCGCCCGCTGACGGTGAGCCGGCCGCGGCCGCGCTGGTCCGAACAGGCGCCGCGCGACTGGTGGGACGCCGCGTGCGGCGCGCTGGCCGCGGTCGTCGATGAGGCGCGCGCGGCCGACATCGATCCGCGCGACATCGACGCGCTGGGACTGACCGGGCAGATGCACGGCGCGACGCTGCTCGATGCGCACCGCGACGTGCTGCGCCCCGCGATCCTGTGGAACGACGGCCGCGCGGACGCGGAGTGCGCGGAACTCGAGCGGCTCGTGCCCGCGCTGCGCGCGGTGACGGGCAACGTCGCGATGCCGGGCTTCACCGCGCCGAAACTGCTGTGGGTGCGCCGCCACGAGCCCGACGTGTTCGCGCGCATCGCACACGTGCTGCTGCCGAAGGATTACCTGCGCTACCGGCTGACCGGCGCGTTCGCGACCGATCCGTCGGATGCCGCCGGCACGCTCTGGCTCGACGTCGCGAAGCGCGACTACGACGATACGCTGCTCGCCGCGTGCGGGCTGTCGCGCGCGCAGATGCCGGCCGTGTTCGAGGGCAACCGCGTGACCGGCACGCTGCTGCCGGCCGTCGCGCGCGCGCTCGGGCTGCGCGAGATTCCGGTGGTGGCCGGCGGCGGCGACAACGCGGCCGGCGCGGTGGGCGTCGGGATCGTGCGGCCCGGCGACGCGTTGCTGTCGCTCGGCACGTCGGGCGTCTATTTCGCGGTGTCGGACGGGTTTCGCGCGAACCCCGAATCGGCGGTGCACAGCTTCTGCCACGCACTGCCCGATACCTGGCATTTGATGTCGGTGATGCTGAACGCGGCCGGCTGCATCGACTTCACCGCGCAACTGGCCGGTTACGACGGCGTCGCGGCGCTGCTCGCCGATGCCGAGGCGAACGCACGCGCCAGCCGCCCGTGGTTCCTGCCTTACCTGAGCGGCGAGCGCACGCCGCACAACGACGTGAATGCGAAGGGCGTGTTTTACGGGCTCACGCCCGACACGCAGCGCGCGGATCTCGCGAACGCAACGCTCGAAGGCGTCGGCTTCGCGTTGCTCGACGGCATCGATGCGCTGCATGCGGCAGGACTCGCGCCCGACGGCATCACGGTGATCGGCGGCGGCTCGCGCAGCGCGTACTGGGCGCAGATGCTCGCCGACCTGAGCGGTCGCGCGCTGACGCTGCGCGCGGGCGGCGAGGTCGGCCCGGCGCTCGGTGCCGCACGGCTCGCGCATCTCGCGCTCGAACCGGATGCGTCGCTCGACGACGTGTGTCCGCAGCCGCCGATCGTCGCGGTGCGCGAGCCCGATCCCGCGCGACACGCGTGGTATCGCGACGCGCGGCGGCCGACGTTTCGCGCGCTTTACCGCGCGCTCGAGCCGGTGTTTGCGACGGGCGCGTGACCGGCGCTTCGCCGGCGCGATCCCGTGCTTTGCAGTGACTCGATGCGGGCGGCGCATTCCCGCGGCCGCCCGGTGTTCGTGAGTTGTCCAATAACAAGGAGTGGAGACATGAAATCCGTGACGCGTCGTACCGTATTGAGTTCCCTTGCCGGCGCCGCAGCGCTGGCGCTCTTCGCGCTCGGCGCGCCGCTCGCGCATGCGAGCAAGGACAAGCCCGAGATCGGCTTCTGCATCGACGACCTGCGCGTCGAGCGCTGGTCGCGCGATCGCGACTATTTCGTCGCGGCCGCGACGAAGCTCGGCGCGAAGGTGTCGGTGCAGTCGGCCGATGCGAGCGAGGAGCGGCAGATTTCGCAGATCGAGAACCTGATCTCGCGCGGCGTCGACGTGATCGTGATCGTGCCGTTCAATTCGAAGACGCTCGGCAACGTCGTCGCCGAAGCGAGGAAGGCCGGCATCAAGGTCGTGTCGTACGACCGTCTGATCCTCGATGCGGACGTCGACGCGTACATCTCGTTCGACAACGAGAAGGTCGGCGAACTGCAGGCGAAGGGCGTGTTCGATGCAAAGCCGAAGGGCAACTATTTCCTGCTCGGCGGCGCGCCGACCGACAACAACGCGAAGATGCTGCGCGAGGGCCAGTTGAAGGTGCTGAAGCCGGCGATCGATCGCGGCGACATCAAGGTCGTCGGCCAGCAGTGGGTGCCCGAATGGAGCGCATCGACCGCGCTGCGCATCGTCGAGGATGCCCTCACCGCGAACAACAACCGGATCGACGCGATCGTCGCGTCGAACGACGGCACCGCAGGCGGCGCGATCCAGGCGCTCGCCGCGCAACACCTGGCCGGCAAGGTGCCGGTGTCGGGGCAGGACGCGGACCTCGCGGCGGTCAAGCGCGTGATCGCCGGCACGCAGACGATGACCGTCTACAAGCCGCTGAAGCTGATCGCGAGCGAAGCCGCGAAGCTCGCGGTCGATCTCGCGAAGGGCACGAAGCCCGCGTTCAACGCGCAATACGACAACGGGAAGAAGAAGGTCGACACGGTGCTGTTGCAGCCGACGCTGCTCACCAAGCGCAACGTCGACGTCGTCGTGAAGGACGGCTTCTATACCCAGGCCCAGCTCGCGAGCCAGTAACGGCGCGACGGGCAGGATGCATGCGGCCGGCCAGGTGCGGCCGGCCAGGTGTGGCCGGCCGCATGCTCACTGCGAGGCAATGAACGTATGACCGAACCCTTGCTGACGATGCGCGGCATCGTCAAGGCATTCGATGGCGTGAAGGCGCTCGACGGAATCGATCTGACCGTGCGGCCCGGCGAGTGCGTCGGGCTGTGCGGCGAGAACGGCGCCGGCAAGTCGACGTTGATGAAGGTGCTGTCGGGCGTCTACCCGCACGGCACGTGGGATGGCGAGATCCGCTGGGAAGGCGCGCCGCTCGTCGCGTCCGGCGTGCGCGATACCGAGCGCGCGGGCATCGTGATCATCCACCAGGAATTGATGCTCGTGCCCGAGCTGTCGGTCGCGGAGAACATCTTCCTCGGCAACGAGATCACGCTGCCCGGCGGGCGCATGCACTACGCGGAGATGGTGCGGCGTTCCGAGGCGCTGTTGCGCGAGCTGCGGATCGACGCGATCAACGTCGCGCAGCCGGTGATGAACTACGGCGGCGGCCACCAGCAGCTGATCGAGATCGCGAAGGCGCTGAACAAGCGCGCGAAGCTGCTGATCCTCGACGAGCCGTCGTCGTCGCTGAGTGCGGCCGAGACGCGCATCCTGCTCGACATCGTGCGCGACCTGAAGCGCCGCGGCGTCGCATGCGTGTACATCTCGCACAAGCTCGACGAAGTCGATGCGGTGTGCGACACCGTGACCGTGATCCGCGACGGCCGCCACGTGGCGACCGAGCCGATGCGCGGAATGACGACCGACCGGATCATCGCGATGATGGTCGGCCGCGAGATCCGCAACCTGTATCCGCGCGAGCCGCACGAGATCGGCGACGTCGTGCTGGAAGCGCGCAACGTGACCTGTCACGACGTGGCGAACCCGCGCCGCAAGCGCGTCGACGACGTGTCGTTCAGCGTGCGGCGCGGCGAGATCCTCGGCGTCGCGGGGCTCGTCGGCGCCGGCCGCACCGAGCTGATGCAGGCGATCTTCGGCGCGTATCCGGGCGCGAGCACGGCGAGCGTGCGGATGAACGGCCGGCCGCTCGCGATCCGTTCGCCGGCCGATGCGATCCGCGCGGGCATCGCGATGGTGCCCGAGGACCGCAAGCGTCACGGGATCGTGCCGCAGCTCGGCGTCGGCCACAACATCACGTTGTCGGTGCTGCGCCGTTTCGCCGCCCACGGGCGGATCGACGCGGCCGCCGAACTCGACGCGATCCGCACCGAGATGCAGCGGCTGTCGGTGCGTGCCGCGCATCCGTTCCTGCCGATCGCGAGCCTGTCCGGCGGCAACCAGCAGAAGGCGGTGCTCGCCAGGATGCTGCTGGCCGACCCGCAGGTGCTGATCCTCGACGAGCCGACCCGCGGTGTCGACGTGGGCGCCAAGGCCGAGATCTACCGGCTGATCTTCGCGCTCGCGCAACGCGGCGTCGCGCTGATCGTCGTGTCGTCGGAGTTGCCGGAAGTGCTCGGGCTCGCCGATCGCGTGCTCGTGATCGGCGAAGGCGAGCTGCGCGGCGATTTCGTCAACGACAGTCTCACGCAGGAACAGATACTCGGCGCCGCGCTGAAGCCCGCGCGGCAGCCGGCCGAACCCATTGCAGCGAGTGCCACATGAATAGCGAACTTTCCTCCTCGTCCGCCGTGCCGCCGGACGCCGACGCGCGCCGCACGCATCGCCATCCGCTTCGACAGATCTTCGTGCGCTACAAGGTGCTCGCGCTGCTGTTCGCGGTCGCGGCGATCTGGGTGTTCTTCTCGGTGCTGACCGACGGCGCGTTCGTCACGCCGCGCAACGTGTCGAACCTGCTGCGGCAGATGTCGATTACCGGGATGCTCGCATGCGGGATGGTGTTCGTGATCATCGCGGGCGAGATCGACCTGTCGGTCGGCTCGCTGCTCGGGCTGCTCGGCGGCATTGCGGCGATCCTCGACGTCAATCGCCACTGGCCCGTGGCCGCGACGGTGCCGGCCGTGCTCGCGCTCGGCGTGCTGGTCGGGTTGTTCAACGGCTGGTGGTCGACCTACCGGCGCGTGCCGTCGTTCATCGTCGGGCTGGGCGGGATGCTCGCGTTCCGCGGCATCCTGCTCGGCGTGACGGGCGGCTCGACGATCGCGCCGGTGTCCGACGGCTTCGTGTTCCTCGGGCAGGGCTATCTGCCGCGCGCGGCCGGCGACGGCCTCGCGGTGCTGCTGTTCGCGCTCGTCGCGCTGCTGGTCATCCGGCAGCGCGGCACGCGGCACCGCTATCGGCTCGCGGTCGCGCCGCTGTGGCAGGACGTCGCGAAAGTGGTCGGCGCCGGCGCGGTGCTGTTCGCGTTCGTCGCGACGCTCGACCGCTACGGCGGCATCCCGGTGCCCGTGCTGCTGCTGCTCGCGCTGCTCGGCGCGTTTTCGTGGATCGCGACGCAGACCGTGTTCGGCAGGCGCATTTATGCGGTGGGTTCGAACCTGGAGGCGACGCGGCTGTCGGGCGTCGACACCGACCGTGTGAAGCTCGCGATCTTCGCACTGATGGGGCTGATGTGCGCGTTCGCGGGCATCGTCAACACCGCGCGGCTCGCGGCCGGCTCGCCGTCGGCCGGCACGATGGGCGAGCTCGACGCGATCGCCGCATGCTTCATCGGCGGCACGTCGATGCGCGGCGGGTCGGGCACCGTCTATGGCGCGCTGATCGGCGCGCTCGTGATGGCGAGCCTCGACAACGGGATGTCGATGCTCGACGTCGACGCGTAGTGGCAGATGATCGTCAAGGGGGCGGTGCTGGTGCTGGCGGTGTGGATCGACGTCGTGTCGCGTTCGAACCGGCGGTGAGGCTGTCCGCGTGGAGGCGCTTGCCGCTCAGCGCAGCGGCGCGCCCCACGCCGCCGTCACGTTGCCGCCGAGCCGCCATTCGCTGAACGGGCGACGCGGTGCAATGATCGCCGGCAGGCGGCGATCGCCGAAGCGCGCGTAGTACGGTTCGACCCAGGCGAGCTCGTCGCGCAGCGTCCACGGGAACAGGTCCTGGCGGATCGGCGTGATTTTCGCGAAGCTCGCGGGATCGTCCACCGCGTCGATCACGAGATTCGCGAGACGGCCGATCGCGTGATCGTTTTCCCGATAGAGATCGATATGGCGCCGCTGCACGAGTTCGGCCGCGAACACGAGCGGCAGCAGCGCGAACGTGTGGTAGTGCAGCGCGCGGTTGCCGCGTTTCACTTCGCGCGCGAGCGCCCCGTCGGGGCCGATGTCGCGAATGCCCTCGCGCACGCTCAGCAGTCCGGAATCGACGAGGTTTGCGTTGTCCGTCACGGTGCCGATCGCGATCAGGTCGAGCCCGGCCCAGTACACGAGATTGTTGTGCAGATGGTTGATCGCCTCCGAATCGCGGGTGGCGATCGCGATCCGTTCGAGCCACGGACCGATTGCATCGAGCCGCGCGCGGTTCGCGTCGCGCACGTCGCGCGGCATGCGCAGGATCACCATCGCGAAGTCGGTGCCGGCCCACGAACGCTCGTAATAGCCCTGATAACCGGAGATCGGCTCCATCAGCGCGTCGGCTTGCGCCCAGCTTTCGAGCAGCGTCACCGCGCACGACCAGTTGCCGTTGTCGGCCGACGCATTGAGCCGCGCGATGAAATCGCGCATCGGCTTCACCGCGCGCGCATAGCCGGCCGCATCGTCGTAGTAGCCGGGGGGATCGATGCGCGTGACGGGGGCGGGCACGTCGCACGCACGCGCAGGCGGCACGGCGCACGACAGTGCGGCGGCGGCCAGCAGCATGGCGAACAGCGGGCGTTTCGTCGGATGGCGCATGCGGGCCTCGTCGATGACGGTGAAAGGGCACGCAGGCCGTGGCGGGCCGAGCGGCGAGCCGCGCCCGCTTATGCGAGGGACGTGCCGCACGCAGTCTAGCGTCGAGGTCTTTCATCCGCCTTTCTCGATGAACGCCTGTTGCTCGACATCCGCCTTGATGAAATCGACGAAGGCGCGTAGCGGAGCCGGCACGAAACGCCGCCCCGGATAGTACAGATACGGGCCGGAGAACGGCCGCCACCAGCCGTCGAGCACGGGCTCGAGCGCGCCGCTCGCGAGATGCGGACGAAGCCAGTCTTCGTAAAGATGCACGATGCCGAGCCCCGCACAGGCGGCGTCCACGACGAGATCGACGGCGCCGCCGATCTGCACGACGAGCGGCCCCGACGGCTCCACGCGGACCACTTCGCCGGCGCGCTCGTATTCCCACGCCGGCATCGCGCCGCTCGCGAACCGGCCGCGCAGGCATGCGTGATCGAGCAGTTCGCGCGGATGGGTCGGACGGCCGCGACGGTCGAGATAGGCGGGCGCCGCGGCGGTGGCGAAGCGTTGCGAACGCGGGCCGATGGGCACGGCGATCATGTCCTGTTCGAGGCGCTCGTCGTAACGGATGCCCGCGTCGCAGCCGGCCGCGAGGATATCGACGAAGCTTTCGTCCGCCACGATCTCGAGCCGGATCTCCGGATACGCGTCGAGAAAGCGCGGGACGATCGACGGCAGCACGAGCCGCGCCGCGCTCGTCGGTACGTTGAGCTTCAGCGTGCCGACCGGCCGCTCCCGAAACGTATTGACGACGTCGAGCGCCGCCTCCACCTCGCCCAGCGCCGGCGCGAGCCGCGCGAGCAGGCGCTCGCCGGCTTCGGTCGGCGCCACGCTGCGCGTCGTGCGGTGCAGCAGCCGCACGCCGAGTTGCGCTTCCAGCCGGCGTACCGCTTCGCTCAGGCCGGACGCGCTCGCACCGATCGTGCGGGCACCTTCACGAAAGCCTTTCGCGCGCGCCACCGCCACGAACGCGTTGAGATCGCCGAGATCGACTTGCATTGTTCGCCCTTTCGTACAGGTCGTGCGGATTATGACCGGTTATCGCGCAGCGCGTCGCGGCGTAACCTGCGGCTCATTCATTCGCCACAGGAGCACGATCATGTCCCCCGTCGTCCAGTCCGGCACGTTTTCCATCGCGGGCCGCCGCGTTCACCGCATCGGGTATGGCGCGATGCAGCTCGCCGGTCCCGGCGTGTTCGGCCCGCCCCGGGACCGCGATGCGGCGCTTGCCGTTCTCCGCGAGGCCGTTGCATCGGGCGTCGACCACATCGATACGAGCGACTTTTACGGCCCGCACGTGACGAACCGGCTGATTCGCGAAGCGTTGCATCCGTATCGCGACGATCTGCTCATCGTGACCAAGATCGGCGCGAGGCGCGGCGAAGACGGCTCGTGGCTGCCGGCATTCTCGGCCGAAGCGCTCGCCGCCGCCGTGCAGGACAACCTGCGCAACCTCGGTCTCGACGTGCTCGACGTGGTCAATCTGCGGATCATGTTCGACACGCACGGCCCGGCCGAGGGCTCGATCGAGGCGCCGCTGTCCGCGCTGGCCGAACTGCAGCGGCAAGGCTTCGTGCGGCACATCGGGCTGAGCAACGTCACGGCCGCGCAGGTCGCGGAAGGGCGCCGGATCTGCGACATCGTCTGCGTGCAGAACCACTACAACCTCGCGCACCGGGACGACGACGATCTCGTCGATGCGCTTGCCCGCGACGGCATCGCCTACGTACCGTACTTTCCGCTCGGCGGCTTCAATCCGTTGCAGTCGTCCGCGCTCGACACCGTCGCCGCGCGGCTCTGCGCGACGCCGATGCAGACCGCGCTCGCGTGGCTGCTGCGCCGCGCGCCGAACATCCTGCTGATTCCGGGAACGTCGTCGGTCGCGCATCTGCGCGAGAATCTCGCCGCCGGTTCGCTGGCGTTGCCGGAGGATGCCGTGCGCGAACTCGACGGCGTCGTGTCCGCTCGCGGTTGAACCCGGTGCGGCCGTCGCGCGGCGGATGCCCGAAGCGACGCCGGCACGGGACTCAGCGCGCCTGACCCAACTGCTCGTCGATCGTCCGGGTCAGCGGCGACTGGACGTCGCCGGTGTGTTTCGTCTGCACGGGCTCGATCAGCACGACCCAGCATTCGTCGTCGGCGACCGGATTGTGCCGCGTGCCGCGCGGCACGACGTGCATCGAGCCGGCGGGCAAGTCGACGGCGCGGCCGCCTTCATACTCGATCCTGAGGTGGCCGCGCACGACGAAGAACAGCTCGTCTTCATGCGCATGGTCGTGCCACACGAACTGGCCGCGCACCTTGGCGACCTTCACGTACTGATCGTTGACCTGCGCGACGACCTTCGGCGACCAGTACTCCGATACATCGGCGAAGGCAGCCTCTAGGTCGAACGATTCGGCAAACGGAACGGCGGGGAGGGTCATCTCGGCTCCAGATTCGGCTGTACGAATACACGATCGAAACCGGCACGTCGCCGATCATCGACTCGTCGGGAAAGCCGATTATATTGACGCGGCCGCCGCGCTGCACGACGCCTGAACGCATGCGGCATCCGGCGCGCGTTCAGGGGCTACGTCCGGTCGCGATTGCGTGCGCGCGTCGCGCCCGTGATCACCGCGATGCCGAACAGAATGACGGCGACGATCTCGATGATGTGTTGCGACACGTGCAGCGTCATCAGGCCCCATGCCACGCCGGCGATGAAAATGATCCATCCGAGCAGGTAGATAAGCAGAGTCATCGCTTTTCTCCTTGTAATTGCGGGTCATGACGCCGGTTGCCTGCGTTGCAAAACCTGCCGTGCAACCGGCAAACCGGGATGCGCGCATATTTCGTTCCCGGTTCGTCTGCGTCGTGCCGGATGCGGGCGGCATGCGGTTTATCGGCTCAACGGCATGCCGCGGCATCGAGCAGGCCGCGTGCGGCCAGATTGGCGTACAGCGCGCGCACGCCGAAGGTCCACGGCGCGATCTCCGTGCAAAGCCGCACGACGTCGACGAGCGCGCCGAGCGCGGGCGTGGAGATGGTGACGCGGTCGCCCAGGTGATGCGTGAATCCGCCGCCGGGCGCGTCGCGGTCCTGGATCGGCGAGAACATCGTGCCCAGGAACAGCATGAAGCCGTCCGGATACTGGTGATGCGCGCCGCAGGTCTGCACGACGAGATCGGCCGGGTCGCGGCTGATCTCGCGCATGTGGCTGATGCCGTCGAGGACGAAGTCGTCGTCCGCGCCGTCGACGCGCAGCGACACGCTGGCCTGCCGCACGCTGTCCAGCGTGAAGCCGCCGTCGAAGAGCCGCACGAACGGGCCGATCGCGCACGAACCGTTGTTGTCCTTGCATTTGCCGAGCAGCAGCGCCGATCGGCTATGCACGCAGCGCTCACGTGCCGCTCGCGGCCGAACATATCCGGGTCGCGCGCGACAATCTGGCCAGCTATCCGTTCCGGACCCGGCGCGGGACGACCGCGATCGTGCGCGAACCGATCGGCGTCTGTGCGCTGATCACGCCGTGGAACTGGCCGATCTATCAGATCACGGCGAAGGTCGGCCCGGCGCTCGCGGCGGGCTGCACGGTGGTGCTGAAACCCAGCGAGCTGTCGCCGCTCAGCGCGTTGCTGTTTGCGGAGGTGATCGCCGATGCGGGCGTGCCCGCGGGCGTGTTCAACCTGGTGAGCGGCAGCGGCACGGAAGTGGGCGCGTCGCTCGCATCGCACCCGGAAGTCGACATGGTCTCGATCACCGGATCGACGCGCGCAGGCGTGCTGGTTGCGCAGGCGGCGGCGCCGACCGTCAAGCGCGTCGCGCAGGAGCTGGGCGGCAAGTCGCCGAACATCGTGTTGCCCGATGCGGACCTGTCGCGCGCCATCGCGCCGGGCGTTGCCGCCGCGTTCCGGAACATGGGCCAGTCGTGCAGCGCACCGACCCGGCTGATCGTGCCGCGCGGCGTGCTGGGCAGCGTCGAGGCACTGGCCGTCGCGGCAATGGAGCGCATGGTCGTCGGCGATCCGTTCGCCGAGGCGACGACGCATGGCCCGCTGGCCAATCGCGCGCAGTTCGGCCGGGTCGCGCAAATGATCGACGCGGGCATCGACGAACGGGCGAAGCTGATCGCCGGCGGCCCCGGGCGGCCGGCGGGATTCGACCGCGGGTTCTATGCGCGTCCGACGATCTTTTCGGATGTCCGCACCGACATGACGATCGCGCAGCAGGAGATCTTCGGCCCGGTCCTCGCGATCCTGCCTTACGACACCGTCGACGAAGCCGTCGCCATCGCGAACGACACGGTCTACGGACTCGGCGCACACGTGCAGGGCACGGACAAGGAGCGCGTGCGCGAGGTGGCCGCGCGCATCCGCTCGGGACAGGTGCACGTGAACTACCCGGCGTGGGACCCTCAAGCGCCGTTCGGCGGATACAAGCAGTCGGGAAACGGCCGAGAATACGGGATCGAAGGGATGGAAGAGTACATGGAGGTCAAGTCGATCCTGGGGGTTCATGATTGACGCGGCCGCAGTCCCGACTTGAACCGGTTTGCCTTGCAAGGGTGTCGAAATTGGAAAACCCCATCATCCCCGAGACGTCGTTGACAGCGCATCACGCGCACTGGGCGACCTTGCGTCGCGACCTGCATGCGCATCCCGAGTTGCGATTCGAGGAACACCGGACGGCCGACGTCGTTGCACGCGAGCTTGAAGATCTCGGCTATGCGGTGACACGCGGGCTGGGCGGCACGGGCGTGGTCGCGAGCCTGCCCGGTGCGGACCCGCGCCGCGGAATCGTACTCCGTGCGGATCTGGATGCGCTGCCGATCCAGGAAGCCAATGATTTCGCGCACGCATCCGGCGCGCAAGGGATCATGCATGCGTGCGGGCATGACGGGCATACCGTCATGTTGCTCGGCGCCGCGCGCGTGCTGAAGGACCTGCCGCAGTTGCCGGGCACGGTTCATTTCGTGTTTCAGCCCGGCGAAGAGGGCGGCGCGGGCGCGCGGAAGATGATCGACGACGGGCTGTTCGAGCAATGCCCGACGGAGGCGGTATTCGGCATGCACAACTGGCCCGGTTTGCCGGCCGGGCATTTCGGGTTGCGCACGGGGCCGATCATGGCCGCGGGCTGCCGGTTCAGGATCACGGTGACCGGCAAGGGCGCGCATGCGGCGCAGCCGCACCTGGGCATCGATCCCGTCCCGCTCGCCTGTTCGATGGTGCTGCAGTGTCAGACCATCGCCGCGCGGCACAAGGATCCCGTGGATCCGGCCGTTATTTCGGTCTGCATGTTCCATGCGGGAACGACGGACAACGTCATTCCGGACAGCGCCGAGCTGCGCGGGACGATTCGCACGCTGTCGTCGGCCTTGCAGCAACAATTGCAGCGTGACATACGGCTCATGTGCGAGGCGCTCGCGCACGCTCATGGCGCGCAAGTCGACGTCGAGTTCTTTCAGTACTACCCGGCGACGGTCAACACGCCGGCCGAGACCGCGCTCTGCGAAGCGGTGATTCGCGACACCTTCGGCGACGCACGTCTTGACGCCAACGTGCCGCCGAACATGACGTCCGAAGACTTCGGCTTCATGCTCGAGGAGCGCCCCGGCGCTTATGTGCTGATCGGCAACGCGCCGGCCGGAACGGCCGCGCCGGCGCTGCATCACCCGAAATACGATTTCAACGACGACATCATTCCGGCCGGGGTCCGGTATTGGGTCGCGCTGGCGCAGCATTGCTTCAGGCGATCGCCGTGAGTGCGTGTGCGATGTCGCAGCGGCGGGCCGCGGAGGCGCCGCCCGCCGCTGCGCACATTCGAAACCTGGGCACGCATCACGCGCCTTGAGCGAGCGCCTTCACCTGCGCGGCCGACATCGCACCGCGATGGATGCGGAATTCGTCGATTGCGCCGTTGAAGAACGGGTCGCCCGGATACTGCGAGCGTCCGATCCAGTTCTGCGCGGTTTTGCCGATGCGCCATGGCGCGAAGATGACGTCGCTCGCCGAGCCGATCGCATTGCCGTTCAGGTAGAGCGTCGCGGTCGTGTCCGACAGCGTGACCGCGACGTGCGCCCATTGCCCGGCCGGCAGTGCGGCGTTGCCGTCGATCGTGCGCTCGCCATGCCCGCCATTGGTCGTGATCGCGAAGCGCATCGTCCCGTGTGCGCTTTTCGGCGTGACGAACAGATAGCGTCCGGTGCCCGAACCGAAATCGAAGATGCGCGACCACGTCTGCCCGCCGCGCCAGTGGACCCACGCCGCGATCGTGAAGTCCGACACGTCGGCGACGATGTCGTTCGGCAGCGCGACGTAGCCGCTGGAGCCGTCGAGCGACACCGCGTTGCCGCGCTTTCCCGCGACGTGCGATGCGCCGCCGGCGAGCGTGGCCGCATGGCCGTTGCCGCTTGCATCCGCCGAAATCGTGCCGCCTGTCTCGTCGAAGGTCAGCAACGTATGCAGTTGCAGCGCCGTCGACGCGGCGACTTCCGGCGAATTCGCGGATTCACCCGCCGCGGTCCGCGCACTGATCACGTAGTACCAGACGCCTTGCGTGGGCGTGTCCGTGTACGTCAGCGGATCGACGATGCCGCTGGCAACGGTCGTATACGGGCCGTCGGAGACGGACGCACGCTTCACGTCGTAGCTCGCTGCGTTCGCGATGCCCCACCACGACAGCACGACCCGCTCGGCGGCCGGCCACGCGGTCAGCCCGCTCGGTGCGGTTGCGGGCGCAACGGGGTCGCGCGTGCATGTCAGCGTGCCGTAGCCGAGCTGATCGTATCCACCGCTCGCCTCGCCGTAGTTGCCGCCGCCGCCCTCGGGCTGGATCGCGCGCGCGAACTTCGCGGACCACGGCGCGGACAGCCCCTTGCGGTTCACGTAGTGGTTGTAGACGAGCGCCCAGCACGGGCGGATCACTCCCTGGCCGGCGGTCGAAAATTGCGCCTGCGTGACATCGACGTTCGCATACGGCGCGTACGGCACCGGAAGGAACGTGCCGTCCGGCTGCACGAGGTTCGCCTTCGCGACGTACTCGGCGCCCGCGAGGAAACGGTTGTTGTCGTGCCCGTACAGGTCGACGCCCTGGTTCCACGCCATTTCGCAGATCGCACCGCCGAGCGCGATGCCGAGCGTGTTGTGCCCCTGGTCGCGGCCCGACTCCTGCCATTGGCCGAGATGGCCGGGATGCAGGTAATAGACGGCCTGCGCGATCGCGCCGTTGCCGGGCCCGTCGATGAAGTAGTTGACGGCTTCGTCGAACTTCGCGTGGTCGTCGCACAGCACGCCGATCGCCATGATCGACGCGATGTTGCACAGATCCCAGTTCGCCCAGTAGTGCGTGATGTCGGTGTTGTTGTGGCGGTTCAGGAAATCGGCGTTGATCGGGTAGAACCTGGTGGCCATCATCGCCTGGAACGCGGCGAAGTCGGCGGCGGCCCAGCCGCGGTAAGTGCGCATGATCTCGCCGGCGTTCGCGAATTCGTAGCCGTAGATGCCGGCCGCCAGATCGACGTTCGAATCGCCGGCGAGATGCTGCAGCGTCGACGACCACGCATTCATGATCTGCACGGCCTTGTCCGCATATGCGGTGTCGCCCGAGATCTTCCAGCGCAGCGCGCACGCATATGCGGCCGCGATGTCCTTGTACAGCACCGGGTAGTTTTGCGAGCCGGTGCCGCCGCGCGTGACGACGGCCTGCGGGCGCGGCGACCACGACAACTGCGCATGCCCGTTCGCGATCAACGTGTTCCAGCCTTCGCGCCAGGGCAATGCGGCGGCCGCCACTTTCTGTGCGATCCGTTCGAAATCGGCTTGGGTGTGCAGCAGGCCGGGGTGCGCGAACGCGTCGTTCGTGGCGATGGCCGGCGTGCCCGTGGCCACGCGCGCGAGCGCACGGTTGCCGGCCGCGGTGCCGGCGACGCTTTCGCTCGCCCCCGTGCCGCCGCAAGCGGAAAGCGCGAGCGCGCCGATGCTGTAAAGGAAGGTGCGCCGGGAAATGCGCGCGCCGGATTCAAGCCGAAGCTGCGAGTCGTTCATGTGGTGTACGTCCTTCCTTGACGGGACTCAGCTGAAAAGTGGCAGCGTCATTTGAAATCAGTCATCGCATGACGATGCGGATTGTACTGGAAGCGTCGACGTTTTCGAGCACGAGCTGGCCCTGGGGGCGGCATATTTTCGAGATGCGGATTCTGATGAATTTGTTGATTAACATGCTAAGAATACGGAAATGAATGGCGATTGAAACGTTTGCGAGATATGATCGTCGCCGGCCGGCGAGCGGCAAGCTTTTCAGGTATCCAAAGCGATAGATTCCCACTATTTCATTATGTTGTCGTACAACATATGACATGTTGCGGGTTACAGATCGTTTCAGGGCCAACGGGCTGCGGCTAGCGCATGCTGGTGAAACGGCGTCGGCACCGCGCGACGAATGAAAAGAATCGGAGGGCGGCGCGAGGACGCGACGCAGGCGAGGGAACGGTACATCGTGAACGTTCCTGCACCCGCGATACGGGGATCGCGTTCATGTGCCTTTTCATAAAGCGCGCACTCCGCGGCCGATATCATTCACGCGCGCGAAAACGACCCGATCGATCGACGCGCACCGATTCGTGCGCGGCGGGAAGCACGGCAGCACACGCGGCGGCGGGGCCGCGACGGCACGACGGAGAGTATCGAAACGATGGGAAAGGCGACAGGTTCGGTGCGACGCGCAATCGCGATCGCGGCCGGGGGAACGTTGTGCGCGGCGGCCGCGGGCGGCGTACACGCGCAGGCATCGGGTACGGTGACGGCGCCGCCAGCCGACACGGCGGCGCTGCTGCCGAAGATCGACGTGACAGGCGCGGCCGACCGTGCGTCGCTCGGGCTGGTCGGGTTGCGCACGGCCACCGCGACCAGGACCGACACGCCCGTCGCCGAGATCCCGCAGACGACCAACCTCGTGACCGCGCAGCAGATCGAGATGACGGGCGCGACCGACCTGAACCAGGCATTGCGCTATGTGCCGGGTTTCGCGACGTTCGGCGCCGACAGCCGGACTGACTGGTACGCGGCGCTGCGCGGCTTCACGCCGACGCTGTATGTCGACGGCGTGCCGGCGCCGAACACGGCGGTCATCGCGAACTGGCGCGTCGATCCTTACACGATCGACTCGATCGCCGTGCTGCGCGGGCCAACGTCGGTGCTGTACGGTGCGGGCGAGCCCGGCGCGATCGTCGATGCGCACACCAAGCTCGCCGACGGCGAGCGCATTCGCGAAGCCGGCGTGCGGATCGGCAACGATGCGCGCAAGGAGACCATGCTCGACGTCGGCGACACGCTCGATCCGGACGGCAAGTATGCGTATCGCTTCGTCGGCGTCGCGCGCGACGGCAACGCGGCGACCGGCCCGAACGCCGACCGGCGCGTCGCGGTGGCGCCGTCGTTCCGCTGGCGGCCGACGGCCAGCACGTCGCTGACGGTATCCGCCTCGTTCCTGCAGGATCACGGCGACATCTCGTCGAACTTCCTGCCGGCGTCGGGCACGGTGCTGCCGAACCCGAACGGCCGCCTGTCGCAGGACATCTACATGGGCGACCCGGCGTTCAACGACTATCGAAAGAAACAATGGTCGCTCGGCTACGCGCTCGAGCATCGCGTCGATTCGATATGGACGCTGCAACAGGATGTGCGCTGGTCGCGGCTGTCGCTCGACGACGCGACGGTATTCGGCAACGGGCTCGTACCCGGCAGCACGACCAACATGATGCGCACCGCCGGGCTGTTCCAGTTGAACTACAGCCGGCTGGACATCGACAATCGCGCGCAGGCGCGCTTTGCCACCGGCCCGCTCGAACACACGCTGCTGCTTGGCCTGCAGTTCGACCGGCAGACCACGACCAACAGCGTGTGGCTCGCGCTGGCGCCGTCGCTCAACCTGTACCACCCGGTCTATCGTCCGGTGACGGCCGCGATCTTCTCCGGCCGGACGTCGCTCGGGCGTTTCGATCAGTACACGGCGATGAACACGCTCGGCGCGTACGCGCAGGACCAGATCCGCTGGAATCGCTGGACGCTCACGCTCGGCGGCCGCGAGGATCGCGTGAGCGCGCGCTTCGACGACCGCGTGGCCGGCACCGGCACGCAGCAGGACGTCAGTGCATTTTCCGGGCGCATCGGGCTCACCTGGCAGGGCGATGCGGGGCTGGCGCCCTACGTCAGCTACTCGACGTCGTTCGATCCGGTGATCGGCGTGCGCATGTACGGCGGCGGCTTGCCGAAACCGACGCGCGGCAGGCAGACCGAGGCCGGGCTGCGCTGGCAGCCGCCCGGCCGGAACCTGATGCTCACGGCGGCTGTTTATCGGATCGATCAGACCAACGTCGTGACGCCGGCGCCGCCGAGTCTCGATCCCACCGGCACGTCGTCCGTGCAGACCGGCAAGGTGCGTTCGCGCGGCGTCGAGCTGAGCGCGGTCGGGAAGGTGACGCGCGAATTGTCGATCGTCGCGTCGTACGCCTACCAGGACGTCAAGAACGTGCAGGCGAACGATGCGTCGCTGAACAACTGGCCGGTGTCGGTGCCGCTGCCGCGACAGATGGCGTCGCTGTGGGCGGACTGGACCTGGCACGGCGGCGCTCTGGCGGGCGTCGGGATCGGTGCCGGCGTGCGCTACCAGAGCGCGTTGGCCGGTGCGCCGGACAATTCGCTGACGGTGCCGAGCACCACGCTGTACGACCTGGCGATGCACTACGACCTGCGTCACTGGCGGCTCGCGTTGAATGTCGCGAACCTGTTCGACCGGCGCTACGTCAGCGGCTGCCAGTCGTGCGCGGTATGCGTGTTCGGCAACGAGCGAACGGTGCTGGCGAGCGCGAAATACAACTGGTAGCCGCGGCCCCGTTTTTCGATACGTCGGTGGCTCGCGGTTTCGCGCGATCACCCGTCACGCACGTGCTGCGGGAGTACCCACAGCATCCGCCCGACCGCCTCGGCCTGATTTCGGGAATGCGTCTTCTCGTAGATCGCGCGCAACTGCGTGCGAACGGTCGAGAGCGACACGCCGGCGATGGCCGCGCATTCCTCCGGCGTCTTGCCGCCGATCAATGCTTCGGCGATGGCCGCTTCGGCGCTCGTCAAGCCGAATGCCTGCCGCAGTTGCTGCGCGACGACGAGCGGAGCGGCGCTGCGACGTCTGGCGGTGATCAGTATCGCGGCGTCGCCGAGTGCGCCATGGCGTGCTTGTCCGGACAGCGAAGCGATGCCGAGAAAGATTTCGTGCGCGGCACTCACGGTCCCGGACAGGGCAAGGTTCTCGCTTTTGCGGGTCTGCGCGACACGTGCCACGGCCGCCTTGAGCGCATCGTTCTGCGGCGCGCTCGTCGCGCTCAGATGGCCGTGCTCGAGCTTGAGGCAAGTGGTGGCGCGCAGCATCGATTCTGCCGCCCGGTTGACGAATACGACGCGCGAATGCCGGTCGAGCGTGAAGATGGACAAACCCAGTTCCGCCATCAGTTCGTTGCCGAGCGCAGCGTCCCGACGCAGCACGTTTGCGTCCTGCCAGAGGTTGATCGCGCGTTGCAGATGCCCGGCCATGCCCGTCAGGTTCGCGCGTTCCTCTGACGAATAAGGCGGCCGGCCGTGCGCTCTCAGCAAGCCGAGCAGGATGTCGTCGCTGCCCGGGCGCGCGAAGCGCATTCCCATCAGGTAGCGAATGCCCGACGGAATCTGATAATCCTGAAAGAATTCGCTGCGCTCGACATCGCGGTCGGTCAGATGATCCTGGCAGCAAACGAATTCGCCAAGCGGGGCGTTCTCGACGAAGCCGCGGCGCGGATCGAGTGCGCCGTAATACTGGTCGTAGAGTGCGACGATCGAGTCGAGTTCGGCACGCGGCGAATAGATCGAGAATTTCGGAGCATTGCGCGCGGCGTCCCAGCTGAACATATGAAAGATGTTTGCGCCGAGCGATTCGGATACCCGATGGAAGACTTCGAGAAAACCATCCGGGTACAGGGCGGCCTCGTAGAGGTCCCCGATGAGCTGGTCCCGTTGCATGTTGCCCCCGCCGCGTAATGATTTTGTATGTATGTTTTATCTGACGAATATTGATTCGAATACCGAATTTGTTTCAGGCTAACACAGGTTATTTTCCTTCAGTACCGCATTGTTTCCGGATTTTCATTCACCTGAATGATGATTGCAAAAATCGCCTTTGCGAGAATTCCGATCAGCGTGCATGCGCGTCGCGTATCGCACCTGATAACCAGAAGAATCACAGGGGAAAATCAATGAAACTCAAACCTGTCGTGTGGGGTATCGCAGCGCTGGCGGTGTCTGCTTGCGGAGGCGGCGGCAACTCATCTTCGTCACCGTCCGAACCCGCTGCACAGACGGTCAGCGGCGTCGCGGCCGCGGGCGCGGCCATGCAGGCCGCGACGGTCAAACTCATGGATGCGACCGGCAAATCGGTCGACTGTCCGGCCGACGCCACGACCGGCGCGTTTCATTGCACCGTGACCGGGCTGACCGCGCCTTTCGCGTTGTCCGCTTATGGCAACGTCGCGGATTCTCAAGCCACGCTGATCGCACTCAGTGCCACGGCCGGCACACAGACGATCAACATCACGCCGATCACGAATGCGATCGCCGCCACGATCATCGGCGACAACCCGACGAAGTTGCTGGCCGACACCGGGCTGCTGCAGAGCAAGGTCACCGCCCAGGCGGTCGCCAGCACGGTGCAGGCCTATGCGTCGGCACTGGTCGACCTGCTGACCGCAACCGGCAATACGGGCGTCGACCTGATCTCCGGCCCGCTGACCGCCGGCGGGCCGGGCCTCGACCGGCTGCTCGACCAGGTGAAGATCAACGTGTTGCCGGATGGCGGCGTGCAGATCAGCTCGGTGGCGGGCGCGTCCGGCGATACGCCGGTGCAGCTTCAGCTCGCGCCCGGTGTCGCGCCGCAGCCGAGCGACAAGGCCAGCCTGCCGGCCGCCGCGACCATCAACGGCACGGTGATGTCGAACCTGCCGAGCGCGAGCGACCTGGCGGGATTGCAGAGCGCGCTCAATCAGTGTTTCGCCGGTTCGACCGGCGCGGCGCGCGCGGCGGGAAACGTCCCGGCGTGCGGGCGGATCTTCGTCGACGGCGTCGCGTCGGGCGCACTGAACGCAGGCGTGCCCGCTGCCTATCTCAACAACGGCATGTCGGCCGACCAGGAATTCGGCGCGCATGCCGGCAGCGCGCCGGGCATCGTGGCCGACGACGCGATGAACAATGCCAGCTTCAGTTTGCCGGAAGTCATCCGCGTCGTCGCCAGCGACACGATGTGGGTCAAGCTCGCGTGGACGCGCACCGATGGCATTCGCGACGGCATGCAGCAGCATGTGCAACTCGCGGTGCAGGCGAGCAGCCTCGCGAACGGCGATACCGGCTGGCGCGTGGTCGGCAATCAGCGCGCGGTGCTGAGCAAGGTGACCGCGAACGCGCAGAAATGGGACTGGCTGAATCCGGCAAATCCGTCGACGGGGACCAACGCGTTCGTCGATTCGCTCAACCTGCAGGTGGGCACCGTCGATGCATCGGGCACCGCGGTGGATTTCGCGATCGTCACCGGCCCGGGATTGCGCAACGGCGTGTTCCTCCAGCCGTCGAGCGGTACGTGCGACACGCTGAACATCCGCGCGCAAATCGCGAGCGGGCAGACGCCGGCCCAGCTCGCCGCGCTGACGAAGAATGCGCTGTGCCGCAACAATTTCCGTCTGGCCGGCGTCGCGCAGGACCCTGCCAGCCAGGGCCTGTTCACGTGGCCCGGCGATGCGCCGCGCAACAATACCGCATGGGCGAAGCCGCAATTGAGCGCCGCCGAGCTGGCCGACATCAAGCCGTTCAGCGCCTATACGATCGACGTCTACCAGAACGGCGACACGTCGGCGCCGGCCCGGCACTATACGGTCCGGTTGCGTACGCCGTCGCCATTGCCCGACGCGCTGCGCCAGTATGCGTGGCACGATCTGGCGCAGTCCACGCGCGACAGCCTGACGCCCGGCACCGCCAGCACGTTCGCGGGCGGCGCGACGTTCCCGCTGAGCTGGACGTCGAAGGCGGGGCTGCCGTTCGTCAAGCGCGGCAACGTGCAGATTCGCGCAACCGCGTCGGGGCAGACGGTGCCGACGTTCGTCAACGGTTCGGCACAGGCGTCGCCGGTCCTGCCGGGAGCGGCGGTGACGCTCAACGTGACGGGCGATCAGGGCGTCGCGTTCCCGTCGGTGGCCGGCTGGACGGGCGGCACCGATTTCTCGTTCGTGAACCTGGGCTGGTCCGACACGATCGACACGGTCTTTACAGAGTCCTTCGAATACGACAAGTGACGGAGGTCGGGCAGATACGCCCGTTGAGAATGAGGCTGGCGGGGTGAATTTTGATCCCGCCAGCCCCTTTTGCGTCATGGCGTGGCGAGTCGGCGTGCGCCACCTCCTGAACGACTTTCTTGCGTGAACATCTTTCTTGTCACTGCATCAGGCATGACTCGGAAAAGGTCACGCAGTGCACGCGTGCAGCGCCGGTGTTACTCGACAGAATCATTTTCCGTTGATTTCGGGCGCGTGCTGACGCCCAACCAGGGCGATAGCGACCGCGAGTCCCATGCGGCGCCGCGCCAGATGCCTCAAATCGTCCATCGCGACGCTTCCCGTCTGCTTCGTCACATTGCGCCGCCACGTACGCGTATCGACGCTGTAACGTTTTTGGCACGATTTTCCCGTTCCGTGCGCTTTCCATGGCCGGGGGCCGTTGCGGCAGCGTGATTGCGGGACTGGCACGTTGTTAGCTTCATCGGTTGTGGTGGGAACGACAGCTGCCGCGCGTTTGCGATCGTCCGACGAATCGATGTACTTGCGTTGCCGAGACGTGTCCGAAACGCGGCACGTTCGCTCTCCCCCTCAGCCGATGGCGCCACACGGCCCGGCCACCGCTCGCCCGATCTCGATGGGTGGAGCGCGGCGGCAGCGACGTGTCGGGCATCGGCAGTCATCCCACCTCCGTCGGGAGAGAACAATGTTGGCCAAGTCAATTCGGCCCCTACGGGCCCTTCTGATCGTCTTTTCCGTTTGCCTGATGACGTTCGCAGCCGGGCCGGCGAATGCGCTGTCGAACCAGTTGCTGTTGCTGCTGCCGGACAACTTTACGTTGCCGGATCCGCGTGTGTCCGCTTGGCTCGATTCGGCGGCGGAGGAGGGGTTGCAAATCTCGCTCATCAGCGACACGCAATTCAAGCAGGGCGGCACGTCGCTGCAGCAGTATCAGGGGCTCATCCTGCCGGACCAGGTGCATACGGTCGCCGACGATACGCTCGTGACCGCTATCCAGAACTACGCGCTGAACGGCGGGCGCGTGATGCTCGTCTATGATTTCGGTGTGCTGAACGCGACGGGCTTTTATCCGGCCGGGCAATCGCGATTCAGCTCGATGGCCGGCGTCAACTACGTGCTCTACGATACGCTCGGCGGAAGCATGATCGGCCTCGGCCCCGTGACCGGGATGGGCAGCACGCTGCGCGCGCTGCAGGTTCCGCCCGGGAAGTCCATGACATGGTCCGGTTCGACGACGGCCGCGACGACGTTGGCCGCCACCACGTCGACTTCCTCGACCGGCTCGACGACGAATCAGCTGCTGTTCCTGCAGCCGAGCACATCGAACCCGGGCGGGCTTGCCGGGTACAACCATCAGACGTACTTCACGTACAAGATGGAAAACCGGCGCATGACCGGCGTGCCGCTGAATCTTGGGCGCGTGTCGACGGGGCGCAAGGTCAGATCCGGAACGTATTCGCCGACGTCGACGATGCTGTCGTCGGTATCGACCGCGGTGAGTGGCGCGACGTCGCTCGCGACTGCGACGCCGTCGGCGACGACGGACGTGCTCGAAGGCATTTCCGGCTACGTATACGGCTTCCTCACGTATCCGAGCTACGTCACGCAGGGCACGTATACCGGCACGACGCTGCTGACGTCGCCGAACTTCGGTCTCGTCGCCGGCTATCAGGCGTACGGAAACGGCGGCGTGATGTTCGTCAACCTGCCGCTCGCGTATCTCGACGGACAAACCGACAGCATGCCGATCCACGGCTTCCTGCGTTACTTCACGACGAACATCCTGTCGATGCCGCACCTGTCGCTGCAGCCGCGCGCGCAGGCCGGGATGGTCCTGAACTGGCACTTCTGCGCGGAAGATCAGATCCAGCCGGCGCAGTACCTGAAGAACTTCGGTATCTGGAACAGCGGCCCGTACTCGATCGTGATGACGGCCGGCCCGGACGACGTGACGATCGGCGACGGTCTCGGGATCAACCTGACGAACAATACGCAGGCGAAGCAACTGGTCGCGTTCCTGCTCAAGCGCGGGCACAAAATCGGCAGCCACGGCGGGTGGGCGCATGACTACTGGGGGGCGAACGCCAGTGAAACGAACGCGAGCACGTTCACGCAATATCTGGTGCTGAACCACAATGCGGTCCAGTCGGTGACGGGCAGGCCGGACGTCGAATGGGCGGCGCCGGAAGGCAACACGCCGACGTGGGCGGTGAACTGGCTCGAGTCGAACGGCTATTCCGGGTACTACTTCACCGGCCATACCGGCAACGCGCAAACGCGTGCGTATCGCAATGGTTCGCTGCTGAATCCGGGCATCTGGGCGTTTCCGGTGATGCCGTTCGGCAAGTATGCGACGTTCGAGGAGTTCCAGGAGTTCGCGGTGCCGACGACGGATGTCCAGAACTGGTATCTGTCGCTGATGGACTTCGTCGTCGCGAACCGCACGAGCCGGCTGGTCTACATGCACCCGCTGGGCGCGTCATGGTATCCGAACGTCGTGACGACGTTTCTCAGCTACGCGGCGTCGCTCGCGACGACCGGCCAGTTCAAGTGGTTCACGATGGACCAGCTCACGCAGTTCGACCGGCGCCGTCTGCTGGTGAACTGGACGGCGACCGATACGGGAACCAGCTGGACATTCAGCGCGACGCAGCCGACGAGCCTGCAGGACATGACCTGGCTGCTGCCGAAAAGCACGTATCAGATGCCGAGCGTGAAGAGCGGGAGCGCGACGATCGTCACCACCGATCCGAACAACTGGCTGGTCATCGCGGGCACGGGCAAATCGCTGTCGTTTACGAGCGCGAAGGTGCACTGACGCACGTCAGCTCGTCTGCCAACGGGGGAGCATCATGAAGCGAGCTTCGTTCACGCGTGTGTTGCGCACGCTCGTCGTCATATCGGCGAGCGTCGCGCTCACGCTCGGTGTGTCGTTCGCGCAGTCCGCGTCGCGAGCGCCGCGGGCGTTTGCACGACCGCCGCTCCATCTGCACGGATCGGCGAAGCGGAACCCGGTCGGCCTGTCGCCGCAGCAGATCCGCCGTTTCTACGGGTTCGATCAATTGCCGGCGCGCGGCTATGGCGGCGACGATCAGGTCATCGCGATCGTCGATGCATACGACAATCCGAATGTCGAAGCGGATCTGAGATTGTTCAGCAGTACGTTCGGGTTGTCGCCGTGCGCGTCCCCGCGCTGTTTCACGAAGGTGTACGCGACACCGGACAAGCGGCCGCCGCCGCCCGATGCGCTGTGGGCGCTCGAGAGTTCGCTGGATGTGCAGTGGGCGCACGCGATCGCACCGAATGCGCGGATCGTGCTGGTCGAAGCCGCATCGAGTTCGCTGGATGACCTGATGAGCGCAATCGCGCTCGCGACGCGTCCTGCGCCGGGCGGCGTCGGCGCGAAGGTCGTGTCGATCAGCTGGGGGACCGCCGAATTTCTGGCCGAGACGCAATACGACGGGCAGCTCGCCAGCGCGAACGGCGTGTCGTTCGTCGCTGCGTCCGGCGACGGCGGCAATGGTGTCGACTACCCGGCCGCGTCGCCGTACGTGCTGAGCGTCGGCGGCACGTCGATCGCGATCGATGCAAGCGGTGCCTACGCCGGCGAAACGGCGTGGGCCGGAAGCGGCGGCGGACAGAGCGCCGTCGAGCCGGAGCCGACGTATCAGTCGAACTTCGGGATGCCATCGGACACCCTCGGGCTGCGCGGCGTGCCCGACGTGGCTTACGACAGCGACCCGGCTTCAGGCTTCGCGGTCTACGATTCGTACGGCTATGCGGGGCAACGCGGCTGGTTCGTCGTCGGCGGAACGAGCGCGGGCGCGCCGCAATGGTCCGCTTTGGTCGCGATCGCAAACAGCTTGCGCGTCGCGCGCGGCAAGACGACGCTGAACGCGGTGAGCGCGATTCAGAGCGTGCTTTACGGACTCGCGTCGAGTGCCTACGCGGCGAACTTCCACGATATCGTCAGCGGATCGAACGGCGCATGCGGCACGCTTTGTACCACGGCGGTCGGGTACGACTACGTGACCGGCCTCGGGCGCCCGATGGCCGCCAATCTGATCCAGGCGCTTATGGCTGCGCCTTGACGTATATATGTTCGTGATCCGAATAAATCTGGCCGGCCCGTGCGCCACGTACGAGACTGTTGAGCAGGAGCGGTTTTCCTGGTATCTCGCAGCGAATCTGCACTATTCACGATAGTCGTGTTCGCGCATGCGCTCGCGCTCGTGCTCCCGCCACGGGTCATGTTCACGCGGATGACGGTGCATCCACGCGTCGTGCTCCCAGTAGCGATGGCCGTCCCAGTAGCGGTCGCCGTGCATGCCGATTGTGATCGACACACCCGGCGCCGGGGCGGGCTCTTCGTACCTCGGTGGCGGTTCAACGTAGACTTGCGCCACGGCCGCGCTGGCCGCGACGAGTGCGCTGCTTGCCACGAGTGTCGCCAGAATCCGGCGGTTTGAGAGTGTCATGGGCTTCATCGTGCTGTCCTCCATTCAGTGCCTGACAACGAGCACGATTCGTTCCCATACGGAGCGGCGGGTGCTTCGCTCGCTATTTCGATCACGCGATCCGCGTCTCTTGTCAGTCGTGCCGATCCAATGCTCGAACGCGCGATGTCATCATCGCTGCACGGCACGACATGTCTAATAATGTGAAGGAATGCAGATCATGATGGCGAGAGGCGGAAGCGAAAGTGCACGCGGACGCGATTCACAATGCTATCGGGATGTGCGTTCAGATCCGACAAAGCAACACTTACATTGAATTGAAATGAAAACGGAGGAAAAGCGGTAAAAGTCTGACGTAGCGGGACTCGATGTGTGACCAAGAGAGTGAAAATTACCCATCCCCTTCCGCCGATGTCGGGTCGAATATCGCTTCGCATCCGAAGGGGAGGCCCCTTCACCGCATTGCGAGAGGATGGGCCCTGCGGTATCACGGCCCCCGCATCACGCGGCCGGCGCAGGGGAGGCGAGTCATCTCATCAAGGAAGACGCGCGATGTCGTTGTTCGATCGTTTACTCACCCTCATGCGGCCGGCATATCTATTGCTCATTGCACTGGTGGTGTTCGCCACCACCGGACCCACGCATGGCACCACGACGTAACTGATGCGCGTTCGTGAACGGCTATCTCGTGGTCATTCCATTCAATGGAGACGTCCTCCGAACAGGCCGAGCAGCCCGATGACGATCAGGTAGAGCGCAACGATGTAATTCAGGAGGCGGGGCACCACGAGGATGAGAATGCCGGCGATCAGTGAAACCAGCGGGCCGGCGCTAGTGAGCGTGTTCATGCTTCCTCCGCAAGATTGAAAACGAGTGGCCGCAGCCTGCTTTGCCTCCGGCACCCGTTACAGAGACGCGAGCCTGGCGAGCGTCAAGCTTTCGGCCATCAACTCGCTGTTGTCCACAAGCGAGAACGCTTCGACCCGCGCAATCGCCGTGCCTGGACCGACGTTTCATCGCGATTCCGCTTGGCGTGCCGGACCGCAGTTCGAGCATTCGTCGGTTTCAAGGAGCAATGTCATGAACAAGGATCAGATAAGAGGTCGCATCACGGAAGCAAAGGGAAAACTGAAGGAGATGGTTGGCAGGGTCGTGGGAAATCGAACAAGCAGACTGACGGGCAAGGCCGAACAGATCGTCGGGAAGACACAAGCATCATTCGGCGATGCAAAGGAGCGATTCAAGAAGCGGCAGTAGAGCCCGACGTGGAAGCCCCCGAACTGGCGGCCGCGCACGTCGACGTTCAGACTTCGTGGGGAAATCCGCAGATGAGCGAATTTGCTCTGATTGCGACCGGCGTTGTGTTTTGTAAGCGCCAGGCCCTCGTGTTCGAGGGCCTGCGTACTTCCCAGCGGGGACGGCGAATTTACCCGGGCACTGCGCGCCCTCGCTTACGGAAAATTAATGATATTGGTACGGCGCGTAGTTCGCGGCCGCTCCGCCAAGGGTGTGCGTCAGCTGACAACGGGACATCAAATACTGGCGCTTTTCCCGGAGCTTCTGCGCCTTGATCCTGTCGCCGTATCTGCTCGCGATTTCGGCTTTGACTTCAAGTCTGTGCAGCTTCTTTTGATAGCCGTAGCTATTGCATTGGCCTGCGAAGGCGGGCGCGGCGAGCGCCATCAAGAGAAGAGACAGGGTTATTTTTTTTATTGTTCTGAACGGTCCCAAAAAATCTGAGTGAATGGTTCGCACGGAAGAAGTCGGGTTACCGGACCGACGCCTCCCACGCGAACCTATCGTCGTGGAATCGACTGATCGGAACAATCAGATATGTCTGAAAAAAAGTTAAAGATGGACAATGACAGGCTCGAGTGCTGGTGTAAAGCGCGCGACGCGTCCGGATTTTTCAAGAAAAGGACGACTGCTATTCGATTAGACGACTTCAAATCTGACAGGATCTTGACGTGTGGCGAAAAATTAGCACATCTACGAAAGATTTAACTTGGCAGAATCAAATTGCGAGGTGCTCCAGACGGCGATCGGGCGTCAGGATCGGAAGCCGGTCATGCGGTTGCAGCACCGCATATCGATCGCCGTTGGGGGCCTGAGACAGTCGCAGACGAAACCGTCACTCACCGTGCTGGCGAAGCGGTGCGGAATCGAAGGATTTATTTGCGCAATGTCAAATATTAGCGTGCGGCGCACCGCCAAGGCCGCAGTCGCTCAGAGCCAATCAGCACGGACACGCACTTCGCCGCTGGCCGAAACGGTACCAAACCAGGGCGTACCTGTCGTGTCGGTCGCCAGTTGCTTTGGATCGAGCGGGAAGCGCAGGTCCATATCGAGGGCCCCCTCGTACGCGAATGCGCCGCCGAGGGTCTCGCGCCACTTTAGCGTGGCGACGTCATACACGGTACCGGTGCAATTGTCCGGGCGATCGTCGAGCCCGGTGCCGTCATAAAAGCGGACGATTGACGGCACTGCAACCACGGTTGCCCCGCTTTGGTCGACGAATTTGCAACGTGGCCCGTCTGCGGTTTGCACACTGGGCGCGAGCACGTCTACCGACACTTTCGTCGCCTTCGACGCGCCGTACTGCCGGATCGTGAGCGGTACGACGATCTCGGGATCCTGGCCGATCGAACCGGAATATTTGCCCATCGCAGCGGGGTCGCGCTCGTCGATCGCGACGCCGAATGTAAGACGTTTCAGTTCCGTGTCATCGAAAAAGGACACTTGCATGTCGACGGCCGTTCCACCGGTAGTCTGCACGATCGCGCCGATGGCATCGTCGAGCGGTTTCGTCTCGGCGTCGCCCAGCAGCGAATCCAGCAGATTCGCCGATACCACCAACTTCGATGTGCCCAAGGCAGTCGCAGTGACCTTTGATACCTTCTGCCCGCTTGCCGTCATGAACCATATGTCGGACTGCTGAGAAGGTGGAACGACGAATGATACGTTCTCCATCGTGGCCGTGGCGTTGGTGGATATCGGGCATTCCATGTTGCCGTCCGTGATACGGCAGACGGGTGGAACCGATACGAGCATTTTGCCATTCGACACGCTGATGGTGCCGCTGATCGGTGACAGCTTGAACATATTGCTGGCGCTCGGCGTCACCGTCGTTCCATAAACGTACTCGTTGGCGTATCCACAAAGGCTCCAGGAATCTCCTTTTACCCACCAATCAGCAAGCTGCTTACCACGATCTCCATCGAGAAGGGGGGAGTAGAACATACGCGCACCGAACGTCATCGGTGACTGGTTTAGAAAGGCGTCCGCTACCATCTTTCTGGCGACCGGATCCTGCACTTGAGTACCCGGCCCGCGAACGAACTGCCCCAGCGAGTTCGCGGTTTGCTGCGTAAACATAAAAATTGACGCGATTTGCATGCCGTTGACGATGTAGTCCGCGCCGACACGATTCTGTGCGCTCTTGGCGGAAAAGGGAAGGTTGGGGAAGCGCACATCCTGGCTATCCGGAACAACGATCGAGCGCGATGCACCGCCCGCCGACACCCATGCGCTGACGGCGACGTCCGGAAAATAGTCCCAAGTGGTAGCCTCCTTGAAGATGATGGCCAACTGCGTCAGTTGGGGATTCGACTTGTGAATGCGCCCAACGAGTGCGCCCGTGGTGCCAGCGGGAATGTCGGGCAAATAAAGATAATCGCCCATCTCAATCACTATTGGCGCATAGGAATGACTGGAAGTCGTGGGAGCACGGCTGCACGTAATGGCAAGCGAGTCATCGGCCGCAGCATGGGCAGTGACAGCATGGCCGAGCGCCAGCACGCCGCTCAGGCAAAGGCGAATCCCGGCGCGTAGAAAAAGTGGTTTGAGATTTGACATTTCAATGGTGAGGCGAGGAATAGACGCAGTCGGTGGAGTGCATATGACTTTTCGGCCGCCATTCCGGATTCAGGTCGACGCGCAACGCATGCTCGACATTGAGCGATGGAGCGGAGGGGGCTGCAATGAGGACCGGATAACCGAGTCGTTCCGTTAGTCACACGCAAGATGGCTTTCGTATGCTAATGGAGGGCCGCGCGATCAGAATATGAGAACCGTCCTAAATGCATCCCGCAGCGCAGATATCCGCGCAATTCCCACACGGCTTGCCGGTGGAGGCTCGGGAGGTCTCTGCGATCGCCGATGTCTCTTTGACAGGGAATGCACGAGGTGTATACCTACTGCGGTCACTCTGCTGGGGCGCCTGTCAAGATGTATCCGTCCGCGATCGAGCGCGAGGGCGGTGTGGATGTTCTCGCGCGGACTGCCGCGTCGCGTTCGTTCGCGCCCGGAAGTGAGCTGGCCGGCCGTTGTTTAATGCCCCGCGCCGGCGATAGTCGGCGATGGGCATCTCTGCTCGCTTAACGATCCGCCGAAACGGCGGACACGCCGCGGACCTCACGCTGCATGCCGGCATCTTGTCTGCGCTCGTGCGACGCATGGTTGGACCGGTCAAGATGTATCGAACCAATCGCGGTATGGCCCATTCAGCGCATGTGAGAACTCAAGCAGACGTGATTGGGCAGTGCATCGCAGGTGCGCCGCGAAACGCACCGGCAATTGTGGTCGTGATGCGCGTTGTCTTCGGTTCCGGCGCGCCCACCGGACCTGCGCGTCCAACCCATCTCGTCCTCGGCAAACCTTCTTGCGCTGATCTTCTCCTCGCGCAGATCAATGCGCTTGGGCGCGACCGTCACTCATCAGCACGGGCGCTCTACGGAGTGAACCCGTGCCCGCTCGAAGCGGATCAAGGACTTTTTAGGCCGATTCTTATATTTCATTTACCTTTCATTTGAAATAATTTGTTTCGCCGCCGTGATCTGGCAAATCCATTGAATCGGCGGTTGGTAGGACAGGTGGTCCAGAAGCATATCCCCGGGTATGGGGCTGTCGTCCGGTCATTCCAAGTCAATTGATGAAACCCTTTGAGAGATCGATATGAAGAAAACTGCAATCCGCCTCGCAGTGGCATCCGCACTCGCAGTCGCGTTCGCGGTTCCGGCCATCGCCGCAACCGTGGGCCCGGAAGAAGCCCGGGTGAAGTGGACGGCATCGGTTGTTAAGAAGTCCGACGTGACGCTGAGCGTCTTCGCTGAAGGTAGCACGACGCTCGATTTCGAGTGGAACCCGTCGAGCGAAGCATTCTCGACGCAGGACCGCACGCTGACCGTTCTCGCGGCGGGTTATGAAGGCGGCACGGGCTACAAGATCCAGGCGCAACTCACGCAGAACACGTTGAATGCCGTTGCTGGTGGCGTGAAGGATTCGCTGAAGGTCGGCGTCGATCTCGGCGGCATCGAGCTGAGCCAAAACCTCACCGACATCCTGTCGGGCACGGGCGGTGACGCGGCGCCGTCGATCGCGGCAAATGGCCTGCAGAACATGAATCTGGCAAAGGTCGGCCCGAACAAGACGCCGAACGGTTCGTACCACCAGGCGAATGGCGTGCCGGTGAAATTCTCGATCGCGGAAGGCACCGACAAGGACGGCAACCCTCTGACTGGCGCGGGTCTGTCGGGCGTCTCCGATGGCCGATACAACGGCGACGTCGAAGTGCGTTTCGTCGCGAGCTGGGAAACGCCGAGCGCGTAAGTTTCGCCGAATGCCTGCATAGATTCGGTCGAAGCAGGCTTGACTCCGGCAATGCCGGATCTCGGGGTCCAGGGGTCCGGCATTTTCTTTTTCTTTTCTTTCGGAGGACACGATGAAGCCACTCAAACTTTTGGCGCTGGCGGCCGCGCTGATGGGCGCACAGCACGCATCGGCGATCGGCATCGGATCGTTGACGACCGAAATGCAGGAAAACGAGTTCTACGTCGTCAAGCAGATCAAGAACGACGACTCGATAGCCAAATTCGTGTCGACGGAAGTCCAGGAGATCACCAATCCGCGGCAATTGACGGTGCTGCAGGAGCAGAAAAAAGATGTACTCATCTCGCCCGCGACGGTGTTTCTACCGCCGCATCGAACGGCGGACGTCAAAATCTACTACCAGGGCAAGCGGGACGACAAGGAGCGTTACTACCAGTTGTCGTTCGTTGAACAAGCCGTGTCGTCTCAAGCGAACATCAGTGATGGTGTCAGCTTGTCCGCAAAGCAGCGCATTCGGTTGAGCTCGATCCTCGTCGTTCGCCCACGCACGATCCACTTCAAATTCGAAAACGACGGCAATGGGCGCGTGAAGAACATCGGAAATACCTTCGTCCATGTCACGGCCACGGGGAAGTGCGAAGAAAAGGGAGCGACTGAACCGAAGGCGTGCAGCCGATCCACTTTCCTGCTTCCGGGTGAGTCGGGAGACATGCGCAAGGAAAAGGGCCTGGTATCCCTTCAAGGTATTGGCGTCTGGAAAGGCAGCGAATACCAGTATTTTCCGATGAATGCTGCGCCGTCGAAGGTCGTAGCAAAGTAAGCAAATCACGGTTTCGTTACGTGACTCAACAGAGATTCAATTTGGACTGCGAATGAAAAAGTCGACAATGACAGCGCTTAACGTCGCCATATCCCTAGCGGGAGGATGGGTGTCGTCGGCTGTGCTTGCGGCGGATCATTCGGTGATGTTCGATCGGGGCGCGCGGGAAGTCGAGAATCCCGACGCTGACCGGCGTCGCTACGCGTCTGCACACGCCGTCAGTGTCGACGCGATCACGGCCTCGGAACACGTATCGGCGTCCGTGCCTGAGTCGAACACGGAACCGGGCAGCGACGCTCGCTTGCTGCATTCGGAGAATGCCGAGTACGCGCCTGATCCTGCGGATGGTACACATGTCGATGGCACATTGGCTGCCGGTCAGTACACTTTCCCTGACAACCTGCTCGGCGCACTCGAGCAGGGTGTCGAAGTGCCCGTGCGGCTCAAGACCGACAGCGGTTCCGAGGAAGCGGGCCGTGCGACCGTCAAGTACGATGGTCGCACGCTGACGCTGGTCGACTTCAACCTCGCGAAGATCGCCATCACGGATGCCGCGAAGCAGAGGGTTGCGGATCACTACGGTAAGCCGCTGCGCGTGGTCGCGGAAACGTCGACCGCACGCCAGGACGCATCGGACGTCGAGCTGGAATTCAATCTGCGGACGTTCGAACTGGTCGCGGAACTGCCGAGGGATGCCTATGCAAGCGAAGGCGCGCCGCGCCTGCATATGCTGCCCGACAGTACCGAGAAGCATCCGAGCGGTGTGCTGAACTACGACATGTCGGTCGTGAAGAACGCCAGTGCCGACGCGAACGGCTACCTCCACGTGCAGTCGGTCAGTGCTATTGGTGTCAATCACGCGTATGTTGAAGGCGACATTCGCAGCGGCGACGATTTCAACCTGTATGAAGCGCGGCTGGAACGTGACTACCGCGGTGTAGCGATCACGGCCGGCTATCTGAGCACTTGGTCGATGAATGCGCTGGGACAAACGACGTTCCTTCCGGGCGGGCGCTTCCTTGGCGTCAGCGCGGGCACCGCGAGCCGCTCGGAGTTGAACGACGGCTCGCTGGCGCGCACGCCGATCTTCGCGTTCATGCCCGCATCCGGCGAAGTGCAGATCCACCGCGACGGCAAGCTGATCAACGTTCAGCATCTTCCCCTCGGCAACCAGGAAATCGATACGCGTCAGTTGCCAGTCGGGAGTTATCCGATTCGCGTGGACGTCGTTGTCAACGGTCGCGTGGTGTCGTCCCGGAATGAGCAGGTTTACAAGCCGAGTAACGGCGGTACAGGTGCGGACACGCAGTATCAGTTCTATGTCGGCCAGTATGTTGCGAACAACGTCGGGGGACGTGGTTCGATCAGCCGACAACTCGTCGGCGCGAGCGGCAAGATGGCGACTCGGCTCGGTACGTTTCACGGTAGTGCCTATTATTTTGACGGCCTGGCCGCCGCCGAACTGCGCTATCAGCGGAGTTTCAAGTACGGTAACGTCGGCGTCGACACGGGGGCGACGAGCGACGGCGGATTGCGCCTGAATGCGAATGCCGCGGCTAACATTGGGCCGGTCGGCGCATGGGCGAACTACATGCTGACGACGGGCAGCACCGCGAAGAACGGCGTATACAATCAGCGCACACTGAGTTTCGGCTCGAACGTTAGTGTTTCGCGAATGTTCGGTTGGGCCAACAACGCGACGCTCAACGTGAGCGGTAGCGTATACCAAGGCGGGGGTCAGGACTATCGAATCGACTGGAGCCAGGACATTTACGCGAACAAATGGATGCGCGTGATGCTCAATGGCGGCCAGATGTTCAGCAGGAATACCGGCGGCATGGGCCGTAAGTGGAACAACGCGTTCTACGTCGGCCTGAATGCGACGTTCTCGTTCGGCGACGCGGGCATCGACTATTCGCGTTCGCTCGATACCGAGCAGATCGGTGCGCACGTCGGCTGGCGGCCGGAGCGTATTGCTGGCGTCGACTATCTGTCGGCAGGAGTCAACCGCTCGCGTTCACTGTCGAGCGATTATGGCAACCCGACGAGCACCCAGGCGCATCTCGGCGCGCAGGGCCACAACCGCTGGTTCGGCTGGCAGGGCAACGTGAACATCGACGACACAGGCGATGCCAGCGGCACGGCCGCGATGCAGGGCAGTGTCGGGTGGAACACGCGCGGCATCGGGTTCAACAGCAAGAAGGGCGAAAGCGGTGTGATCGTCGGTGTGGACAAGTCGGCACGCGGCAACCTCGAGATGGTGTCCACGAACGGGGCATTGGCGCTCGATTCACGTTCCACGTTCGTTCCTCTGACGGGATACCGCGAGCACCGCGTGAAGATTCGCACGCGTCGTGACACGCCGGAAAATTTCGATATCCAGGAAGGCGACGCCAAGCTCGTGCTGTATCCCGGCAACGTCGCGTCGATGACGCCGAAGGTCCGCCGGCTGGTAACGGTGTTCGGCGTGCTGACCGAAAACGGCTTGGTGAAGCCGAACACGGAAATTCGCAACCACATCGGCAAGGCTACGACCGCGGCCGACGGCGGTTTCGTGATCGACGTCGATACCGCCTATCCGGTCATTCAATACGAGACCGATGCCGGCGGAACGTGCGAGATCGACGTTGACCTCAGCAAGGCGCAAGGCGCGCTCTGGGTTGATCAGGTCGAATGCAAACCAAAAAGCGTGGCCGATGCGGGTCCGGTTCGGCGCCGCGAAGGCTGATGCCGAAGCAAAAGAAGGAGGTATGTCCATGTGCGCGGCCGACGTAGTCGGTCGCGCATCCATTTTTGTCGGGTAACGCGCGATGCCGGGCCGACTGGCTGAATTGAAGCGGGTGAGATGCGCATGCGCGGACCAATAACCAGTGAGGAATCGATTGAGGCAATTCGCAGCGTTCGTGATGTTGGCCTGGTCCTGCACCGCGCAGGCATTGTCCGTTGGCGACATGACCTATTTCATGGGGTCCGGGAAAGACTATCTCGTTCGCGAGGTCGTGAACGACAGCGACCAGACGCGCGTGTACGGCGTGTCAGTGGAGGAAAGCGCTCCTCCGTATGGCGACGTCGCGACCTGGAAGCCCAAAGGCGGCGACTTGATGTACGCGCCGAAGCAACTCGTGTTGCGCCCGAACATGAGTGGCTGGTTGCGTCTGTATTTCAAAGGTGTCAGTGACGACTCGCCACGCTATTTTCGCGTAACGTTCCGGGAGGAGCGCGCTGTTTCGATCGATACGGATGCAGTCAAGGTGAAACCGCGTCTGGAGTTGCAGACAATTCTAGTCGTGCAGCCCAGGTCGCCAAGGCAGGCTTATCGGGTCGACGGGACGGCATTCGTTAATACAGGAAACACGGTCATGCTAGCAACCGCGCATGGCGAATGTACGCTTTCGACCGTTTGCATGCGGGACCGCTATTTGTCGCCTGGCGAATCGCTCGATCTGGTCGGGCTGAGTCCAGTTGGCAGCCCAGTCAGGGTCGTCTTGGCAAACGGGACGGACACGCATGAAGTAAAAGTGGTGCCGGTGAATCAATTTGACCGTGTCGTCTCATTCGCAAATCGGCCTTCCACTGTTCTCCCGGACGGGTTCACTGGCCCGCAATACGATGCTCGAGCTAAACCTAACGAAGTCGAGCAGTGAGCGCCGGCCTTTGGCATCAGCCATCGAGGCGATTCCTGAGGACAATGCAGCGGTGAAAAGCGACGTTGTATCAGTTCGGCGGGCCGAGTCGCCAGGGTGCCATCAGCAAAGTGTCTGGAGCCGTCTTCGCGTGCGTCGTGTCACTCATCGACCAATCGACGATACGGCGGGGGTGAAAAACCATGACCGCGGCGACGAACGGCCAGCCTTCGGCGGCCCAGATGTAGGTAAGGTCCGCGACGCATTTCTGATTCGGTGTATCGGTTTCCAATTGACATCGTAGATGATCTGGTGCGATGCCATGGGCGGCCGGGGCCTCCGAGCTTGTGTCCAGTAGAACAGGGAGGGCCAAAAACAGAACACCAATTCTCGGCACTGCAAAAGAAATCCAAGCGGTTCAGCCTGCGAAACACTAACACTCACTTGTGCCCAGACTTATTAAAGCAGATCAGAGTTATTCATTGATTGCTAACAGTCCTTCGTGAAGTCATGGCGCCGATGACGGCGCTTTTCATTTTTAGGACAAGTCTTATATTGCGGCATCAATTTGTAATACAGAATTCCGACCAAACAACGTGCGCAATAACGCGATCGACCGCTGACAAGTTCGTGCGCGACACACCTCTCATGCCTTCTTTATGCAGGTGTTGCATTCTCAGGGCCTTCCATACGCAACACCTGAGACCGGCAGCAGCGTGGTGACCCGACGGACAACCTGCGGGATTCTGACGGCGATACTTGAACGAGAGGCGAATTGTCGGGCTTTGTGCGATGCATCGAATGAGTCGAGGTTCTGTTCACGACGCGGCGGCGCCTCGCGATTCATTCAGCGTCGTCACATTTCTAAGCTGCATCCATCATGAAAAATATACACGCTTCGCGCTGGACCCAATGGTGTTCGCTCTGTCGTGCATTGCTTCTGGCCGTCTGCGTGGTCTCGCTGCCGGGCGCGGTTGCGTCTACGCTTTGGCAGAAACCGGTCTTCACCGATGAAGAACTGCGATGGATCGACGCACACCCGGTCGTTCATATAGCAGTCGAGGCGAACTGGAGTCCACTCGAATATCTCCACAACGGACAGCATGCTGGTCTTGTCGCCGGTTACCTGAACGCGATTTCGAAAATGACCGGACTCACGTTCGACACCGTGCCCGGGACGGAATGGGGTCGTGCATACGACGCGCTCGCTACCGGCAAGGTGGATTTGCTGCCGGGCGTCTGGCGAGAGCTGGTATCCGACCGTGTCGGCAGCGGCGCGCTCGTCAGTTCGCCTTATCTGGTCGGTCGGCTGACTGCCGTGACACGTGACAATTCCGCGATGGTTTTCAGTCTGAAGCGGCTCGAAGGCCGACGCGTCGCGATCAAGGGGCGCGGCGCGGTCGAATACTTCACCCGTCATAGCGGTGTCGCGCTCGACGTACTGACGTTCGACACCGAGGAACTCGCACTTGCCGCGGTGGCCAACGGCGAAGCCGATGCCGCGCTTGGCATCGACGTCACAATCCTGCCGCTCGTTCGCCGGCAATTTCCGGGGCAGCTTTACATGTCCGGCATGCTGGCAGATCGCTCCGTGTCGCTGGCCATGCTCACGCGCGCCGATCTGCCGATTCTGGCGTCGATCATCGACAAGTCGCTCGCGGCGATTCCGGCGAGCGAAGCCGCTGCGATCACGCGGGACTGGGTTGAACTCGGCGACTACGGCAAGCCGACACTACGCTCAATCCTGCATTATCGCGCGCCACAGGTGGTCGCGATTGCCGCGACGTTGCTGATATTCGCGGTGTTTGCCTATCTCTCCTGGAAATCCCGCGCGGCAGCGATTCGCAGCAAGCGGGACAAGGCGATGTTCCTCGCGTTCGTGAGCCACGAAATCCGAACGCCGATGCAGACTGTTCTGTCGTCGCTGGATTTTCTGCGGCGCTCGCGGTTGCCGCCACGACAGGCCGATCGCGTGGATGCGGCCGTGTCCGCGTCGGAAACGCTCTTGACGCTGCTGGACGACATCCTGGAATACTCCCGCCTCGAGTCGAGCAAGGTGACGTTCGACGCGCAGATAGTCGAACTCGAGTCGTGGGCCCGGGAAACTGTCGATATGGTGCGCTGGCGTGCCGAACCCAAGGGAATCGCGATGGCGTTGGACATCGAGATCCCGCCGGCGCTGCATGTCGAGATTGATCCGGTCCGCGTGCGCCAGATCGTGCTGAACCTACTGGTCAACGCAATTCACTTCACGGACGGCGGCAGCGTGACGTTGCGTGTTCGAATTGCCACGATCCGCCGAGGGCGAAGCAGCACGCTGCTACTGGACGTTCGCGACACCGGGGTCGGCATTGCTGCCGATCAATTCAAGCATCTGTTCGATGGGTATTGGCAAAATGATCGCGCCGCACGTTCCGACGGCGCCGGCAGCGGGCTCGGCCTCGCGATCTGCCGTGAACTCGTCGAGTTAATGGGTGGAACGATCACGGTCTGCAGTACACCGCGTGTCGAGACCGTCTTCTCGGTCAAGCTGCCGGTCGCAGTCACGGATCGCACGTCGTCGGCCCGGTTAACCGCCTGGACGCCTGTGCGCGCACCAGCGTCCGCCGCCCAACCATGCCGGGAAGTGCCGTACATCCTGATCGTCGATGATCACGAAGCCGTCCGGGCCTCGCTGCAGGATCAATGTGAAGCGCTTGGCTGCGTCGGCATCATCGCTGACACGGGGGAGACCGCGTTGCAGCAACTTGCGCGCACGCATGTCGACATGGTGCTGCTGGATTGCAATCTCCCGGACGTAGATGGCTACGCGCTCGCACGCGCGATCCGTCAACGCGAGTCTGCAGGAAAGGGGCGACACGTTCCGATCATCGCCATATCGGCAATCACCGGCGACGCGCACAAGGTGCGCTGCTTCGAGAGCGGCATGGATGGCGTGCTCGGCAAGCCGCTGCGGCTCGAAGCATTGCGGCAAATGATCGCCATGTGGTGTCCTGCGTATGCGGGTATTGCACTGGATCAGGCGGCAGCCTCATAGGCTTATGCGCGCGTGCTGCAGGGCTTCGATTCGCCTGAATCCGGTGTCGCCGTTTCGGCGCGATGCTGGCGCAACAAATCATCATGAAGCGGGCCGACATTGCTCGGAATCCCGTCGGATACCGCTTCCAGCATCCGCTCGAGGTCGGCTGCCAGGTTACTCGTCCCGGCATGCCCGGCAATCGCGGCCGCCCCTTTGATTCTGTGCGCCACATAGCGCGCCTTCTCAGCATCGCCGGCCGAGAGCGCGGTGCTCAGGGATGCCAGATCCGCGTCGATACTTCGACGGTAGATCTCGGAGAATTCCCGACCTGCTATGGGTGTTGGTTCGACAGACGGCTGATGCCTGTCAAGCTTGCTTGCCGGGCACCAAAGATCGATCATCTGCCGCAACGCTTCGAGCCGAAGCGGCTTGCCGAGCACACCATCCATGCCGCTGTCGAAGCAGCGCTCACGATGCGCATCTTCCGTCGACGCCGAAATCGCGATAATCGGTGTGCGCGCCTGCCCGCGTTGCTGCTCGCTGGCGCGCATGCGCTGTGCGACCGTATAGCCGTCGAAGTCCGGCAGGTCGCAATCGAGCAGCACCATGTCGTACTGAGCGCGCTCGAACCGATCAAGCGCTTGCGCGCCGTTGCCGGCGATGGCCGAACGGCACGCGAGCGCATCAAGTTGATGCTGGATCGCATGTTGAACGGCTTCGTGATCGTCGACGACCAGAATCATCGGACCTTCGTCGACTCGCTGGGAAGCCCGGGTATCGGTCGTGTCGACTTCGCGTGACGGGGCCTCCGGCGCGGCCGCATCCCGGCCGGCTACCCAGGGGGTACGTTGCGCAGGCAGGATCACGGTAAAGATCGTGCCCTTGTCGGGGCTGCTGCTGACGGTAATCACGCCGTTCATGAGCCCAACCAGTTCGCGGCAGATCGACAGGCCCAGGCCGCTGCCGTTCACGCGACGGCTGCCCGGCTCCTCGACGCGCTGATAGGGCTCGAAGATGCGGCTCTGACGCGCGGGCGGGATGCCGATCCCGGTATCGCGGACCTCGATCACCAGTGAACCGGCAGTGTTCGGCTTGCCTTCCAGGTAGTCGACACGCAGCCAGATCGACCCCTCCGACGTAAACTTGATTGCATTGACGAGCAGGTTCAGCACGATCTGCCGTGTGCGGACCTGATCGATCAGCAAGGTCAAATCGGCAGGACAGGCGAGTTCAATCGCAAGGTTCAGTCCTTTCTCGTCGACCCTCCAGCGCACCATGTCGGCGCTGCGCCGCAACCACGCGTCAATTTGCGTTGGTTCGGGCGTGAGTGTGACGTTGTGCGATTCGAGTCGCGAGTATTCGAGCAGGTCATCGAGCAGCGTCAGCAGCGATTCCGAGGCGGCAACGGCTGCATCCGCTCGGCCCGCCTGTTTCGGCGTGAGCTGCGACTGCTGCAGCAGTTCGAGCGACGAAAGGATCGTGTGCATCGGCGTGCGGATCTCGTGGCTGATGAATGCGAGGAACATAGCCTTTTCGCGCTCGCTGCGAACCGCAGCGGTGCGTGCGCGCCACGAAAGGAACGCGATGGCCGCCAGCGCGAACACAGTGGCGCCGGCCGCAATGACCTGCCAGCGTCGGTAGTAAAGAATTGAGCGCAGCGTCGGCTCGCCGTAGTCGGTCGACGTCATCCATCGGCGCGAAATCTCCTCGCCCGTGCGAGCGGGAATCGCGGCCAACGACTTATCGAGAATGGATGCGAGCACGGGCATGTCGCTGCGGGTTGCCAGGGCCAGCGCATATGGCCGGTCCGGCAGGCCGCCCGCCAGGAACAGCTGACCCAGGAACCGCCGGCGTAGCAGCGGCAGGATCGACATGTCCGGGCCGACGGCCACATCCGCTTTGCCGTCGAGGACGGCCGCGAGCGCATCCTGTTCGTCGTCATAGGTCAGCAGCGTCATGGGCAGGCCGCTCTGGCGAAGCGCATATTCCAGCCCGCCGTTGCCCTTGATCGCGATCCGTTTGCCGGCCAGGTTGCGGGAATCGACGAACAGATTCAGGTGTTCCGGCGCGACCACGACAATCGTGCCGACGAAGTATGGCTGGCCGACAATGACGCCGTCGCGATACATCGACACATCTGCGCTTTTCGATACTTCCGGCACCAAATCGATCTTTCCGGAGATCAAGGCGGCGTGCGAGTCCGCCCATGACTGGCTGTCGACATACTCGAAGCGCAATCCGCTCACGCGGGAAATCGCATCGAGGTACGACGGCACGATGCCAAATACTTTCCCGTGGTCGCGAAACTCGAACGGCCGCCAGTGTGGATCGATTCTGGTGCGCACCACCGGATGCGCGGCAATCCACGCCTTCTCTTCAGTTGTGAACTGCGGCGAATTGCTTGCCCATCCGAACGTGGGCGTCAGCCAGACGAGTGCGCTCATTAATACGGCACATCGTTTCAAACTCAGCTTGCTCACGTTGTTCAACCAGATTGTTGGCCGGTTTGCCATGGACGGTCCTCAGACGAGTATCGGGCGCTGAGATGGCCGCAGGTAAAAACCGTAAAACGAGACCGACATCATAGGTCGCGCGTTGCGGAAACGCAATGCGGCACTGCGGCCACATCACCTTCAGATTTGGTCACCAGGGTTAAAAATTGCCCCAAAAGCCGGTAAGCTAGTCGAAATAATCATGGATGGCATCCCGCGACAATAACGGGGCTAGCCGTTTCGCGCCGTATACAACAACGATAGGGGTAACTATGAGGCCTGGGCACCAGCCGATCCGCGTCGTGATTCTGGACGACCACGCCATCGTCCAACTCGGGATTGCAAGTTACCTGACCGAGAAGAACTCCATCGAGCTGGTAGCGAGCTTCGCGAAGTCGCGCGACCTGATTCGCTGGCTCGAATCGAACCGTGCCGATGTGGTGCTGCTCGACTACACGCTCGGTCCCGACGAGATCGATGGCCTCGATCTCGTCAAGCTCATCAATACGCGCTTCCCCGATTGTCGGATGCTGATGATGTCGAGCAGCGATTCGTCAGCGACCGTCAACATGACGATGCGCGCAGGTGCGCTCGGTTTCTTCGGCAAGAGCGAGGATCTCGGCGAACTCGCCCGCGCGATCCGCCTCGTGGCAAGTGGTCAATCATTCATAAGCGCCGAACTCTCGCACCGGATCACGTGGGGCACGACGACAGATTCACGTGGGGCCGAACCGAGGACCGCTAGCGGCGACGATTCACCGTCGTCCGATTCTGGGCCGGCGGCGGATTTTCTGCTCAGCCCGCGCGAGCATGAAGTGTTGCGGTGCTTTCTTGCCGGTATGTCCGTGTCCGAGATCGCGTCGAAATTCTTCCGAAGTCCCAAGACGATCAGCGCGCAAAAGCAATCCGCCTATCGTAAACTCGGTATCCGCAACGATGCCGAATTGTTCGCTGTCCGCAACTTGATCGAGAAGAACTGAATCAACTCCGGTCACATTTCACGCATCGCCATCGTGATCCGCTCCATTGCAGCCATCGCAGCTTCCTGCGCGGGATTGCCAGCGGCCGGTCAGCTTGCGATCGGTCGAAAATCGGACATCTGAACTTGGCGAGAACCGGACATTTGTATTTGTGTGAATTTAAATCGGTAATCCGAAGCGTGAACTCTACGTGCGGAGTACCATTCGCTGAGCGTCAGCAGCGTTTGCGAGATTCACGAATATGACCACGACGATAGTGTCATGCGGCGTCGAGCCATTTGGTTCTTGCTAAACCATGAATATAATGTGTCTGTCGAGGTCGACGGGTCTTCGCTCAAGCCCAAGGCCATTTCAACCACCGGTCAATCTTCTAAATCGGAGTCCCTGCACATACATGGCTACCTATCTCGAGTTGAAAGCCCAAGCCGAAGCGCTGGCACAGCAAGCGGAAGAAGTTCGACTTGCTGAACTGGACAGCATCATCACGACGATCCGTGAACAGATCGCCGAGTATGGCATCACGCCGGAGCAGCTTTTCGGGCGGCGCCGTGCGGTTGCGACGAACGTAAGTGCGCCGGTTGCGCCGAAGTATCGCGACCCGAAGACTGGCGCAACATGGAGCGGTCGTGGCCGGGCCCCTCAATGGATTGCGGGAGCAAAGAACCGCGACCGGTTCTTGATCAAATAGTGAGTCGAGTTGCCGGTTGAGCACAAAATCGCTAACGCTTGCCGATGGGAAATACTGGGCGACGTGTCGCGAGCGGACGGTCTTCGCTGCTACGGCAAATGGATACGGCGACGTATTTCCCGGTGCAGACGTGATCGTCAAGGATGGTTGGGCTTCCTTCACCCGTGACGGCGTCGAAGTGTGGAACTGCAGCGCGCGATACGCCGCAGCTCACTTCGACGTTCGGCCCGCTTAGGAAAATCCGCGGATGAGCGAACTTGTTCAGATTGCGCCCGGCGTTGTGTTCTCATCCGATGTGCTTGGCGCCGATTGGGTGCGAAGGTATCGACCGGACGACGGGCGTTCTCAGTCCACGGACAGGCCGAGCCTGACGCCACGAGAGGGCGGTCAAGCAGTTTGCACCAGCACACCGGCCCAGTTATCGTTGTTGTAGAACACCGTGGATGACGGACACCTTGCCAGTCGGGCCCGGCTTCAGAACAGGCGAAACGCCCCCGTCCGCGTCCGGTCCAACCACTGTTTACGCGTCGTTCAACCAGGGCATTTCTACCGGTGACACGACCAGTTGCCGGAAGTCTCGCTTCAAATCGAAGATGAATCCGACCAGGATCATGGACTCGGCGTAGGGAATCGGAAAAACCTGCGGATTTTCCGGCGTCCGCAAGGGGCGCTCGGGCGTGTCCGCTGTCGCCGCGGCGTTTTCGCGAACGCTTTCCAGTTCGTCAGCCATGGCCAGGCCACCGACTTTCAGTACACGGCTGCGCAGGTCGCTGTAGGGTTCGATGCGCGAAGCGTCTTCGTGGTATTCGGGCACTTCATAAACGAACCAGGACATTGTCGTCTCCCATGAGAAGGGGCGCTATTCTAACGCGGCGCGACGCCGACATCGCCTAGATTCGTGCAAGCGTGTCGTGATCGGCCTCGCCGCCGAAATATTTCTCGAGCGCCTCCACGAACACCGCGTTGTCGGGTGTCGCATGCGCGAACAACGTGACCGACGACCGGAATTTCAGGTAATCGGGATACCCGAAGATCGTCTGGATCGACTTGCCTTCGACCTGATTGACCAGTCGTGTGCATTCTCGCAGCCTTTCGCCGAGCAGCGGATGCTGAAGATACGCGACGGCTTCGGCCAGTGTCGAGATCGCGTATCGTTGCGCCATCGCGCTGTCGCCAAGCCCTTCGATCTGCGGAAACACGAACCACATCCAGTGACTTCGCTTGTGTCCGTGCCTGAGCTCGTCGCAGACCTGCGCATACACCGAATCCTGTGCGTCGACAAAGCGCTGAAGATCATGGGGATCGTCCATTTCGCCCTCCGTCCGTTCCGGCGCGGAAAGCTGCCGGAACGTCTATTGTGAGCGCGACCCGGATGGCGTGCAAACGCCACCTTGACCGTGCGCTCCGTGAGCTGCGCATCGCGTCCCGCGGCGGCGAGATCGAATTTGCTGCAGTGCACTGCACCGTGTTCGACCGTTGCCGGCGACGTCGCGCATGCCGCCGGATGGCGATGCGTCGACAACGGGCGTAGCATTCAGACATGCGGCCGGCCGTGATTCTCGCTGACGGATCGGCGGCACACCCCCGTCCGGTCGCGGCCGGCCACGCATGACGGCCCGGCAAAGGAAGCTTCGATGCGCTCGCAAGCAACGTCCGTCCCGCGCCTGAGACGCTATGGGATCGCGGCTGCGATCGTCATCGCCTGCCTGATCGTCGTCGGGCGCATCACCGGTCTCCTGGTCGATTGGCTCTGGTTTTCGTCGATCGGCTATGCCGGCGTCTTGTGGACGATCCTGTCCGCAAGAGTGCTGCTGTTCGTCGCCGTGTTCGCCGTGTCGGCGGTCGCGATCGGCGCGTCGGGGTGGCTCGCGCATCGTTATGCCAGGCCCGTCGATGTCTGGCAGGTAGCGGACACTTCGTCGACGCGGGCGGAGGATGTCCTGCGGGCGTTGGCAGGGGAGGTCGCGTCGCGCATTCCCTGGCGCGCGGTCATCGCTGCGGGCGCCGTCATTCTCGGGCTTGCGATCGCCGCCGGTGCGATGTCGAGCTGGGATGTTGCGCTTCGTTTTTTGCATCGGGTGCCGTTCGGCGCGCACGATCCGATCTTCGGCAAGGACATCGGTTTCTATCTGTTCGCGCTCCCCGTCTGGATCGTGCTGAAGAACCTGCTGCTGCAAGTGGTCGTCTGCTGCGCGATCGTCGCAGGCGGCGTCTACTGGCTGCGCGGCGACATCATGCTGCGCCCGCCGAAGGGGCTTTCGTCGGCCGCCGCGGTTCACGGGTCGGCGCTGCTGGCACTCTTCTTCCTGGTGAAAGCCTGGTCCTGGTGGCTCGAACGCTTCCTGCTGCTATACGACAACAACGGTGTCGTGGTCGGCGCCGGTTATACGGATGCCCACGTGATGCTGCCGGTGTTGTGGCTGCTCGTCGGCCTGGCCATTGGGGCGGCCGTTGCGATGGTGGTCAACATGCGCCGGCCCGGCTATCAGTTGCCGGCCGCCGCGGTGCTGCTCGTGTTCGGCACTTCGTTTGCGCTCGGCATCGTCTATCCCGCGCTGTTCCAGCGCTTCTACGTCAAGCCGAGCGAACTGCAGCTCGAGACGCCCTATATCCGGCACAACATCGCGTTGACGAGGCAGGCTTACGGTCTCGTGCAGATCGAGGTCAAACCGTTCGCGGCCGAGCAAGGCCTGAATCTTGCGTCGCTGCAGGCCAATCGCGCGACAGTCGACAACATCCGCCTGTGGGATGTGCAGCCGCTGATGGATACCTATGCGCAGTTGCAGGAGATCAGGACTTACTACAAGTTCTTTTCCGTGGATATCGATCGCTACCGTCTCGACTCCGGCTACCGGCAGGTCATGCTGTCGGCGCGCGAACTGGAGCATACGATGCTGCCGGAGAACGCCCGAACCTGGGTGAACCTGCATCTTCTGTTTACCCACGGCAACGGCATCGTGATGTCGCCGGTCACGGAGAAATCCACGGAAGGCTTGCCGTCGCTCTATCTGCGCGACATTCCGCCTGTCGCCGACGGCGGACCGGCGATCAACGAACCGCGCATCTACTTCGGTGAAGGCGGGCAGGGCTATGTGATCGTGAAGGGCAGTGTGCCCGAATTCGACTACCCGAAGGGTGATAGCAACGTCTACACGTCCTACAGCGGGCGCGACGGTGTCGCGATCGGCGGAGCGGTACGACGGAGCCTGTTCGCATGGCAGTTCGACGATCCCAACATCCTGCTGACGCACTACATCACGAACGAGAGCAGGATCCTCCTTCACCGCAACATCCGGGACCGGATACGCACGATTGCACCGTTTCTCGCGCTCGACCACGACCCCTATGTCGTGGCGAGCAACGGACGCCTGTTCTGGATGCAGGACGCCTATACGACCAGCCGCTGGTTTCCGTATGCGCCGCCCGGCGTCGGCGATGGCGCCAACTACATTCGCAACGCGGTCAAGGTGGTGGTCGACGCGTACAACGGAACGGTCGACTTCTACGTCAGCGATCCTTCCGATCCGCTGGTGCGGACTTACGCGCGCATCTTCCCCGGCATGTTCAAGCCGTTCGACGCGATGCCGCAGGATCTTCAACGGCACATCCGCTACCCCGAGGATCTGTTCCTGATCCAGGCGAATCTCTACCGCGCTTATCACATGGACGCGCCGGAAGTGTTCTATAACCGCGAGGACCTCTGGCAGTTTCCTCGCGCGCTGGGCGATATCGACGGGGGCGACACCGCGAACCGGCAGATGGCGCCGTACTACACGATCATGAGGCTGCCCGGCGACGCGCAGGCCGGCTTCGTGCTCATGCTGCCGATGGTGCCGAGCCAGCGCGAGAATATGATCGCGTGGCTGGCCGCGCGTTGCGATCCGCCCGGGTACGGCAAGCTGATCGTCTACGCGTTCCCCAAGGAAAAGCTGATCTATGGGCCGTACCAGATCGAGGCGCGCATCCAGCAGAGCACGGAAATCTCGCAGCAGATCTCGCTGTGGAACCAGATGGGCTCACGCGTAATCCGCGGACATCTCGTGGTCGTTCCGATCGAGCACTCGATCCTCTACGTGTCGCCGCTCTATCTGCGCGCGGCGTCGGGCCAATTGCCCGAACTGAAACGGGTGATCGCCGCCTATGGCGATCGCGTCGTGATGGAGGAAAACCTGGGCGAGGCGCTCGCGGCGCTCTTCAAGGAGACGAGGCCGGAACCGGCGGCGGCGCCGGCGGGCGGCGCAGCGGATGTGCGCGCCCGTGACGCGCTCGCCCATTACGATCGTGCGATCGAGCGGCTGAAGGCGGGGGATTGGGCCGGCTTCGGCGCGGAACTCGATGCGCTCCGACCGTTGCTCCAAGCGCTGGGCACCGTTCGCGCGGACAACAAGCAGTGAGGGTGACGCTCGTCAGGTCAGCGGTGGCGCGTGCCCATGATCCTCCAGATTTCGCGCGTCGTCGTATTCCCGCGAAATATCCTTGTTCGTATAGTCCCCGAGCTTCGATGCGGCAACCAGGCTCAGCACCGCGCACGCCAGCACATACACCGCGATCGCATACCCCGAATGGTAGTAGGCAAACAGCGCCGTCGCGATCAGCGGTGCCGGACCGCCTGCAATGACCGAAGCGAGCTGATAACCCATCGACGCACCGCTATACCGCAACCGCCCGGTAAACGACTCGGCAATCAATGCCGCCTGCGGCCCATACATCATCGAATGCGGGACCAGCGACAGCACGATGGCCGCGAAGATCCATATCGGATTCCGGCTATCGACCATCGCGAAGTAGAGAAATCCGAATACGCCGACGGTGGCCGCGCCGATCATGTACATTCGCCGCCGCCCGATCAGATCCGACACGTGTCCGAACAGCGGAATGGTGAAGAATTCGACCACGGACGCAACCAGCACCGCCGTCAGCAGCAGCTCGCGCGTGGCGCCCAACGCCGTGATCCCGTAAGTGAACACGAACGCGGTAAAGATATAGAACGGCGCCTGTTCGGCCATTCGCGCAAACGCCGACAGCACGATATCCCTCGGCTGCTTGCGCAGCACTTCGAGCATCGGCGTTTTCTCGATCCGGCGCTCGGCCAGCAGCTTCGCGAAGATCGGCGTCTCGAGGATATTCAGGCGGATGTAGAGCCCGATTGCGACCAGTACGATGCTGAGGAAAAACGGAACGCGCCAGCCCCACGTGAGGAAACTGTTGCCGGAAAGCCAGCTCATGGCCAGCACGGCGAGGTTGGCGAGGAACAATCCCGCCGGCACGCCGAACTGCGGCCACGACGCGACGAAGCCGCGATGCGCATTGGTGCGCGCCCACTCCATCGACATCAGGACCGAGCCGCCCCATTCACCGCCGACGCCGACGCCCTGGATGAAGCGCAGCACCGTGAGAAAAACGGCGCCCCAGATGCCGATCGTTGCATAGGTCGGAACGAAGGCCACGGCGAACGTGGCGAGCCCCATCAGCAACAGGGTCACGATCAGCGTGGCCTTGCGTCCGATGCGGTCGCCGTAGTGGCCGAAGATCGCCGCGCCGACCGGCCGCGCGACAAAGCCGACGGCATAGATCAGGAACGCCTGCAGCGTGCCGACGAGCGGGTGGGACTGGGGGAAATACAGTTTTGCGAAGACCAGGCCGGTGACCGTGCTGTAGAGGAAAAAGTCATACCATTCGATCGTGGTGCCAATCGTGCTGGCGATGACGGCGCGGCGCAACTGGCGCCGGGCTTCCTCGTCGGAGAGGGGCGTGGCCGCGGATTGCATGGCAGCCATTTTGATATCTCCCGGAAAAGGGCGACTCAGAAAGCAACCATACGCCCGGCGATGGGTTCCGGCAAGTGCAAGTCATGAACGGATTGTGGCACGTTCAATCCTTTCAATAAGAAGTCCTGATATAGCGATCGACCAACTTAAGACGCGGGCGCGCATGTCGATGAAAGCGCGGGTTCGTGAGGGAATCGTCGTAGAACGCACGGCTATCATCAATCGGATTCACGGTATCTCTTGAGCGAAGTCGGGGTGGTGCGCATGACACGGAAGAAATTCTGGACAGCGACGCCTTCCCGGAAATCGCATCGCCTCGCCTACAAGGTGTGACAGGCAGGATGCGCACGTCGCCACAAAGTAAAAACATGTCATCCATAGGACTTGTCTGATGTGGCGGGCCTCGGATCAGGCGTTGGTCCCATATCTCGCTTTGTAAGGATTTTATAAGATACCGATCAAGAGATTTCGCATGGCGACCTTGAGCTCGAGATGCCGGTGGGATTCCATATTTTCAATGTGTGACGACAGTTTGAGTTCAGGTCGGAATTTCAAATGAGAAAATTTGGCGTAAAAACCATCTTCGCGAACGATAGGCCGTTGACGCTTGCCGGAATGGAATATGTCGCGAGGAATACCAACGCGATCGATTTGATTGCCATATGCAGGACACCACAGAATTTGATCGAGTCGATGTCTCGCATGCGTTGCGATGTCGTGGTCATCGATTTTGCGATGCGGGGCAACGGGCAAATTGAAGGACTCGCTCTGCTCGGATATCTGAGACGCACCTATCCGAAGGTCGGGATCGTCGCACTGGTCACGCATGAGAATCCCGTGATCCTCCGATCGATTCTCGATCGGGATGTCGCAAGCATCGTCAGCAAGTTCGACGACGTCGGCCATATCGTCACCGCGATCCATTCATGCTTTGGGAGCGGCAGTTATCTGTCGCCGCTGATCAAGCGTTCGCTCGAGCTGGTCGAGTGCAGTAGTAATCAGCGTGTATCGAAGCTGTCTCCGCGTGAAATCGAGGTGATCAGGTGTTACCTGTCAGGAATGACGATTACCCAGATCGCGGAATACATGAAGAAAGGCAAACAGACAATCAGCGCCCAGAAGACCAACGCGATGAAGAAGTTGGGGGTAAAGAATGACATTGAACTGGTCCGTTGCGCGACGTGTCTCGATTTGATCGACGAGGAGAGTGCGAGTCGGTTCGAAGTTCAGTGATGCCGTCGTCAAGCACGAGGCGCTCGGCGGCTTAATGAGAGGGGACTGTCGGCCGTTGCGGGCTGGCACGCGAGTGCCAGCGGCATGCAGGTCGAATAAGCAGCGGAGGCCGCCAGACGGACTTGTCCCGGTTCGAGAATGGCAACGTCGTTCTGCCTGGACTGTACGGCGTCGATGTGTACGTCAACGAGAACCTTGCCACGAGCGTGCAGATCCGGTTCCTCGCGTCGGCCCGATCCACCGACGCGCAGCCGAGTTTTGACGACAAGCTGCTGCAGGACGTTGGCGTCGACGTGGAACGCCTAACCGCGGACGTGAACGCCCAACTCTGCGACCCGCACGCATGCATCGAGCTACCCGACGCGATTGCCGATGCCACTTCATGTTCGCGTTCGACGAACAACGTCTGCGACTGAGCATCCCGCAAACCGCATTGCGACGCAGTCCTCGCGGGTATGTGGGCCAGGAGCGTTGCGATTCCGGCGTGACGGTCGGTATGCTGAACTACAACACGAACCTCTATACGAACCGTACCAGCGGCGGACCGCCGATCACGCAGCGGTACGTCGGCCTGAGCGCGGGTGTGAACGTGCGGAAGTGGCGGTGTGAAGCGCTTCAGCGGCACCGGCGCGCGGATCAGCTGCGCGAAATCGATCGCCAAGACGCAGACTGACGTGACGCTTGCCGCGTACCGCTATTCGACGACCGGCAATTCCAGGTCAAGCCAACTTATCGAGATATAATCCGCACGAAATGGGTTTCGAATAAGTACAACATGGCGCTAGTGCGCGCCTCATTCCAGAGCGCGGGTGCATGATGGACGAATTTTCGGTGCGAGTGATTGTCGCGGACGACCATCCGGTGTCGGGGTACGGCATCGCGCAGGGTTTGGGCAGCATGCCTACGATCGAGGTCGTCGCGGTCGTGTCGGACACGGCCGCACTGATCGACCGGCTGGACACGACATCGTGCGACGTCCTCGTTCTCGACTACGTGATGCCGGCCGGGCAATACGGCGACGGCCAGACGCTGGTTTCATTCCTGACTCGGCGCTATCCGCAATTGCGCATCGTGACGGTGACCATGCTCAATTCCCCGGCGGTTTTTCGCGCGCTGCAGCAACTTGGCGTGCACTGCATCGCAAGCAAATCCGACGCAATCTCGCACATGGTCGCCGCCGTGCACGCGGCTTACTCGAACGGCCACTATCTGTCGCCCACGATTGCGTCGCTCCTCGCACAGGTGGATACCGGCGTCAGCACCGCACTGTCGAAACGGGAGTCGGAAATCGTCCGGCTGTTCCGTGAAGGCTACAAGGTGACCGAAATCGCCGATCGACTGAATCGAAGCAAGAAAACCATCAGCGCGCAAAAGCTGGCCGCAATGCGCAAGCTCGGCATCACACGCGACGCCGATCTGATCAAGTATGGGGGCGAGCTCGAGCCGTCTGAAAACATCGACCTTCGGTCGAACGATTGATCCGTGCCGGCATGTACAGGTTCCGCGGATGGCTGTCCCGCCTGAGTCGTCCTGCGAGCCGCAGGCAATTCGATCCGGACTGGATGCGCGCGTATCAGCGCCGGTTGCTGTACGGCGGTGGCGCGGCGCTAGGCATCTTCATGCTGGTGTGCGCAGCCGCTGTCGCGCGAGGCGAGTTCAGCGACTACCAGGCTGCGTTGCGTACGCACTTCCTCACCGTGAAGTCGCAACTGCTGGTTCGCATGTCGGAAAACAACGCGCTGCTGAAGCAACAAGTGGCGACGGTACAAGGCGGATGGAATGAGCGAGCGCGTCCGACCCGGCTGACTGAGCAGGCGTTTGTCGATCAGGATGGGTTGATGATGCACGACGCCTACGAATTGGACCGGGCATACGCGCTGAAGGCCATCATCGATTCCGCTCATCCGGCGAGCGTTTATGGGCCGCTGCTCGCTTTGAGCGAACGGGTCTTCGAGAGCAGCCGGTGGGTGAAGAGGGCGCAGCCGCTGTCGAACGCGGCCTACATGATCGGCGCCGACGGCCGTTTCGTCACGCTGTCGCTCTACGTTACGTCCCCCTCGGCGTTGCGGCAGGCGCAGGCCGCACAACTGCCGTCGCTGCTGCCACAGGCGTGGCCGGACGTCGCGGCGATGGTGCGTGCCGCGGCGTCCGACCCGGAGCATGTGCCCGATGGCGTGATCTGGCTGCCGCCGCGCGCGGGTGTCATTACGGGGGAGCAGCGCGTGCGCGTTGCATCCTGGGCCTTCGATGGCCGTGACCGACCGATTGTGCTGATCGTTCAGACGATACGTCCCGAGCGCCTTTTGAACGAACTCGACGACGAATCGCGCGGTGGCGCGTTCGCGGTGGTCGATCATGCCGGGAACATCCTGCTGTCGGCGGCACGGCATGCCGATGCGGCGAACGTTGCGCACGCACTGGCCGGCGACCGTGTGAACGACATCGAACAACTGTTTCGCGACGGGCGCTTCGAGATTCGCGATGCGATTCCCGGTACCGATTGGACATTGGTCTACGTCTATTCGATACGAACCGTGATGCGCGGCGTCGCGGCTCGTATGTTGGAGATTGCCGGCGTCGCGCTATTCGGTTTGGCGTTCCTGTGGTGCGGGATCGTGCTGATCAACCGGCGCATTCTCGCGCCGTCCTACCGCAGTGCTTCGCGTCTGAAGGAAAGCGAGCAACTCAACCGCACGCTGATCCGCACGGCGCCGATCGGCCTCGCGCTGATCGGCGAAGCGAACGGCACGATGCTGCTGAGAAACGCAGCGATGGCGCGCTACGAGACCGCCGCGGCAGGCGAACCGCTGTCGCGGCAGATCTGGCGGACGTTCGCACAATCGCCCGATCCGCGCGCGCCGGGGCGGCGACGCGCCATCGTCGGCCGAGAGATCGCACTCGCGGGGGCGGGCGACGGCACGGAAGACACGCATCTGCTCGTCAACATCGCACGCGTCCGGTATCGCGGCGCGCAAGCGCTGCTCGCGACCGTCAACGACATCACCGCGCGCAAGCTGGCCGAGCAGTCGCTCGTCGAGGCCCGGCACGCAGCCGACCAGGCGAATCGCGCGAAGTCGGTGTTTCTTGCCACGATGAGCCACGAAATCCGCACGCCGCTCAATGCGGTGATGGGCAATCTCGAGCTAATGAAGCGCGGGCCGCTCGCCGATACGCAGCGCCGCCGGCTCGAGATCGTCGATTCGTCATCGTCCGCGCTGATGCACATCCTCAACGACGTGCTCGACTTGTCGAAGGTCGAGGCCGGGCAACTGCGGGTCGATGCCGTGCCGTTCGACTGCGCGGCGTTGTTGCGCGACGTCGTGGAATCGTTCCGGCCGCTTGCGACGGCGAAGGGGCTGCACCTCGGTTTCGACATCGCGGCAGACATGGCGCGATACCGGGTCGGCGATCCAATCCGGATCCGCCAGGTCGTCGCGAATCTGCTCGGCAATGCAATCAAGTTTACGGAGGCGGGCAGCGTCATGCTGTTCGCGGGCGGGCACGACGACGTCGAGATACGTGTCGTCGATACGGGGATAGGCATTGCGCTGCCGGCGCAATCGACGATCTTCGAGCTGTACCAGCAGGCCGACGATTCGATCCATCGCAAGTACGGCGGCACGGGCCTGGGTCTTGCGCTATGCCGGCGGCTCGTCAATGCGATGGGGGGCGAGATCGTGGTGCGCAGCGCGCCGGGCGAGGGCAGTGCGTTTAGCGTTCGCATCCCGCTGCCGATGGCCGATGACGTGCCGGCCGGCGATCTCTACGACGATGCGGTCGGCGATTCTCCCGATGCGGTCTCGCTCGCGGGAGACGGGGACATGCCGCTGCGCGTGCTCGCCGTCGAGGATCATCCGGCGAGCCGGCTGCTGCTGGCGGACCAGTTCCGTGAGCTCGGCGCCGATGCGACGATCGTCGAAAGCGGCGGACAGGCGCTGGCGGCGCTCGAGCGCGGCCGCTTCGACGTCGTGCTGACCGATCTCGGCCTGCCTGACATGGACGGCTGGACGCTTGCGGCCGCGATTCGTGAGCGCGATGTGCAAGTTCGCGTCGTTGCGATGACGGCACACGTCGGTCCGCGGGAAGAGCAGCGCTGTGCGGCTGTCGCGATTCGTGTACTGCTGCCGAAGCCCGTCTCGTTGCGTGCGCTGGCGCGGGCGCTTCGCGCGCAAGGTCGCGTCGGATTTGTGCACTCGGCGGAGGACCGCCCGGCAATGCCGAAAACCGTGATGGCCGCGATGCGCCAAGTCACGCTGGCTTCGTTCGAATCGATCGAGCGCGCGCTGGCAGGACGCGATACCGATACGGTCGTACGTGAGCTACATGCGCTGAGCGGTGGTTTCCTGTCGGTCGGGCATGGCGTGCTGGCGGAGCTGTGCGGTGGGCTGCAACAAGTCGTGCATGACGAAGGTCTCGGCGTTTTCGCTGAATTGTGGCCCGCGTTGCGCGGCGAACTGACCGACGCGCTCGATGCGCTGAGGAGCCACGACATACCGGCGCCCTGATTTCATCGCATTTCCGAAACGCGATACCGCAGATTTCAACTTCTCCCGGATTCGGATGTCGTAGCGCCGGCTACATACCGATGTCGCACGTTTCATCGGTTTCCCGTCATTCAGCGTTGAAGGAACAGGCCTGAAGCAGCAGGGCGCTTACGCTCACCCGCGGGCCTTCGCGGACCGCCGCTCAGTTCCTGCTTTTGATGCGATCTCCAGAATCGCCGTCTCCATGTCAGCCGCCGTGAATCGGCGCGGTTTCCTGGTGCCGGGTTGCGCTTCGTTTCCCCGCACCGGAAGCCCTCGATGCGTTCGCGACGGCGCGATCCCGATCCGCCGGCTGTCGCGCTGCGCTTGAAACGCTTGCGCCACTCGCAGCGCGTGGCTCGGGCGCTTGTGGTCCACGATTGCGCCTTGATCGACCTCGGCCAGCCGGCCCCAGAGCTTATCGCAAGCCAATGTCGACCCGAAATCTGAAGCTGCCGTCGGTGCGGCGCGCAACTGCGCAGGCGTGAGCGGTCGAACGATGCACCGTGCTTCACGTTCGACGGTGCGCCGTTCCGCCATATCGCGCGATCAGATATCCATCGAAAAAATAACCATTTGGTACACGCTTCGGCGCGCTTTACAGTTTCGCCTCATGCCGGCTGCGAAGCCGGTCGTTCCGACGTTATTTCAGAATTTCGCCACATGAATCGTTTGATGCGTTCCAGGGTCCGCCGTGCCGCGGCCGCGCTGTTCGTGCTCGGCCTCGCGCCGGCTTCCCATGCGGCTCAGCCGACGTTGCGCGTCGGCATCGACGCCGAGTCGTATCCGCCGTTCTTTTCGAAGGACGCGGCCGGCAAGTGGAAGGGCTGGGAAATCGACGTGCTCGACGCCGCGTGCGGCAAGCTGAACGTGCGGTGCGAACTCACCGACATTGCATGGGACGGCCTGATTCCGGCGTTGCAGAACCGCAAGATCGACGTGATCTGGTCGTCGATGACGATCACCGGCGAACGGCAGAAGGCGATCGATTTCAGTCGCGCGTATTACGAATCGCCGACGGTGTTCGTCGGCGCGAAAAGCGACCGGCGCCGCGTCGATTGCGCGGTGCCCGCGAGCTTCAAGGGCCGCGTGATCGGCGTCGAGGCCGGCACGAACTTCTCGGCGTTCCTCGACTCCCGCTTCAAGCCGGATGCGCAGATCAAGGCGTTCGACAAGTTCGACAACGCGCTCGCGGATCTGGTGTCCGGCCGTGTGGACTACGTGCAGGAAGGCAAGGGGCTGTTCACGGCATTCCTCGCGTCGCGCGACGGCAAGGACTTCGAGGTCAAGGCGACGTGCGCGGACAACCCGGTGCTGGGCCTCGGCATCGGCGCGGGTGTGCGCCAAGGCGATGCGCTGCGCGGCAAGCTGTCGACCGCGATCGCGCAACTGCAGCAGGATGGCACGTGGGATGCGATCACCGCCCGCTATCCGAACCTGAAGGGCACGATCGAGAAGGGCCGCTGACGCGATGGCCGCTGACGATTCGCTGCTCGCGTTGCTCGCATTCGGCGACGGCGGGTACGGCCGCGTGTTCGCGGGCGCATTCGCGCTGACGTTCGGCGTCGCGGCAGCGTCGTTCTGCACCGGCGTGCTGCTGGGCATCGCCGGCGCGCTCGGCAAGCTGTCGCGCCACGTGCCGCTCGCGTGGCTGGCGCGGCTCTACACGACGCTGGTGCGCGCGCTGCCCGAGCTGTTGTGCCTGCTGCTCGCGTTCTATGCCCTTGCACCTGCCGTCGAGGTCGCGCTGCACCGCGGCGGTCTGGTGCCCGACGGCTTCGCGTTCCCGCCGTTCCTGGTCGCTGCGCTGTCGCTCGGTTTCATCCAGGGAGCTTATCTGACCGACATCTTTCGCGCGGCGCTCGTCAACGTGCCGACCGGCCAGGTCGAAGCCGCGCACGCATACGGTATGACGCCGTGGCAGACGTTCACACGCATCCGGCTTCCGGCCGCCGCGCGGCTTGCGTTGCCGGGCGTCGGCAACGTGTGGCTGAACGCGACCAAGGATGCCTCGTTCGTCAGCGTGCTCGGCTCGTTCACGGATCTGCTGAAGGCAAGCCAGCTCGCGGCCGGCGCGACGCGGCACTACGTATTCTTCTATCTGGTCACGGCTGCGCTGTTCCTGCTGCTGAGCATCGCGTCGACGGGCATTTTCGCGGCGCTCGAGCGGCATGCGAACCGTGGCACGAGGCGCGCAACCGCATGATGTTCTCGCTGCCGTTCCTGTTCGATACGGTGATGCCGAAGCTGCTCGCCGCAGTGCCGACGACGCTCGCGCTGACGTTTTTGTCGGGTGCGGCCAGCGTGCTGCTGGGCGTGCCGCTCGCGCTCGCCGCCGGCGCGCGCCATGCGCCGCTGCGCTGGTCCGCGCGCGGCTGGATCATGTTGATTCGCGGCACGCCGCTGCTCGTTCAGCTTTATTTGCTGTACTACGGATTCGGTCAGATCGTGCCGCGCGAATGGATGCGCGACAGCTGGGCATCGCCGCTGCTGCGCGACGCGTTCTGGTACGCAACCGTCGCGTTGAGCGTGAACGAGAGCGCGTATGTCGCGACGATCCTGCGCGGCGCGATCGCCGGCGTGCCGGCCGGCGAGGTCGAAGCCGGGCACGCATACGGAATGACGCGCATTCAGGTGCTGCGCCGCATCGTCGGCCCGCGCGCGTGGCGGCTCGCGCTGCCCGCGCTCACCGGCGAGGCGATCCTGCTGCTGAAATCGACCGTCCTCGCGTCGACCGTGACGGTGTTCGACGTGATGGGAACGGCCAATACGCTGCGCTTCGAGACGTTGCGCGTGTACGAACCGCTGGCCGGCGAGGCGATCCTGCTGCTGAAATCGACCGTCCTCGCGTCGACCGTGACGGTGTTCGACGTGATGGGAACGGCCAATACGCTGCGCTTCGAGACGTTGCGCGTGTACGAACCGCTGGCCGGCGCGGCTGTCGTCTATGTCGTGCTCGTCGCGCTGCTCACCATCCCGGCCGCTCGCTTCGAGCAGCGTGTCAATCGCCATCTGACGCGCGCCCCCGACGCTCGCGTGCCTGTACGCCGCCGCCGCGCGTCGCCGGGCGCGTGGGCGGCACCCAACTGATTCCTGCCCTGGTAACGAACCCGACGATGTCCGATCCTCGCCCCTTGCTGTTTTCCCTGTATGAACAAGCCAGCGTCGGCTGCGGCGGCGCGCCGAGCCTGTGGACCCATCCCGCCGACGAACGGCTGCGCGCGAATACGCTCCCGTTCTGGTCGAACCTCGCGCGCACGGCCGAGCAGGCCGATCTCGACATGCTGTTCTTCGCGGACGTGCTCGGCCTGTACGACGTCTATGGCGGATCGGCCGACGCAGCGGTCCAGTGGGCGGTCGAGGCGCCCGCGAACGATCCGATGATGCTGATTCCGGCACTTGTCGCGCAGACCGAGCGGCTCGCGTTCGGCGTGACCGCGAGCACGACCTACGAGCATCCGTTCGCGCTCGCGCGCCGCTTCAGCACGCTCGATCACCTGAGCAACGGCCGGATCGGCTGGAACATCGTGACGTCCTACCTGACGAGCGCGGCGCGCAACTTCGGGCTCGACCGGATGATCGGCCACGACGAACGCTACGCGCGCGCCGAGGAGTTCCTCGACGTCGTGTACAAACTGTGGGAAGGGAGCTGGGCGGACGATGCGGTGGTCGCCGACAAGCACGTGCCGCGCTATGCGCGCGGCGACCGCGTGCGGCCGATCGCGCACGAAGGCACGCACTACCGCGTGCAGGGGCCGCACGTCTGTGCGCCGTCGCCGCAACGCTCGCCCGTGCTGATCCAGGCCGGCTGGTCCGGGCGTGGGCGCGAATTCGCGGCGAAGCACGCGGAGGTGGTGTTCGTCGCGAAGTCGAATCCGCACGAGATTCGTGCGGGCCTCGACGAGATTCGCCGGCTCGCGACGGAGCGCGGCCGCGCGGCGGACGACGTGAAGTCGCTGACCGTGCTGCGGATCGTGACCGCGCGCTCGTCGAGCGACGCGAAGGAGAAATACCACACGCTGCAGCAGCACTACCACCAGCACGCGCAACTCGTCAGCTATGCGGGCGACACCGGCATCGACATCGACCGCTATGCGGACGACGAACCGTTAACGACGCAGACGGAAGGGTTGACGTCCTACGTCGTGCGGCCCGACGGCAGCGGCAAGCCGCTCACCGCTGGGGACGTGCGGCGCAAGTTTGCGAGCGTCACGCGCGGCACCGATCTGATCCTCGTGGGCTCGCCCGACGAGGTCGCCGATCAGCTCGCCGAGCATGCGCGGCAGTCGACGACGAGCGGCTACATGCTCAATCCGCTGGTCAGCCCGGGCACGCTCGACGATTTCGCCGAGCTGATCGTGCCGGAACTGAGAAAACGCGGCCTGTATCGGACGACGTCACCGGCCGGTACCTTCCGTTCGCGGCTGAGCGGCCGCGACCGCCTGCCGGACACCGCGCATGGCGCGTCGTTCCGGCAATCCGTATCCGACGGACGGTGACGAGCCGGGCGATGCCGCCGCCGGCCGGCGCCGTATGCACGAGCAGCGATCCTTATCACCGCAGCAGATAAACGTATCCGAATCGCTTCGTTGACGCAGTCCGGCACGCCCTCGTAGATTCGCGTTTTGACCTTACCAGGGGCCCGTGCCGTGACGACTACCGCCATCCGCGACGCCGCAACGCTTTCCGCCGGGCATCCCGCCTTGCGGCCGGGCGGCGCGGCCCAGCACTTCGACATCGTGCCGTTCGACGCGCCGCTCGGCGCCGAAGTGATCGGCCTCGACCTGTCGCGACCGCTCGACGCCGACGATTTCGCGCGTATCCATCGTGCCCATCTCGATCACCACGTGCTGGTGTTTCGCGACCAGATCATCACGCCGGACGAGCACATCGCGTTCAGCCGCCGCTTCGGCCCGCTGCAGATTCACGTGCTGCACCAGTTCGCGCTTGCCGGCCACCCGGAAGTGCTGATCGTGTCGAACATCGTCGAGAAAGGCAAACCGGTCGGGCTCGGCGATGCCGGCCATTTCTGGCATTCCGACCTGTCGTACAAGGAAAAACCGAGCCTCGGCTCGCTGCTGCACGCGCAGGAACTGCCGGCGGAAGGCGGCGACACGTTGTTCGCCAACATGCATCTCGCGTGGGACACGCTGCCGGCCCACTTGCGCCGCGCGGTCGAAGGGCGGCGCGCCGAGCATACGTATCTCGCGCGCTATGCGGAACTGCAGGCGCGCAGCCCGTGGCGGCCGAACCTGTCGCCCGAGCAGATCGCGCAGGTCGCGGCGGTCGTTCACCCAGTCGTGCGCACGCATCCGGAAACCGGCCGCAAGGCGCTGTTCGTCAGCGAGCATTTCACGACGCGGATCGTCGGGCTGCCCGACGACGAAAGCCGCGCACTGCTCGACGAGTTGTTCGCGCACAGCGTGCGCGCCGAGCACCTGTATCGACACGCATGGCGCGACCACGATCTCGTGTTCTGGGACAACCGCTCGCTGATGCATCTGGCCGCCGGCACGCCCGACCACCTGCGCCGCAAGCTGTACCGCACGACGATCGAAGGTGACGCGCCTTTCTGAGTTGCACGCGCATCCTTCATATCAGCCCCTTCCCGACTGGAGTTCCGATGTCGTTTTCGTTTTTGCCGGCGCGCCGCGCGCTGGCGGCCACGCTCACCGCCGCGCTCGCTTTCGCGGGTGCGGTGATCCCGCAAGCCGCGCACGCGGAGGGCCGCATCCGCATCGCCGAGCAATTCGGCGTCGTCTACCTGATGCTGAACGTCGCGCGCGACCAGCAACTGATCGAGAAGGAAGGGCGCAAGGCCGGCCTCGACATCAAGGTTGACTGGGTGCGACTGTCCGGCGGCGCGGCCGTGAACGACGCGCTGCTGTCCGGCGCGGTCGACATCGCGGGCGCGGGCGTCGGGCCGCTCTTGACCGTGTGGGACCGCACGCGCGGCCGGCAGAACGTGAAGGGCGTCGCGTCGCTCGGCAATTTTCCCTACTACCTCGTGAGCAGCAACCCGAACGTGAAGACGATCGCCGACCTGAGCGCGAAGGACCGCATCGCGGTGCCGGCGGTCGGCGTGTCGGTGCAGTCGCGCGTGCTGCAGTATGCCGCTGCGAAGCAGTGGGGCGACAAGCAGTTCGACAAGCTCGACGCGCTCACGCAGGCGATTCCGCATCCCGACGCGACGGCCGCGATTCTCGCGAACAGCAACGTGATCACCGGCCACTTCGGCAATCCGCCGTTCCAGGAGCAGGAACTTGCCGGCAATCCGAATGCGCATATCGTGCTGAATTCGTATGACGTGCTGGGCGGCCCGAGCTCGGCGACCGTGCTGTACGCGACCGAGAAATTCCGCAACGACAATCCGAAGACCTATCGCGCGTTCGTCGCCGCGCTGGCCGACGCCGCACGGCAGATCGCGGCCGATCCGGAGCGCGCGGCCGATACCTATATTCGCGTGAACGGATCGAAGATCGATCGCGCGCTGCTGCTGAAGATCCTGCGTAATCCGCAGGTGCAGTTCAAGACCGCGCCGCAGAACACGTTGCCGCTCGCGCAGTTCATGCATCGCACCGGCGCGATCCGCAACGAACCGAAGTCGTGGCGCGACTACTTCTTCGACGATCCCGCGACGGCCGGCGGCAGTTGAGCGGCGCCGATGTTGCGACGTCGCGATCGACGCTTATGCGTCGGCGCGGTTTCGATATGCGCAATCGATGGTTGGTCCGCACGATACGCGGCCGTATGTTGATGCTTTTCCCGCAAGAGATTCGATCGTGAACGCCACTTCTCCCCGAACCTGGTTGCCGCCGTATGCGGCACGTGGCGGCGCGTCGCCGGCCGCGTCCGTCGTGCCCGATACACGTGCGGAGGACCGCTCGGCCACGCACTCCGCGCCGGCCGGCGCGCACAGCGAACGCCAGTTGGCCATCGACCAGGTCAGCCTCGAATACCGCAGCGGCGCGCGGATCGTTCGCGCGACGCATCAAGTGAGCTTCGACGTGTACGGCAGCGACCGCTTCGTGCTGCTCGGCCCGTCGGGGTGCGGGAAGTCGACGCTGCTGAAGGCGATCGCCGGCTTCATCGAGCCCGTCGCGGGGTCGATCGCGCTCGACGGCCGGCCCGTGCGCGGGCCGGGCCCCGACCGCGTCGTCGTGTTCCAGGAATTCGACCAGTTGCCGCCGTGGAAGACGGTGGTCGAGAACGTCGCGTTTCCGTTGCGCGTTGCCGCGAAGCTGTCGCGTGCCGAAGCACGCGAGCGCGCGCTGCACTATCTCGACAAGGTCGGGCTGAGCACCTTTGCCGATGCGTATCCGCATACGCTGTCGGGCGGCATGAAACAGCGCGTCGCGATTGCGCGGGCGCTGGCGATGCAGCCGCGCGTCCTGCTGATGGATGAACCGTTCGCCGCGCTCGACGCGCTCACGCGCCGCAAGATGCAGGAGGAACTGCTGCGGCTGTGGGACGAATTCCGCTTCACGCTGCTGTTCGTCACGCACTCGATCGAGGAGGCGCTCGTGGTCGGCAACCGGATTCTGCTGCTGTCGCCGCATCCGGGCCGCGTGCGCGCGGAGCTCAACAGTCACGAACATTCGCTCGAGAACGTCGACACCGGCGACTTCCGCGACAACGTCGCGCGAATTCATCGCCTGCTGTTCGACACCGCCGCACCGCACGTACCGACGACGGAGGATGCCGCATCATGAGCACGATCGATTCGGCCCTGCCGCCGCTGCCGCCCGTGCGCGACGAATACACGCGCTCGCTCGACACGCTGCCCGACGCCGAGCGCGCGGCGCCGGCGCCGCTGCTGCACCGCATCGCCGGTGCCGCGTGGTTTCGCCGCGGCGTCATCGCGCTCGTGCTGATCGCCGTATGGGAGATCGTCGCGCGCATCGTCGCGAACGACCTGCTCGTGCCGACCTTCGGCGCGACGCTGGCCGCATTCGTGCAAGGCATCGAGTCGGGCGAACTGCTCGTCAAGACCGGCATCTCGATGTCGGTGCTGCTGCGCGGCTATGCGCTGGGCGTGCTGCTGGCGTTCGCGCTGACGTCGCTCGCGGTGTCCACGCGCATCGGTCGCGATCTGCTGACGATGCTCACGTCGATGTTCAATCCGCTGCCGTCCATTGCATTGCTGCCGATCGCGCTGCTGTGGTTCGGGCTCGGCACCGGCAGCCTGCTGTTCGTGCTCGTGCATGCGGTGTTGTGGCCGCTCGCGCTCAGCATGTACACCGGCTTCGCCGGCGTGCCCGCCACGCTGAAAATGGCGGGGCGCAACTACGGGCTCACGGGTCTGCGCCAGATCGCGCTGATCCTCGTGCCGGCCGCCCTGCCGTCGATCCTGGCGGGGCTGCGTGTCGGCTGGGCTTTCGCGTGGCGCACGCTGATCGCGGCCGAGCTCGTGTTCGGCGCGAGCGCGGGGCAGGGCGGGCTCGGCTGGTACATCTTCCAGAACCGCAACGAGCTGTATACGGATCGCGTGTTCGCGGGCCTCGCTGCCGTCATCGTGATCGGGCTGCTGGTCGAGAATCTGGTGTTCGATACGCTCGAACGCGCGACCGTGCGGCGCTGGGGCATTCAGCACTGAGACGTCCGGACGCGATCAATCCCGGCGCGTGCATAACGTAAGCTGAAATCGGCTTTTCACGCGCAGCGGGTGGGTCCCTATACTTGCGGACGGCGCGTAACGTACGCCGTGTAACGGATGCCGCGTCGCGCGCTGCCGCGACGTTCCCCGAACGACCCGAACAAGGACCTGCCGAATGACTGCCCGTGACGCCGTCGATCCGCGCGACGCATTGCGCGACGCGCTCGCCGCGCTGCCCGATCTTGCGACCGCGATCGGGCAGGATGCCGCACAGCGCGAGGCGCGCCGCGAACTGCCGTTCGAAGGCTTCGCGATCTTCCGGCGCTCGGCGCTGGGCGCGCTGCGGATTCCGGTCGAGCGCGGCGGGCTGGGCGGCACGCTGGTCGACCTGTTCGATACGATCGCGACGCTGGCGGCCGCCGATTCGAATCTCGCGCACGCGCTGCGCATCCACTACGACCAGACCGAGACGCTGCGGTTGTCGCCGCGCACGGCGTTCAACGACGTGCAGCTCGAGCGCGTGCTCGGTGGCGCGATCTTCGGCGGTGCGTCGACCGAGCGCGGCACGTCGCGCCCGGGCGAGAACACGACCGTGCTGCGGCGTGACGGAGATCACTACCGCGTAACGGGCCGCAAATACTATTCGACGGGCACCGCGTTTGCCGATTTCGCGCGCATCAACGTCGAGAACGAGCAGGGCGACGCGCTCGCCGTGATCATCCCGGTCGCGCGCGACGGCGTGCAGGTGCTCGACGACTGGGACGGCATGGGCCAGCGCATGACCGCGAGCGGCAGCCTGCTGCTGCACGACGTGCAAGTGTTCGCGAATGAAGTCGCGGTGCGAGACGGCTCGACGCTCGTCGGCCGCCATTGCGGCGCGCTGCGGCAGCTGCATCTCGTCGCGACGGCCGCGGGCATTGTGCGCAACGTGGTGGCCGATGCACGCAGCTACGTGCTGACGCACGGCCGGCCGGTGCTGCACAGCCCGGCGCCGAGCGCGCGCGACGATCACTTCATTCAGCAGATCGTCGGCGAACTGTCCGCGCACAGCCACGCGATCGATGCGCTCGTGCGCGACAACGCGGCGGCGCTCGACCGCTCCGCCGATGCGATCGAGGCCGGCGACGCCGATGCGCACGAACGCGTGCTCGACAGCGCGCTGGCGACCGCGCGCACGCAGCTGATCGTCGGCAAGCTCGCGCTGCATGTGGCCGAGCGGCTGTTCGAGGTCGGCGGCGCATCGGCGACCGCACGCGTGCACAACCTCGATCGCCACTGGCGCAACCTGCGCACGATCTTCAGCCACAACCCGCTGCTGCACAAGGCGCGCGTGATCGGCGACTACGACCTGAACGGCGTGACCACGCATCTGACCGAAGGACGCGTGTTCTGATTCCGCCGCATCCGCGGCCCACTTTCGGGAAACCTCACGATGACGATCCGCACCGGCCATCTGCACCTCGGCGCGTTCCTGTATCCGACAGGCCATCACATCGCCGCATGGCGCCATCCGGATTCGCACGCGGACGCCGGCGTCGATTTTCGTCACTACGTCAGGCTTGCGCAGGCGGCGGAGGCCGCGAAGTTCGATCTCGTGTTCCTCGCGGACGGCGTCGGCACGCGCGGCGACGACGTCGAGTTCCTGAGCCGCACCGCGCACAGCTACGTCGCGCAGTTTGAGCCGCTGACGCTGCTGTCGGCGCTCGCGGCCGTCACCGAACGGATCGGCCTCGTCGGCACCGCGTCGACGAGCTTCAACGAGCCGTTCCATATCGCGCGCAAGTTCGCGTCACTCGACCACATCAGCGACGGCCGTGCGGGCTGGAACCTCGTCACGTCGTCGAGCGTGCACGAGGCGCGCAACTTCAACCGCGACGCGCATTTCGAGCATGGCGAGCGCTATGCGCGCGCGGAGGAATTCGCCGACGTCGTGCGCGGGCTGTGGGACAGCTGGGACGACGACGCATTCGTGCGCGATCGCGCGAGTGGCCGTTTCTTCGATCCCGACAAGCGCCACATGCTCGATCATCGCGGCCGGTTCTTCCAGGTGCGCGGGCCGCTGAACGTTGCGCGCGCGCCGCAGGGCCATCCGGTCGTCGTGCAGGCCGGGTCGTCGTCGGCCGGCACGCGGCTGGCCGCGCGCACGGCCGAGGTGATCTTCACCGCGCAGCAGACGCTCGACGACGCGATCGCGTTCTACGCGGACGTGAAAGGGCAACTTGCCGCGTTCGGGCGCGACCCCGACTCGCTGAAGATCATGCCCGGCGTCTTTCCGGTGGTTGGCCGCACCGAAAGCGAAGCGAAGGAAAAATTCGACGCGCTGCAGGCACTGATCGACCCGAAGGTCGGGCTCGCGCTCGTGTCGGGGCTGACGGGCGGCGTCGATCTGTCCGGCTATCCGCTCGACGGCCCGATCCCGCCGTTGCCGGAAACCAATGCGAGCAAGAGCCGGCAGACGCTGACGCTGGACCTCGCGCGCCGCGAGAACCTGACGATACGCGAACTCTATCTGCGGGTCGCGGGTGCGCGCGGTCATTGGCAACTCGTCGGCACACCGGAGCAGATCGTCGATGCGCTCGAGGAGCGCTTCGTGCAGTACGGCGCGGACGGCTACAACGTGATGGCGCCGACGTTGCCCGGCGGCCTCGACGATTTCATCGAACTCGTGCTGCCGGAGCTGCGTCGGCGCGGGCTGTTTCGCAGCGACTACGCGGGCCGCACGCTGCGCGATCATCTCGGGCTGCGGCGGCCCGCGCGGCGCGCATTTGCCACTTCCCCGGCGGTGGCGGCGTCTGCGGATTCGAGGGCCCCGGTTGCCTGAACTCAGCGCCTCAGGCCCGCTTCGCGCAGCAGCGGCAGCACGCGCGCGCCGAAGAAATCGAGATCCGGCTTGAAGTCGTAGAAGCTCAGCTGAATGCCGTCGATGCCGGCCCGATGCAGCCGCACGATGTAATCGGCGACTTCGTCGGGCGAGCCCGTGATCGAGATGTTGCCGCCGATCGCGCGCGCGGCCGCCTGCGAGCGGTGCGCGAAGCCGCCGCGCCACGCATGGGCATCGCTGTCGAAGCGGTGAAAACTCCCTTCGTCCGCATGCGCGACGATCGCATCGCGATACGCGCGCGCTTCCGCCGCCGTTTCGCGGCAGATCACGAGCGGGTTGAGCAGCGTGCGGATCGTCCGGCCGCGCGCGGCCGCGGCCGCCTTCACGCGGGCCGTATGCGCGGGCAGTGCGTCGAGCGCGAGATCGACGTCCGGGCCGGCGGGGCTCGTGACGAACACGATGTCCGAATAGCGGGCCGCGAAATCGATGCCCGCATCGGAGCCCGTCGCGTTGATCAGCAGCGGGCGGCCGTATTGCGGCTTCGGCGTGACGAACGCGCCCGAGAGCCGCCAGCTCGACAGCGCGGGCGCGTAGCTGAAATTGTCCGGTTGCGCCCACAACTGACTGACCGCATCGACGAATTCGGCGGCCATTTCGTAGCGTCGGTCGTGCTCGATCCGGTTCCAGCCGAACATCTCGTGTTCGATCGCCCGGTGGCCGGTCACGACGTTGATGCCCCAGCGTCCGCGCGAGATGTGGTCGAGCGTCGCCGTGAACTTCGCGAAATGCAGCGGATGCCACGGACCGTACAGCACGTGGCTCGTCGCGACGAGGATGATCCGCTCGGTGCGCGCGGTAAGCGCGGCCAGCGTCATGAACGAGTCCAGCGCGTGGCCGTCGAATACGCCGCCGTAGCCGCCTTTCGGCAGCCACTGCGACAGCGCGAACACGAGATCGAAGCCCAGCGCCTCGGCGCGTGCGACGAGCGCGGCGTTGTAATCGAACGTCCAGTCGGTCGTGCGCGGCAGCGTCGATGCGCTCCAGCCGCCGGCCTGGATCGGCAGGAACAGGCCGAGCATCAGCGGCTGCGCGAGCACGCGCGACGCGGGGCTATCGGGGAAATCGGCCGGTGAGCGGACGTCGACGAACGGCGTCGGCGTGAACCCGGCGTCGGCACGGGCGAGGTCGGAAGTGTCAGTCAAGATGGGCTCCATGCGACGCGCGCCGGCGTCGAGCGAAAGCATTGCGCGTACCGTGTCGGCAGTCGGCACGCACTGGTTTCCGGCATGCCGGCACATGCGTCGTGTCGCGTCACAGCCGCCCCGGCCGCGGGTCGGGCACGAAGCCGTCGCGGTTCGGCATCTGGATGCGCGGCAGCGTGCGCGCGTCGAGCGTCGCGTCGTCGGGCACGATGCCGTTCAGGTGCAGCACGTATGCGGTGACCGCATAGACGTCGTCTGCGCTCAGCGATTGCGGCGCGTTGTACGGCATCGCGCGGCGGACGTAATCGAACAGCGTCGTCGCATAAGGCCAATAGCTGCCGACCGTTTTCTTCGGCTTGGCACCGGCGAGCGAACCGCTGCCGCCGACGAGCGGATCACCGATGCCGCCCTGGCCGCTGGCGCCGTGACACATCGCGCATTTGTCCGCGAACACGTGCGCGCCGCGCGCGACGGTGCCCGCGCCGCGCGGCAGGCCGCTGCCGTCGGGCGCGACGTCGATGTCCCAGGCCGCGATCGCCGCGCGGTCGATCGGCCGACCGAGACCGAAGCCGGCGCCGAGGGCCGGCAACGCGATCGTGGCGATCGCTGCCGACACGACGGCGTACGACACGAGCAGACGTGCAAGCGGCCTACGCATTGCGCACCTCGCCGTCCGCGCCGACACGCCAGTTCTGGATGCCGTTGTAGTGGTATTGCGAATTGACGCCGCGTGCGGCGACGAGCGCATCGCGGGTCGGCTGCATGTAGCCCGTTTCGTCGGTTGCGCGGCTTTGCAGGTCGGCCGGCTCGCCGTTCCAGACCCAGTCGGCCTCGAAGCGCGTCAGCGCGCGATCGCGCACGTCGCCGGCGAGCCGCGCGGCGCGCCACGTGCGGCCGCCGTCGATCGACACGTCGACCGCGCGAATCCGGCCGCGCCCCGACCATGCATAGCCACTGATCGGGTAATAGCCGCGCGACGCGAGCCGGTGGCCGGCGGACGGCCGCGTGATCACCGATTTCGCGTCCATCTCGAACACGAACTGGCGCGCGCATCCGTTTGGCAGCAGGCTCGTGTACTTCGACGTTTCCTCGCGGGTCATCTCCGGCGCGCGTACCAACTTCAGCCGCCGCAGCCACTTGATGTTCGTGTTGCCTTCGAAGCCCGGCACGATCAGCCGCACCGGATAACCGTTCTCGGGGCGCAGCCGCTCGCCGTTCTGCGCATAGACGACGAGCGCGCGCTCGAGAATGCGGTCGAGCGGCAGGCTGCGCGTCATCGCCGCGCCGTCCGCGCCTTCCGCGAGCAGCCATTGCGCGGCCGGGTCGATGCCGGTTTCGTCGAGCAACGTCGACAGCCGCACGCCGGTCCATTCGCAGCATGACAGCAGCCCGTGCGTGAACTGGACCGGCAGCCCGCTCGGGCCGTTCCATTCGCTGCCGGTGTTGCCCGAGCATTCGAGGAAGTGGATGCGCGATTCGGACGGAAAGCGCAGCAGGTCGTCGACCGTAAAGACGCGCGGCTCGCGCACGAGCCCGTGCACGACCACGCGATGGCGCTGCGCGTCGATATCGGGCACGCCCGCATGATGGCGTTCGTACACGAGGCCGTTCGGCGTGATGTCGCCGAACAGGTCGGCGAGCGGCGTCATCGACGAGCCGGAGCCGGGCAGGGCAGGCGAGCGCGCGCTGCGGCGAATCACGTCGCGTTCGTGCTCGCCCGGCACGCCGTACGGCGGCGACAGCAATGGTGCGCCCGGCGTGCGCGTCCACGGCGGGATGTCGAGCGGCGCGAGCGTCTGGCTCGCGAGCGCGCCGCCTGCCGGCAGCAGCGCGGCGGCCCAGCCGCCAGCGAGCTGGCGCAGTGCCGTGCGGCGCCCGGTGCGGTGTGGGCGGGAAGCGTTATCGGTCATCGGCGAAGCCATGCCGCGCGTGGCGCGGCAGCATCCGGAAAAACGGACATTGTCGGCAACCGGGCGCGGCGCGACAAACAACGATTCCCGCTTTGCTTATCGCGCCGCGCGCGTGTCATGTTGGACGCACGTTCAGAACTTCACGCGCAACCCGCTGACGACCGCGACCTGACGGTTCGTCGACGACGCGCTGCCGATGTTCGAGATCGCCGCGATCTTGCGATAGCCGCCCGACGTCGCGGTGCTCGCATCGCCAGCCGCGAGCTGGTAGATGCCGGACAGATAGATGTCGGTGCGCTTCGACAGCGCATAGTCGAACCCGAGCGTGAATTGGTGCCAGCGCGGCTTCAGCGTCTGGCCGCCGGTGCCCGGCAAGCCGCTCGCACGTCCGTCGGTGAACGTGTAGACGCCGATGAGCGTCGCCGCCGGCGTGATCTGGTAGCGCCCGTTTACATCGTAGTTGTTGAACTTGCGCGACGAGCCGTCGACATAGTCGAGTTGCGTGTGGCTCCACGCGAAGCCGAGCGTCGCGCGGCCCAGTGCGTAGTTCGCGCCCGCGACGCCGATCTGTTGCTTGCGCACGCCGCCGTTCAGCCCGTAGAAGAATGCGCCGCTGTAGTCGTTGCCGGTCGTCGTGGTCGCGCCGCCCACCGCGCCGCTCGTGTTCGACGTCGCGTTCGGGTGATTCAGCCGCACGTAGCCCGCGCCGGCCGAGAACGGGCCGTTCACGTAGTTCGCCGACATGCCCCATGCGTTGTTGTTCGAGAAGCCGGTGCCTGCGCCACCGTTCGCCTGGTTGCTGAAGGCGTAGAGCACGTCGGCCGTGAAGCCGGCGATCGTAGCGCTGCGGAACTTCACCGCGTTGTTGATGCGGAAGCTCTGGTTCAGGTTATCGTTGTCGCCGACGTGGGTTGCCGGCGACCAGAAGCCGGAACCCGAGTACGGCGCGACGAGGTCGGTGATCGGCTCGTACTGGCGGCCGAACGTCAGCGTGCCGAGGCCGGCCTGGTTCAGGCCGACGTACGCGGAGCGGCCGAACAGGCGGCCGCCCTGACCGAGCCCGCCGTCGCTCGGCCGGAATCCGCCTTCAAGCGTGAACACCGCCTGCAGGCCGCCGCCGAGATCCTCGCTGCCTTTGAGGCCCCAGCGGCTGCCGCTCAGCTTGCCGCTCGTCTGCTGGATGTTGCTCGCGCCGCCCTGGTTGTTCGTATAGGCGAGCCCGGCGTCGACGACGCCGTACAGCGTGACGGAACTCTGCGCATGCGCGCCGATGGAACCGATCGAAACCAAACCCAGGACTACCGATTTCTTGATCATGAATATCCTCTGTTTTTATGGGTACGTCTGCGAGGATCACGATGCTATTGACTTCGGCGTGGTCGGCGAACACTCGTTCCGTACTTTGCAATTCGCTGCGCGAACGGATTGCAATGCGCGTCGATGCCCGCCCGGCGCACGCGCCACGATCGCGTCCGGCTCGCTTGCTGCGGCGAACGCATTGGTATCGATGGCAAACGCCGGGCGACCGCAACGTGCGCTCGCGCCCATATCGATCGATGAAATCGTTCGATGCCGCGCCGAAGTTCGTCTCGCTGACGATGTGTTTACGCAACGCGGCACTGTGAGGCGCACGGCAGATGCGGTATGCGCGCCGGCATATCGATTCCGCAAAATGTTCGTAGGGCCGCACGATGCGAGGCGGTAGAGTCGGGCATCCGGCCGTGATCCGGCCTGCGCCGGACGCCATGCATGCAGAGTGCATGCATGCCGGCCGAACCGTGAACATGGGAGCCGTGTGAAATGAGTCGGGATGTGCTGTTTCTGCTGGAACCGGGCTTTGCCGATCCGAAGTATCCGGGGCGACACTTCGTCTGTCCGCATGGGCTGGCGATCGAAGGGCTGCTCGCGAGCGCACCCGATCGGGCCGGCCGTGTCGACGTGCGCCGCGTCGGTTTCGAACGGCCGCGGCACGCGGTGATCGACGCGCTCGACGACGCGCATCAGGGCCTGCCGGTGCTCGTGCTCGGCAGCGCGCAACCGGCCCCGGACGATGCGCAAACGCTCGGCGCGGTGCGCTTCGTCACCGATCCGCGCCGGATTCTCGACCTGCTGGCCGAGCGCCACGGCTTCCCGGCGGTGCATTGACGCACGTCGGCCGTCGCGCGCGGCGGCTTCCTTTTTTCCATTTTCCTTGAATCGACAGGAGCATTCGATGGCGCCAACTTCGGCGGCGCGCCGCCGCCTGCTGTTCGCCGGCGCCGCGCTCGCGACGTCACCTGTAATCGCGCGGGCCGCGCTTGCCGCGCCGGCCGCCAGCACCGATCTGGCCGGCACCACGTTGCGTGTCGCGACCTACAAGGGCGGCTGGCGTGCGTTGCTGCAAGCGGCCGGGCTAAGCGACACGCCGTACCGGATCGAGTGGCGCGAGCTCAACAACGGCGTGCTGCACATCGAGGCGCTGAACGCGGATGCGCTCGACATCGGCTCGGGCAGCGAGATTCCTGCGGTATTCGCCGCGCGGCAGAAGGCCAGCGTCCGGTTCATCTCGCGCACGCGCGAAGACCTGAACAACCAGGTCACGCTCGCGCGCAAGGAAACACCGATCCGCAGCATCGCGGACTTGAAGGGCAAGCGCATCGGGTACGTGCGCGCGACGACGTCGCACTATTTCCTGTACCGGCAGCTCGCGGAGGCCGGTCTCGGGTTCGACGACATCCATCCGATCAACCTGTCGCCGACCGACGGGCTGTCCGCGTACGATCGCGGCGATCTCGATGCGTGGGCCATCTACGGCTACAACGGCCAGCTCGCGCGCAATCGGTATGGCGCCCGCGTGCTGAAGACGGGCAAGGGCTATCTGTCCGGCAATTTCCCGGTCTATGCGAATCCGCGCACGCTCGACGATCCGCGCCGGCGCGCGGCGACCGGCGATCTGTTGCTGCGGTTCCAGCGTGCTTATGCATGGGCGAACGGGCACTTCGATGCGTATGCGCGCGTGCAGAACGGCGAGACGCGTGTGCCGGTCGCCGATCTCTCCGCGATGTTCGCCCAGCGCAGCGACGACTACGCGCTGCTGCCCGTGACGTCCGACGTGGTCGCGCAGCATCAGCAGGTCGCGGACGTGTTCGCGCGGATCGGCGTGCTGGATGGTCCGGCGAATGTCGCGCCGTTCTGGGATACGTCGTTCAATGCGTTGGTGGCGTCGGCGTGAAGCGGTGGAAGGTGGATGGGCGTCATGCGCGATGCATGACACGACGGCCAGGCGCGTGCGCCGAAGTTCGTATCTGGAAAACGTCGTCGCGACCATGATGCCGAACACCAGGCCGAGTGCGATGCCGGACCGTCAGGCCCAGCCGTTGTGCCGTGCGGCCAGGCTTCAGGCCCAAATCCGCCACGGCCTGAATAGGCTTACCGAGGTCCAAATGCGACATTTCTAAAAAGCTACCACATCCAAACCGCTGATCATCGGCATTATGTCAACTCAAATCGCAACACAGCGAACCTGCATTCACCGCGCCTAGAAATTGCGCGCCACGCCGACCATGAACATGTCCTGATCCTTGTCGTTGCCGGTTGCGACACGATTGAAGCGCAAGCTCGCAGCCCAGTCATTCGTGACCTGATACGTCACCTGCGCGCTGAGCAAGGCATTGAGTCTCGTCTTGCTCGAGGCTTCGTCCCGGTCACGCGAGAGATACGGACCTACGCCGGCCGAAAGCGTCCATTTGCTCCTGATCGGCGCGACGTACCAGAGTTGCGCCGCCACACCTCTTCGACCTGCGACGCCATTATTGCCCTCGTAGACGAAGCTCGCCGAATAGGCCCACGCGTTGCCGAGCGGCCGCTTGACTTCGACCATATACCCTTTCTCGATCGGCACTTGAGGACGGTTCGTCTGCGACGTGCCGGCCCAAACGCTAACCTGCGTCTTGCCGTCCGAAAGCGCGGGGCCGGGATCGCCGCCGAAATCCGAGCCGATGCCGAAGAGCACCGCGTCGGAATTGAATCCGCCAATCATCTGGACGTGGTTGTACTGGACCTTGAGGAAGAAGCGGTTGGGAACGACGTAATACCGCACCGCTGCCGACGCACGCACGCCCCATCGCTTTTCGTTGCGCACCTCGTTGTCGACATGCGTCGTATCCATGCTGAAATACGGTCCCGCCGAGAATTCGAGCGCCACGCGACTGCCGAGCGGCCAACGAAACGAACCCAGGGCGGCGAAGCCGTCACGGTGGTGATCCAGGGGATGTCCCTCGTTCACATACGCGAGGTAGACCGAGAGGTAGTCATTCAGGACGTCGCCGAAGCCGACTTCGTAGGCGCGCCAATGCATGTCGCCACCCTCGGTCGCGCGTCCGTCGCCATACACGGCATAGACGTTGAGCTTTCTTTCAGATTGCTTGACATCGGTCGGCAAGCTCGACGGACTGTCCGCGGCGTGCACGTGGCCTGGGCCGGCCAGAATCGCCAGACCGGCGATCCAGCTTGTGAGCACGAAGCGCGAATAGATGCGACGGCACTGTCCCATTTGGACACCCCTCACCCTGGTAACCGCGATTTCCTGGACAAGCTGGTAACGATTATAGGCTGCCTCAGGTAACCGGTCGCCCGGGTTTACGCAACAGCCTGCGTGGCACCGATCCGAAAGACCGAGACGGTCGCCTCCAACTGCCCCGCCTGCTCCCTCAGCGACAGCGCGGCCGCTGACGCCTGCTGAACCAGCGCCGCGTTCTGCTGCGTCACCTGATCCATTTGCGTCACCGCCTGATTCACCTGTTCGATGCCTCTGGACTGCTCGTCGGACGCGGCGGCAATCTCGCCCATCAGCACGTGCACGCGTTGCACCGACGTCAGGATCTCCGACATCGTCCCGGTCGCGCGATCGACCTGTCGCGCACCGGTCTCGACGCGTCTCAGCGAATCCGTGATGAGTTCCTTGATCTCCCGGGACGCCGTGGCGCTGCGTTGCGCGAGCGATCGCACTTCGCCTGCGACGACCGCGAATCCGCGTCCCTGCTCGCCCGCTCGCGCAGCTTCAACGGCCGCATTCAACGACAGGATGTTGGTCTGGAATGCGATACCTTCGATGACGGAGATGATTTCGGCGATCTTGCCCGACGCTTCCGACAAACCGCGCATCGTGCTGACGACTTCCTGCGCCGCCTGATTGCCCTCTTCGGTCAGCAACGCCGCGTCGTGCACCACCTGATTCGCCTGCTTCGCGTTCTCGGCATTCTGGCGCACCGTCGAAGTCAGTTGCTCCATCGAGGCGGCCGTTTCCTCCAGCGACGCGGCCTGCTCTTCTGTCCGTTGCGACAGGTCCATGTTGCCGGCCGTGATCTCGTGCGCGGCCGTCTCGATGGAGTGCGAACCTTCCCGCACCACGCGAATCGTTTGCAGCAGCTTGCCTTGCATGGCCCGCAGGCCGGTCATCAGTTGCCCCATCTCGTCGGTCGAATCGACGTCGATCCGCGTCGTCAGGTCGCCGCCGGCAATCGCGCTGAAATGGTCGAGTGCGTGCGCAAGCGGCGCACCGATCGCGCGCTGAAGCGACCACCACGTGAGTACGGCTGCGCCGAGCGCGACCAGGATGCCGGCGATCGCGATGCCGACGAACCAGTGGAAACGAGCCTGCGCGGCATCGAACGTCACCCGCGAGGCCGTGATCTGGATTCGGCCGAGCGCGTCCATCGCGTCGGAGACGTCGATGAACAGCGACGGCGGTATGTGCCGCCAGACGTCGGGGATTTTCGCGGGATCGTGCGCGGCAATGGCGCCGAACATCGGTTCGAGGCCGTTCTCGACGAGCGCGTTGAACTTCGTGTTCGCGTCGGCCGCGCGGCGCGCTTCTTCGGGGCCGGAGAGCCGCAACGCGCGATACGCGTCCCACGCCTTTTTCGACGCGGCGAGCAGTTCACGGGATGTCGCGGTTTCCTGCGGCACGTCGGGGCTGTCCGGATCGAGCGCGATGCGATACAGCCATAGACGGGTTCTCGACAGCGCGACATTCGCCTGCCCAAGCGCCTCCGACGATGCGAGCCGGTCGGAATACAGCGTCTTCACATCGTCGTTGCTTATCGCCACGCCAATCACGCCGATGATGCCGCCGATGACGAGCAGCACGCCGAGAAAACCCATCGCCAGCGCCAGCCGGACGCGAATGCTGAAATTCCTGATCATGATGAGGGAAGCGTTGAGCACGAAACCGTTGCATGCGACGCATGCGTGTCCAGCCGATCGAAGGCGGCACGTGCGAGACCGATGCCTCGATAACGACCGGAGCGGCGCGTGAATTAGTGCGGAACCGACAAGGAACGTTTCCGGAAACGGCGAGTTATGGGCGGAATTTCGGCGTGTTAGGTGAATCGCCGTCATCGGCCGCGAGCAACGCGTTCAACACCCGCGCGTCCGACAACCGCTCCAGCGACAGGCATGCGTCGCTCAACGCATCGGCCTGCGCCGGGGCGAGCGCGATGCCCGCCAGTGCCCGAAACTTCGCCAGCAGCGCCGCATCGGACAGCGGATTGCGCGGATCGCCGAGCGCGATCGGCACGTGACGCGATTCCCGCCGCCCGTCCGTGCGATGCAGGATCACGGTCGGCTCGTCGAGATCGCCGAGCGCCGGATCGACCTCGATCGCGATGCGCGCGAGCAGCGCCGTGACGCGCGAGTCCGTGCGCCTGTCGTCGCGATAGGCACCGATCCCCGTGTCGCCGAACGCAAGCGCGGCCGCAACCGCGTACGGCAGGCTCATCTGCGACGACGACAGTGTCGACAGGTCGCGGCCGCCGCACATCCGGGCCACGAATGCGCTCGTCCGCACGACCACCCGCTCGATTTCGCCGGCCTCGAACGTGCGACCTTCGGCAAGCTGCAGCGCCGCGTCGACCGCCGCGTGCGCGCTGCGGCACGACGCGTGCGGCTTGATCGAGCAGCGCATCAGTTTCCAGTGCACGCCGAGGCCGTCGGTCAATGCGTCGGGCGCATGCGATTGCGCTGCGAACGTGTTGAAGAAGCCGCCCCAGACGTCGTCGAACACACTGGCCGGGCCGCTCACGCCTTCGCGTGCCAGCAGCGCCGCGAGCACGCCCCCTTCCGCCGCGCGGCCGGCATGCAGCCGCTTCGTCTGCGATCCGTCATGGATGAAGCCCCACAAGCCACCGGAGAAACTCGCCGCATGACCGAGCGCGTCGCGCGTGCGCGCGGCGTCGAGCCCGAGCACGCGTGCGCTTGCCGCCGCCGCGCCGAACACGCCGCAACTGAGCGTCGAGTGCCAGCCGGCCCCGTTGTGCGCCGCGTAGCCGCCGGCCGCTTCGAGCACGCGCCGGCCGACGTCGTAGCCGAGCACGATCGCGGCCACGCATTCCCGGCCGGTCACCGGGCGTTGCGCACACGACAGCGCGGCGAGCACGGCCGGCATCACGACCGCGCCCGAATGATCGCAGCCGCCGGAATCGTCGAGTTCGAGCGCGTGCGCGGCGATTCCGTTCACGAACGCCGCATCGCGCGCGCCCGCGGCCCGTCGTGTACCCCACAGCGTTGTGCCGCCACGCTCGACCGTGCCGGTCAGCGCCCGCGCACTGCGCGTCTCGGCCGCGAACGTACCCGCCAGCGCCGCGCCGAACGTGTCGAGCACATGACGCTTGGCCTTCGCGACGACGTCGTCCGGCAACGCATCGGCGGCCGTCTGCGCGACTAACGCCGCGAGCCGCGTGGCGCGGGTTTGCGTCCCCGTCTTCATCGCGCCGATTCGTCCGTTAGACAACGCGCGAACACGTCGACCGGATGGCCCGGCGGGTTGACGGGCATCCGGGCACGCCACCAGCGCGCGATGTCGCGCCCGGTCGCGAACCATACGTCGCCCGCGTCGCGCAGATGAGCGAGCAACGCGCGCAGCAAGTCGATGCGCCCCGCAGTGCCGATGATCTCGGGATGCAGGCGCAGCACGCAGCACAGCCCGAAGCGGCGAAACGCGTCGACGTCTCGCCGCCAGTTGTCGAGTACGTCACGGTACGCCGCGATGCGCGGCTGGCCGGCCGGCACCGGCGGCGACAGGTTGAACTCGAAGTACGGCTCGTCCTCGAGCTCGTAGTGCAGCGGCAGCTCGACGAGCCGCGCGCCGTCCGCGCGGTCGTCGCCGCGCGGATGCACGTACGGCAGATCGTCTCCGCGCCACGACGACGACCACGTGAAGCCTGCCGCGACGAGCCAGTCTGCGAAGCCCTCGGCCCAGTTGCCGGTGAACGAGCGAAAACCTTCCACGTCGCGGCCGATCGTGTCCGCAAGCGCCGCGCGCCCGGTGCGGCACGCGTCGATCTGCGCGGCGAGCGGCAGCGCGTCGAAGTCTTCGCAGCGATAGCCGCTCACGCCGAGTTCATGGCCGGCAGCGGCGATTTCGCGTACGGCGTCCGCATGCGTTTCGGCGACGATGCCCGGGACGAACCAGCTTGCGGGCACACCGGACGCATCGAACGCATCGAGCAGCCGGTCGACGCCGCGCATCGCGCCGTAACGCCACACAGACAGCGATTTCTCGCGGCCGACGATGCGCGGCTCGCGTGTCTGGATACCGTGTATGTCGTTGAAGTCGACCGTGATCGCGACCGCGCAGCGCGCGCCGTCCGGCCAGGCTGGAAGTGTCGTCACGGGCTGCTCCGTTGCGTCGGTTGCGTGTTGTGCGCGTGCTGCGCGAGCCACCAGTCGGCCACTTCGCGACAGCGCGCGAACCAGACGCCGTCCCGCGCGCACATGTGTTCGAACCACGCTTCGAGCAGTGCGAGGCGACCGGGTTTGCCGCAGACTTTCGGATGCAGCAGCGTCGTCAGGCACATCCCTTCGCGGTATATGCCGTCGAATTCGCGCGTCCAGTTGTCGAGCGTCGCATCGTAGCCGGCGATCCGGTCGAGCCCGGCCGGATAGTCGGGATTGCGGTGATACGCGAGCGACGCGTAATCGTCGGTCTCCCAGCGGCCGGGAATCTCGACAAGTGACGGCTCGCCGTCGGCGCCGGGCAGCAGATAGGGACGATCGTCGCCGCGCATCGAACTCGAATAGCGCACGCCGGCTTCGCGCAGCACGCTCACGGTCGCCGCGCTCCAGTCGCCGGACGGCGTGCGGAAGCCGACCGGCCGCACACCGAGCGTGCGGTAGAGCACTTCGGCCGACTGCGCCATGATCTCGCGCTGCCGTTCGGGTTCGAGCGTCCAGAACGCTTCGTGCCGGTAGCCGTGATAACCGATCTCGTGTCCGCGCTCGACGATCGCCGCGCATTGCGCGGGCCAGGTCCGCGCAACCCACGCGGGCACGAAGAACGTCGCGGGCAGGTCGAACGACGCGAGCACGTCGAGCAGCCGGCCGAGCGCGCGCCATGGCCCGTAGCTGCCGAGCGTGAAATACGCGGGGTTGCGCCAGATCGACCCGTTCAGCATCGCGTCGCCGGTCGGGCCGTCGAGATCGAACGCGAGCGCGACGCACGCGCGCTTCGCGTCCGGCCAGCGGGGAGCCAGGGCCATCATCGCGCGCTCAGTGCGTGCCGTTGACCATCGCCTTCGCCACCGCGTGCTCCTGCAACCCCCATTTCGCGAGCAGCTTGTGATACGACCCGTCCGCGATCATCTGGTTGAGCGCCGTCGTCAGCGCGCTGCTCAGCGCGGTGTTGCTCTTCGCGACGCCGATGCCCGTGTATTGCGACAGGAACGGCTTGCCGACCGGCGCGTAGGCGTTCTGCTCGAGGCTGTTCTGGTACGGCAGCGTCTCGCCGCCCTGCACGGCCGCGTCGATGCGGTTCTGGCGCAGCTGCATGCGCGCATCCGACGAGCCGTCGGTGCCGACCACCACGATCGCCGGCTTGCCGGCCTTCACGCAGTTCTCCGCGCTCCACGCGGTCGTGTTGTCCGGGAACGACGTGCGCCGGCTCGACCCGACGCGCTTGCCGCACAGCGCGCCCATCTGCGCGAACTCGCCCGCGCGCGTCTTCAGCACGTAGAACTGCGGCCCCGTCTCGATGTAGTCGACGAACGTCACGGCGTCGCGGCGCGTCGGCAGGTCGGTCATGCCGGACAGGATCATGTCGACGCGCTGCGTCGCGACCGCGCTCATCATCTGGTCGAAGCTCGTCTCGACCCAGTTCAGCTTCACGCCCATCTTCGCGGCGAGCGCCTCGCCGAGGTCGACGTCGAAGCCCGCGAGCTTGTCGGTCGCCGGGTCCTTGTATTCGAACGGCGGATAGTTCGGCACGATCGCGACGTTCAGCGTGCGCTTGACGTTCGCGGCCTGCGCGAGCGCGAAGGAGGCGTGAAGTGCAAGCGCGCCGAATGCGACAGCGGCCAGCGTGCGGGTCAGGACGGATGCTTTCATGGGGGTGTCGCCTTGTCGTGGTGGTGTAAGGGGTACCGCGGTGCTGCGTTGGACGTCTCGTCGGAGGCGCGATCCGCTCAGGCAATCACGGCCGAGATGAAGTCGCGGGTGCGCGCATGCGTCGGTGCGGAGAGCACCTGGTCGGGCGGCCCGCTTTCGACGATCCGGCCGCCGTCCATGAACACGACGCGATCGGCGACCTCGCGCGCGAAGCCGAGCTCGTGCGTGACGACGATCATCGTCATTCCGCTCTTCGCGAGATCGCGCATCACGGCCAGCACTTCGCCGACGAGCTCCGGGTCCAGCGCCGACGTCGGTTCGTCGAACAGGATCAGTTGCGGATGCATCGCGAGCGCCCGCGCGATCGCGACGCGCTGCTGCTGACCGCCCGACAGCTCGACCGGAAACGCGTCGCACTTGTGCGCAAGGCCGACGCGCGCGAGCAGCGCGCGGGCCTCCTCTTCCGCTTGCGCACGGCGGCGCTTGAGCACCTGCACGGGCCCCTCGATCACGTTTTCGAGCGCGGTCTTGTGCGGGAACAGGTTGAAGCGCTGGAACACCATGCTCGTCGCGAGCCGCTGGCGCGCGACCTGACGCTCCGACAGCTCGTGGAGCCGGTTGCCCGTGCGCCGGTAACCGGCCAGCTCGCCGTTGACCCACAGCGCACCCGCGCTGATCGTCTCGAGCTGGTTGATGCAGCGCAGGAACGTGCTCTTGCCCGAGCCGGATGGCCCGATGATGCACAGCACTTCGCCCTGCGCGACGTCGAGCGTGATGCCGTGCAGCGCCTGGAAATCGCCGTACGCCTTGCGCACGTCGACCGCGCGAACGACTGCGTTCGTCATGACGTTCTCCTTACGATTGTGAGTCGCGCCGCTCATTTGCGGCCCGCCGCGCGGCCCGCGCCGCGTGCGAAGCGCCGTTCGACGCGAGCCTGCGCGAACGACAGCACGGTGACGACCGCGAGATACCAGATGCCCGCGACGATCAGCAGCTCGATCACGCGCGCATTCGCGTAATAGATGTTCTGCGCGTTGTGCAGCATCTCCGCGTATTGCACGACGCTCGCGAGCGACGTCAGCTTGACCATGCCGATCAGCTCGTTGCCGATCGGCGGCACGATCACGCGCATCGCCTGCGGCAGGATGATCCGGCGCAGTGCCTGCAGGCGCGCCATGCCGATCGATTTCGCGGCCTCGTACTGGCCGGTGTCGACCGACAGCAGCCCCGCTCGCACGACTTCCGACGTATACGCGCCCTGGTTGATGCCGAGCCCGAGCACCGCCGCGAGGAACGGCGTCATCACGTCGACGGTCCGGAACTCGGCGATTCCGGGAATGCCGAGCGTCGGAAACACCAGCGCGAGGTTGAACCACAACAGCAGCTGGAGAATCACCGGCGTGCCGCGGAACAGCCAGATGTAGCCCTGCGCGATCGCGCCGAGCACCGGGTTCGACGACAGCCGCATCACCGCGGTGACGACCCCGAGCACGATGCCGAGCGTCATCGCGAGGACGGTCATCACGATCGTGTTGCCGAGGCCGGTGAGAATCGACCGCGCGGTCAGGAACTGGCCGACGACGCGCCATTCGATCTGCCCGCGCGCGAACGCGAGCGCCACGTAGGCGAGCGCAGCGATGATCGCGATCGACGCGACATAGCGGCCCCAGTAACGCCGGCGCACGCGCACGAGTGCGGCGGTGTCGTCCGCGGCGACGGCCGCGGCCGGTGCGCCGTCGAGACGGTGCGAATCGGATGCGCTCAGCATGACGGCCCCCGGTAGTCGGCCGCCCACGCGGCCTGGCGTTCGATCGCGATGCTCAGGCGGCCGATCTGCTCGCGCACCCGCGTGGGCGACGTGCCGCCGGCGCCGCCGCGCGCGGCGACGGCCGCGTCGAGCGTCAGATGCGCGCGCACCGCCGGCGCGAGGCGCGGGTCGACGGCCTGCAACTGCTCCGCGCTGGCATCCGCGAGCTCGATGCCGTCGCGTTCGCACGCGCGCACGAGCGCGCCGGTGATCTCGTGCGCCTCGCTGAACGGCACGCCCGACAGCGCCAGCCAGTCGGCGACCTCGGTCGCGAGCGTAAAGCCGAGCGGCGCCTGGCGGCGCATCTCGTCGACGTTCACGCGCATCGTGCGGATCATTCCCGCCATCGCCGGCAGCACGAGTTCGAGCGTGTCGATCGAATCGAACGCGGCGATCTTGTCTTCCGCGAGATCGCGGTTGTACGCGAGCGGCAGCGACTTGAGCGTAGCGAGCAGGCCCGTCAGGTTGCCGATCAGGCGCCCCGCCTTGCCGCGCGTGAGTTCCGCGATGTCCGGGTTCTTCTTCTGCGGCATGATCGAGCTGCCCGTCGCGTAGCCGTCGTCGAGTTCCACCCAGCGGAATTGCCGCGACGTCCACAGGATCACTTCTTCCGACAGGCGAGACAGATCCACCGCCAGCATGCTCGTGACGAACGCGAATTCGGCGACGTGATCGCGCGCGGCCACCGCGTCGATCGAGTTCTCGCACGGCGCGTCGTAACCGAGCTCCCGCGCGGAAAGATCGGGCCGCACGCAGATCGCCGAGCCGGCCAGCGCGGCCGCGCCGAGCGGCGAGCGTGCGGTGCGGCGGTCCCAGTCGACCAGGCGGTCGGCGTCGCGATACAGCGACTGCGCATGCGCGAGCAACTGATGGCCGAACACGATCGGCTGCGCGGGCTGCAAGTGGGTGAAGCCGGCGGTGACCGTGTCGATGTGCCGGCTGGCCTGGCTGATCAGCGCATCCTGCAGGTCGAGCACGCCGCGCACGAGCTGGCGCGCCTTGTCGCGCAGATACAGGCGCAGGTCGTTCGCCGCCTGGTCGTTGCGCGAGCGCCCCGCGCGCAGCTTGCCGCCGAGCGCCGGCAGCCGCTGCGTGAGCACGCGTTCGAGGAACGTGTGCACATCCTCGTCGGCGAGCGACGGCGCGATCGCGCCGGCCGCGTAGTCGCGTGCGATGCCGTCCATCGCGGCCAGCAGCTGCGCGAGCTCGTCGTCGTTCACGATGCCGGCGCGGTTCAACTCGCGTGCATGCGCGCGGGAGCCTGCCAGGTCGTACGGGACGAGTCGGTAGAAACTCGGATCGGAGCGCGACAGGTTCTGCAGCGCGTCGGACGGTTCGGACTGGAAGCGACCGCCCCACAGGCGCTCGATCGGTTCGGTAAGGCTCATTGCGGTCGACCTTGTCTCGGTTGGAGTGCCCCCACTGTAGGCATTCAATTTTTTTTGTTGTAGCGAGAAATTGAATCCGCTTAAATGAAATTTTTCTCAGCACCGTCGCTGCCGACACCCCCGCCGATGCGCAACCGCCTCCCCCCGTTGAACCCGCTTCGCGCGTTCGAGGCCGCCGCCCGGCGCGGCAGCGTGTCGGCCGCCGCCGACGAACTGCACGTGACCGCGAGCGCGGTGAGCCACCAGATCCGGATTCTCGAAAGCACGCTCGGCGTCGCGCTATTCGTCAGATCAAAGGCGCGCGTGAAGCTGACGCCCGAGGGCGAAGCGCTGCTGGAACCGATCGGCACCGCGTTCGACATCATCGCGAACGCCACCGTCAGGCTCGATTCGCCGGCCGCCGTCGGCGATCTCGTCGTGTCGACGCCGTTGTCGCTGACGTCGCGCTGGCTCGCCCGGCATATCGGCGATTTTCTCGAGCGCTATCCGGGCATCCATCTGAAGGTGATTCCGTCGAACGACGAGCGCGAAATCCATTCGCCGGATGTCGATGTCTGCATCCGCTACGGGGAAGGCAACTGGCGCAACCGGCACGTCGAGCTGCTCGAGCATCCGGCGCTGTTTCCGGTCGTGAGCCCCGCGCTGATGAACGGGCGCGATGCGATCCGCAAGGTGCAGGATCTCGCGGGGCGCACGCTGTTCTGCGAGCACGCGGGCTCGTGGATGCGCTGGCTGGCCGAAGCGAAGGCCGACCGGCTGCCGGGCATCCGCATCCTCGAGATCGGCAACGCGCACATCGGTGTCGAAGCCGCGGTGCACGGCCAGGGCGTCGCGCTCGGCGACAGCCTGTCGGTGCGCGACGACCTGATCGACGGCACGCTCGTGCGGCCGTTCAGCGAAACGGTGCCGTCACGTCACGCGTACTATCTCGTCACGCGTCACGAGCTGACCGAAACGCCGCTCGTGACCGCGTTCACGTCGTGGCTGCGCGCGCGCCTCGCGTGACGCGCACCGGACATCAGGCAACGAGACTCGCGAAGTCGTCCCACACCATGACGATGTTCCGCGATCGCCAGATCGGCCCCGCATCGACGTACTCGCCCGCGAACCGGCCGTTCAACGCCTCGTAAAACGCGATCGCGGCCGCGTTTCCCTTGACCACGCTCAACGCGGCGCCCGGATACCGCAACGCTTGCAGATGCGCCGCGAGTTGCGCAAGCAGCATGCGGCCGATGCCGCGACGCTTGAAGTCGGGATCGACATACAGGAACTTGATTTCGCCACGGCCGCCGAAAATCGGTTCCGACGGCGCGCCGGCCGCTCCGATGCCGACGATCGTGCCATCGGTTTGCGCCACGAGCACCAGCTGATCGCGTGCGTTCGTCGCCAGCTTCTCCCGCCATTTTCCGCCGCGATACTGCTCGTCGAGGACGGCATGCGCGTGCGCCGGCGCGAGATCGCGATAGGTATGCCGCCAGACCTTGACGTGAAAATCGGCGATCGCCTGCGCATCGTCGAGGTTGGCGGGCCTGATGGATATTCCGGACATGGAGGACTCTCTCGGGCGGCTCGGCGCGCGCGGGCGCGGCGCACACGCCGGATTGTCGGCGATCCGTGCGACGATGTCAGCACCGCGCAGGCATGGCCGATCAGCGCGCCACGGCTTCCGTGTTCCGGACGCTGCCCAGAAACCGCGTCAACTGCACCGTCTGCGGCCGCTCGAAGATGTCTTCGGCCGTCCCGCTCTCCCACACCCTGCCCTGGTGCATGAAGACGATCCTGTCGCTCACCGCACGCGCGAAGTTCATCTCGTGCGTGACCATGATCAGCGTCATGTCCTCGCGCGCGAGCTGCTCGACGACGCCCAGCACCTCGCCGACAAGCTCGGGATCGAGCGCGGACGTGATTTCGTCGCACAGCAGCACGCTCGGCTTCATCGCGAGCGCACGCGCGATCGCGACGCGCTGCTGCTGGCCACCCGACAACTGCTCCGGGAACGCGTCGAACTTGTCGCCGAGGCCGACGCGTTCGAGCATCAGCTCCGCGATCGCGCGCGCCTGCTGGCGATGCGTGTTCTTCACGACCGACTGCGCGAGCATCACGTTTTGCCCGGCGCTCAGATGCGGAAACAGGTTGTACTGCTGAAACACCATCCCGACCTTGAGCCGCAGCGCACGCAGGTCCGCGTGCCGGGCATCGACGCGTTCGCCGTCGATCGAGATCGTGCCCGCGTCGATGCTCTCGAGCCCGTTGAGCGTGCGCAGCAGCGTGCTCTTGCCCGAACCGCTGCGGCCGATGATCGATACGACCTGCCCGCGCTCGACGGAAAAATCGATGCCCTTGAGCACATGATGGGTGCCGAAGTTCTTTTCGAGACCACGGGTTTCAACGAGCGGCATGCCATCTCCTTTGCAACGTGCGCGCATAACGGGTAAGCGGATAACAAAGCGCGAAATAGATCAGCGCGACGAGGCCGTACACGACGAACGGGCGGAACGTCGCGTTCGAGATCGCGATGCCGACCTTCGTCAGCTCGGTGAAGCCGATGATCGATACCAATGCCGTGTCCTTCACGGCCTGCACGCCGAAGCCGACCGTCGGCGCGATCGCGATGCGGGCGGCCTGCGGGAGGATCACGTGACGCAACTGCTCGACGTAGCTCATGGCCAGGCTCGACGACGCCTCCCACTGCCCTTTCGGCACGGCCTCGACGCACCCGCGCCAGATTTCCGCGAGATACGCGCTGGTGAAGAACGTGAGCCCTGCCGTGGCCGCGACCCAGGGCGGCACGTCGAGCCCGACGAGCGGCAAGCCGAAGAACACGATGAATAGTTGCATCAGCAACGGCGTGCCCTGAAACACTTCGATGTACAGCTTCGCGATGCCGCGCAGCACTGTCGAACTCGACACGCGCATCACGAGCAGCCCGAGGCCGACGAGGCCGCCGGACACGAACGACACGATCGACAGCACGATCGTCCAGCGCGCGGCCAGCAGCAGGTTCGCGAGAATCTGCCCGAAGGTGAAATCGGTCATCGCGCACCTCGCACGCGGCGGGAGAACAGGCGGCGCCCCATCGTGCCGAGCGCGCCACGCAGCAGCAGCGCCATCGCCAGATACGCGAGCGTGATGACGAAATACGTCTCGAATGCGCGGAAGTTGCGCGACTGGATGTAGCCCGCCGCGTAGGTCAGATCGGCCACCGAGATCTGTGACACGACCGCCGAACCGAGCATCGTGATCACGATCTGGCTCGAGAGCGCGGGAAACACCTTGGCGAGCGCCTGCGGCAGCACGACGTGGCGCAGCATCTGCGCGCGCGACATCGCGAGCGCGGATGCTGCCTCCAGATGCCCGTTCGGGACGGCGGCGACGCCCGCGCGCACGATCTCGACCGAATACGCGCCGAGATTGAGCGTCATCGCGAGAATCGCGGCCGTGTATTCGTCGATGTGCACGCCGAGCGCGGGCAATCCGAAGAAGATGAAGAACAGCTGGACGACGAACGGCGTATTGCGGATCGCCTCGACGTACGCGCCGATCAGCGGGCGCAGCCGCACGGCCACGGGCGCGTCGGCGCTGTACGCGGCCGCGCCGAGCACGCCGATCGCCACGCCGAGCACGGTCGCGACCGCGGTCAGCGCAAGCGTGATCGCCGCGCCGCTCGCGAACACGCCGGCGTATTCGGCGAGCTCGCCGAATTGAAGCTGATAGCTCATGACGATTGAATGAATTCGGGTTCGGACAACGACACCCGCCGCGCCGGCGGAGCCGGCCGCGGCGATGTATCAGACGACACGGCGATCCGTCACAGGCCGGCCGGCAACGGCTGGCCGAGCCACTTCTTCGACATCGCGCCCAGCGTGCCGTCCTGCTTCGCATGCGCGATCGCATCGTCGATCTTCGCGAGCAGGCGCGGTTCGTTCTTGTTGACGCCGACGAAGCACGGCGAATTCTTGATCACGAACTTGACCTCGGGCCGACGCGGCGGATTCTTCGCGAGAATCGCCGCCGCGACGATGTTGCCGGCGGCGATCAGCTGCACTTGCCCCGACAGGAACGCCTGGATCGTCGCGTTGTTGTCCTCGAAGCGCTTGATCGTCGCATTCGGTGCGAGCTGCGACAGCGCGATCTCCTCGAGCGCGCCGCGCGTGGCGCCGACCGTCTTGCCGGTCAGATCGGCGGGCGCGCCCACCTTCACGTCCGCCGGGCCGAACACACCCTGGAAATACGGCGCATACGCGGTCGAGAAGTCGATGACCTTCTCGCGTTCCGGCGTCTTGCCGAGCGACGAGATCACCATGTCGACCTTGTTGGTCGTCAGATACGGAATCCGGTTCGCGCTGTTCACGGGCACCAGTTTCAGCTTCACGCCGAGCGACTTGGCGAGCAGCTCGGCCATGTCGATGTCGTAACCCTGCGGCTGCATGTCCGTGCCGACCGAGCCGAACGGCGGATAGTCTTCAGGCACCGCGACGCGCAGCGCGCCGCTTTTCGCGATGGTGTCGAGCGCATCGGCATACGCCGGCGCGGCAGCGAACAGCGCCATCACGGGGGCTGCGATCAACGCAGCCAGCCAGGTGCGTCGGGGGAACGGTCGAGTCGTCGGGCTCACGGTGAATCTTCCTTGTCTGGTATGTCGTCGGGCAGCGCGCAACCGTTGCGCGGCCGGACACCTCCAGCAAAAACCGGGCCATCGCCGTGAAATGCTTGCCGCACCGGCACGATACGGAAATTCCGGTGAACCGGATTCCTCATTTCGGTGCACGAATCGGCGCACGCGGCGGCGCCTGCCCCCGCAGTGCGCGCCGGCGCACCAAATTACCTGACTGGTACATCCGGGGGATTCGGACGCCGGCGTGTTCGCTTTGCAGCGTCGTCACCGAGGCCCATATGCGCGGATTCGAACAGGTTCAGTCGAAATTTGCATTCTGTTTGTGACCGGAATTACGGCTGAATACGTTCGCGAGGTACCGTGCCCTTCGCCACGATCGGCGAACCGCAATCAGGACGGGTGCGCTTGATTTCGCGCCCGGGTCCTTCGGTATCGGTGGCTCCCGATCGTCTCGCGATCGGGATGATTCCAATCACATCCGCGCGCGAGGATACAGTCATGGCATCGATTCCCGAACCGTCGACAACCGGCGAAACCGACAAACGCAGCTGGCTCGAATCGCACGAAGCCGGCTATCACAAGACCCTCGGCAATCGACAGGTGCAGATGATCGCGATCGGCGGGGCAATCGGCACGGGGCTGTTTCTCGGGGCCGGCGCCCGGCTGCAGGCCGCCGGGCCGTCGCTCGCGATCGTCTATCTGGTGTGCGGCGCGTTCTCGTTCCTGATCCTGCGCGCGCTCGGCGAACTCGTGATGCATCGTCCCAGCAGCGGCAGCTTCGTGTCGTACGCACGCGAATTCCTGGGCGAGAAGGCATCGTTTGTCGCAGGCTGGATGTACTTCCTGAACTGGGCGATGACCGGCATCGTCGACATCACCGCCGTCGCGCTCTACATGCATTACTGGGCGCCGTTCGCGGGTGTGCCGCAGTGGATTTTCGCGCTCGTCGCGCTCTGCATCGTCGCGACGATGAACCTGATCGGCGTGAAGTGGTTCGCCGAGATGGAGTTCTGGTTCGCGCTGATCAAGGTCGCCGCGATCGTGTTGTTTCTCGCGATCGGTTCGCTGATCCTCGGCACGGGCGTGCCGGTCGCCGGCCATGACACGGGCATGCATCTGATCACCGACAACGGCGGGTTCTTTCCGCACGGACTGATGCCCGCGCTGGTGCTGGTGCAGGGCGTGGTGTTCGCGTTCGCGGGCGTCGAACTGGTCGGCACGGCCGCCGGCGAGTGCAAGGACGCGCGCAAGGTGCTGCCGCGCGCGATCAACAACGTAATCTGGCGAATCGCGATCTTCTACGTCGCGTCGGTCGTTCTGCTGGTTTGCCTGCTGCCGTGGAGCGCGTACAAGGCGGGCCAGAGCCCGTTCGTCACGTTCTTCGGCGCGCTCGGCGTGCCGGGCATCGGTTCGGTGATGAACCTGGTGGTGCTGACGGCGGCGCTGTCGAGCCTCAACTCGGGCCTCTATTCGACCGGGCGCGTGTTGCGTTCGCTGTCGATGGGCGGCTCGGCCCCCGCCTTCCTGTCGCGGATGAGCGCGCAATCCGTGCCGTACGCGGGCATTCTCGTGACGGTCGCGATCTACGTGGTCGGCGTGCTGCTCAACTATCTCGTGCCGTCGAGCGTGTTCGAGATCGTGCTGAACATCGCGTCGCTCGGCATCATCAGCACGTGGGGCTTCATCGTCGTGTGCCAGATGAAGTTTCGTGCCGCGGTGAGGCGCGGCGAGGTGGAAGACGTGTCGTTCAGGATGCCGGGCGCGCCCGTCACATCATGGCTCACGCTGCTGTTCCTGCTCGGTGTGCTGGTCCTGATGGCATTCGACTACCCGAACGGGACGTGGACGATCGCGTCGATCCCGCTGGTCGCACTGCTGCTCGTGGCCGGCTGGAAGTGGCTGAGCAGCCGCGCGCGTCGCGCGTTGCTCAAGCCGACGATTCCGTCGGTCACGCTCACGCAGAACGTGCTCGAGCAGGGGAACGACTGAAACCGCGCGCAACCCGAGGGCGGTACCCGGCTTGACGAAAGCCGCCGCCCCCGAGGATCAGGCGATCTGGCGGCGGCGTATCAGGCTGGCCCGCTATGCACGCTCCGTCGCGCGATCGGTGTCTGTTGCCGGCCGATTCGCGGCGCTCATCGCCTGTTCAAGCAGGGCCTTCGCGGCGTGCCATGCGCGCCCGGCGGATGCGGAATCGTTGAACGCCCGCGCGTCGACCGTCGCGCCATCCAGCAGCATCATGTAGACGCCGGCCAGCCGTTGTGCCGTTTCGGGCAACACGAGCGGCGCGAGCAATTCGGCGATCCATTCGACCATTTTGCGGCGGTAGCGGATCGCGACGTCGGAGATCGGTGCGTACGCGGTTCCGAATTCGGCCAACGCGCGCTCGAACAGGCAGCCGGCAAACTCCGGCGTATTGAACCAGGCTTCGTACCAGTCGAAGATCGTCTTGACTCGCTCGACCGGATCGCGAACGTCCCGCAGTTGCGCTTCGATGCTGCCGATGATCAGGTCGTAGCGCTGAACCAGCACTTCGCGAATGAGTTCGTCCTTGCTCGGAAAATGCCGGTAGAGCGTCATTCGCGCAACGCCGGAATCGTCGATGATCCAGTCGACGCCGACCGGATGAAAACCGTGCCGGGAGAACAGTTCGGTAGCTTTGTCTACCACCACCTGGCGTTTGTTGGCTCTCACGACCGTGCCCTCCTCCTCGAGGTTTCATTCCATGTAGACGGATTATTCTAGCATCGCCGAATCAGCTGCCTCTGTGCGCTCGGCCCGACGTGTGAAGGGCCGGCTCCCCCACCGTTGGGCCGAAATCCGGACGTGTAAGTCGCCTTGACTATTAGATAGACCGATATGTATCATTTGATCCGAGAAAATAAGGATCGATATTTTCCGCTGCCGAAAGCCGAAACATGGGCCGAGCCTTTTCCGCCGGATAGCGCGGTATCGGCACGGCGGCGGAATCGAGCAAAGGCCGTGGGCGGCGACATCTGCCTGCCCTGCCTTTGTCGGCGTCAGACGTTGCAGTGATGTGGCAAACCGAAAAGAGAACCTGAGAGAGCCTTGGCGGTGCGCTGGTGTGGGTGAAGATGTGTTCACCGGGCCGCGCGCAAGCCGGGTGCGCGCTCGCGGGGGTGAGATCGCGCGAAGCAGTGCGGCGCAAATAAAACGTGGGGAAAGTAAAAATGGTTCGCCGTTTACTGGCACCGGGGCTGCTGCTGTTGGCCGCGTGCGCGCATGATCCGTCCGTCACCGGCAACACGGTACGGATCTGCGACGACACCGGGTGTTTTGATCGCCCTAAAGATCAGGTCTCCTATCAAAAAAGGGACGATTCCGACGATCGCGAAGATCCGCGCATCGTTTCGCTGAAGCAGGCCGCGAAGACCCAGCCGAAGGCCGCCTACGACCTCGGCCTGCGCTATTTCCGCGGCGATGGCGTGCGGCAGGACAGCTACCAGGCTCTCAAGTGGATGCGCGATGCCGCCGAGCGCGGCGACCTGAACGCGCAGAAGGCGCTCGGCAGTTTCTACCTGTTCGGCCTCGAGGAGATGGGCTCCGATCCGCGCGAAGCGGACAAGTGGCTGTCGATCGCCGCGGGCCGCGGCGACAAGGAATCGAAAAAGCTGCTCGAGCTCGCCCGCAAGGCGAAGAAGGAAGACGAAGAAGACTGGAAATGGCGCACGCAATGGCGTGACGTCTATTACGGCTACTGGTACTCGGGCTATCCGTACTACGGCGTCTGGCATCAGACGTACTGGTACTACTGACCGGACCGAAAGCAACGGGGGCGGCTGCGGGGAGACCACCATCGCGCGCCACGCCGGGGGGCTTATCGAAGTTCGCACGAACACATAAGCCGAACAACGACTCTATCGAGCGACAACGACATGAAGACCATCCTTTCCCAACGTCTCACTCAAGGTGCGCTGGTTGCAGCGCTTTGCGCGTCCGTCGCCGGCTGCGGCGGCATGGTGACGCCCGGCGGCCAGAACGCCGGCGTCACGGGCGCTGCCGCGGGCGGCGCGAGCGCCGGCGCGGATTCGCAACTGCAGCGCTGCGCATCGCCGCTCGGCACGATCGCCGTCGACGACGGCCGCAACGCCGACTGGTGGGGCCCGTTCGGCAGCGCGACCAAGGTGACGAGCATCGACCCGCTGTTGCGCCTGGCAGTCCAGCAGTCGAACTGCTTCGTGATCACGTCGATCGGCAACCAGAAGAGCGACGCGCGCCTGTCGCGCATCACGCAGCTGCAACGCAGCTCGGGCGAATACCGTGCGGGTTCGAAGCAGCAGAAGGGTCAGCGTGTCGCGGCCGATTACTACATGGAACCGCAGATCGTGATCAACGATTCGCCGATCGCCGGCATCGGCAGCATGATCGGCGGGCTGATCGGCAACAGCGCGGTGGCGGCGGTGGCAGGCCACCTGCAGACGAAGGCGTCGGTCGTGACGCTGACGCTGTTCGACGTGCGCTCGGCCGTGCAGATCGCGGCATCGGAAGGCAGCTCGACGGCGACCAACTACGGCGCGGCGCTGGGCGGCCTGGGCGGTGGCGTGGGCGGCGGTCTCGCCGGCTTCTCGACGACGCCGGAAGGCAAGGCGACGGTCGTCGCGTTCATCGACGCATGGAACAAGATGGTCGTCGCGCTGCGCAGCTACAAGGCGCAGGACGTCAAGGGCGGCCTCGGCCGCGGTGGTCAGTTGCAGGTCAACTGAGCGATGACGCGACACCGGCGCTGCGTCACTCCGGTGTTCGCATCGACCGAAGGGCGCGCGATTGCGCCCTTCCCGCAGCCGCACACATCACCGATCGGCGAAACGATAAAAACCTTCGATGGGCATGGTGTTCAACCGACCTGAGAGAACAAAGATGAAGAACAGGCAATGCGTGTGGTTTCCGATCGCCGTATTGATCGGTCTGACGTTGGCCGGTTGTGGCGGCAACGATTCTCCGGCCCCGGCCGCCCAGGGTACGTCGAGCGACACGACCGGCACGACGCCGCCGCCGGGCGCGCCGAGCGGCGGGTCCGGCACGACCACGACCTCGAACCTCGAGTGCGATCCGGTCTATCAGCAAGGCGATACCGTGAAGCTGCACATGTACACGCAGGCGACGTCGCAAAGTCCGGACGTCGACAATGGCCTGTACACGCGCACCTACGGGCCGGCAACGTTCGAAGGCGTCGCGCTTACTCAGCAAGCCGAAACATCGACCGGCTCGCCGATCCAGACGAATCATTATTATCTCGTCGGCAACGGCGCGCGCGCGAACTACGGCGGCGAGATTTACAGTTCGGGCGCCCTCGTGTTGCGGAACGTCAACTCGCCGCCGTATGTCGAGACGATCGGACTGTCGGGAAGCGAGACGGCGAACTACGTGGATACACCCGTCATTCCGTCAGGCGGCGCCCAGACGGCGGTATCGATCCAGCGCGCGTACGTCGCGCGCGAAACGGTCAGCCTGAAGAACGGCAAGGTGTTCGAAAACGCCTGTCACTATCACATCACCGAGACGTTCTCCAATCCGGCGCTGACCAGCACGACGGTCGCCGACGACTGGCTCGCGCCAGGCGTCGGTCTGGTCAAGTCGGTCGCCGATGTCGGCGGCACCCAGATCATCACGCGCGAGCTCGAGTCGGCGACCGTTGCGGGCAAGTCGTACTGAGCGCCGGAGCCCCGACGCGTGCGTGCATGCGTGCCGTCAATGATGTGTGTACAACCGAGGCGCCGCGGCGTGACTCTGGACCGCTGCTCCCGAGTCAGCCCCTGCCCCGTATGCAGGCCCATAGCCAGACGCATCGGCCTGCGGCGTCGATTCGGATGACTGAATGCGTGCCTCGGCCTGCTGGATCGATTGCGGATAATGAATGTCCTTTCGGGCCGGGTTGTAACCGGCCTGCTCGACCTGCGTGATCTGGGCGCGGACTTCCGCCCGGGTCAGCGCGCTGCCTGATTGCGCTGCCGATGCGAATGCGGGGATGATGGCCGCCGCCAGCATGATGGTACGGATAGCGAATTTCATGATCTCGACCTCCAGTGAACAGGGTCGGCATCCGAGAACATCTCTTCTGCCTTGAGGACAGCATGCTCGCTGAAGCTGAAGGCAATGTTAACTTCGCATTCTCGAACGCACCGGATGCGGAATTCGCGGACAACCCGGCCTGCGTCCGGGCGACGCCATAAGCCAGACATATCGCATCGCCATCGCGATTGACCGAGTAGATCGATGTGATGGCGTCCGGCCCCGGCGCCACGGAGAAAGACGCTTGACGAAGGTCAACCCTGTGAAGACCGCACGTGCGAAAAATTGCGTATGCACGATCGCGGGATGACACCGGGAGACATTCATGAGCGCCAGCACTTCATCTTTCCAAGCGGCATCCACTCTCCAACGGGTGCTGATCGCCATCGACGGTTCCACCGCATCCGCGCATGCACTCGCGTATGCCAAAGCTTTCCTTCCATCGAATGTTGCGGTGCATATCGTCAGCGTTGCAGACAATCCGCGAACGCTCGTCCCGCGCGGATCGAGATCCGCGGCATTTCTCGAATCGGCACGCGACGAGTTGCTGCGAGACGCATCCGACGCGCTGTCGCGCGCCCAAAGCGCGATTCCGCGCGACGACATCACCATCGACACGGAAGTCATCGACTTGTCCACGCATGGCGGGGATGTCGTGCATGCGCTGGCCGACAGCGCGCAAGCCTGGCAGGCCGAACTCCTGATCGTCGGCGCACGTCAGCATCATGGCCTGCTCGGATGGATCGAAGGAACGGTTTCCGGCCAGCTCGGCAAGCTGGTCGGTTGCCCGCTGCTCATCGTTCCGGAAGGCTTCGCGTCGGTCGCCGAGCACCTGCCGCGGCGAATGCTGTTCGCGGTCGACGGCAGCCCGATTGCGCTCCACGCATTGCAAACGGGGTTGAAATTCTCGCGGCCCGACACCGAATTTCGGGCGATACACGTGCTCGATCGCCCCACATCGCTGGGTGATTTCGTCCCCGTCGACACACTGGAACAGGCGTTGACCAGCGAAGGCAATCACGTATTGCAAAAGGCCATGGCCCTGCTCGACGGCATCCCCGCCGGACGCTCGCAGTCGCAACTGATTCAAACGGACCGCACTGGCGAAGACGTGCCTCACGTGATCGTGCGAGACGCCATCGAATGGAACGCGGACATGATCGTCATGGGCACCCATGGGCGGCGCGGTGTCACGGGCTGGCTCGTCGGCAGCGTGGCCGGACGCGTTGCGCGCATCGCGAAAACGCCGGTTCTTCTGGTCAGTGCGCCGCATGCGTGATGCGCGTCGTCGTCACGCATCCGCCCCGACGGCGTGGAACAGTTCCTCTTCCTGAGCGCAATGCAGGCGTACGATGGCCTCCAGCCCGTACAGCAAACGCTGTATCGCCTGCGCCTGCATGGCGTTCGTTCCGTCGCGCGGCAGGTCCGCGACCATCTGCCTGAGCGACCGGACCATCTTGAAGATCTCCCGGTGCGCGCCGCTCATCGCCGCGAGCGGGTCCTCGCCGCCGAGAAGCGGGGCGAGACGCGCATAGACGTCCCGATCGTCGGCGCGTTCGTGCGGCAGCAGCCGTTCGTCCAGCGAATCGATCATGTGACCAAGCTCGCCGGCGATGGCTGCCCCCGATAGTTGCGGCATGCGATCCGCGAGGTCCCTGATCTGGTCCAGCAACGGTGACAATGCCGTGTGCTCGCGTCTGAGTTGCTCGACGTCGACATCGGCCAGCCGGGCGTCCGTCGGCCGCGGGCGAACCAGCAACACGCGTAACGCATTGACGATGACGACGACGTCGATGACTTCCTGAATCACCGCACCGGCGATCGGCTGCAGGAATCCGGCCGCTGCAACCGCCATGGCGACGACCGACAGCGACATGCCGGCCACCACGCTCTCGAGTGCGATCCGGCGCGACCGTCGTGCGATACGTATCGCATCCACGAGCCGATCCAGCCGGTCCACCAGCAGTACCACGTCGGCCGCTTCGGATGACGCGGCCGCCCCGCGCGCGCCCATCGCGATACCGACGTCGGCCGCCGCCAGCGCGGGTGCGTCGTTCACACCGTCGCCGACCATGATCGTCACGCCCTCCTTGCGCGCGGCCTGAATTGCGACGAGCTTGTCCGTCGGCGTCTGCTCGGCGCGTACGTCGGTCACACCCAGCAACTCACCGACGGCCTGGGCGATGTCTCGCCGGTCGCCGGTGAGCATGACGAGGCGCTCGACGCCTTCTCGTTTCAACAGCCGCAATGCCCGCGGCGTTTCCAGCCGCACCTGGTCGGCCATCTGAATCGCGCCGATCATGACGCCATCGACGCCGACGAACACGGCAGCCCCGCCCTCGTTGCCGATCCGCTTCAGGAACGCGTCGCTCCAGGGGGCGACCGTCGAACAGGCGGAGACGTATTCGAACTGGCCAATCGCGACGGTCCGGTTGTCGACCCGGCCTGCCACGCCCTCACCCGCCGTTTCCATCACGAATGACGGCGGCGACAGGTCGATCCCGCGTTCCCGCGCGGCGACCGTCAGCGCATCCGAGATGACGTGCCCCGAAGCCTGGGCCAATGACGCGGCGAAACGCAGCACGTCGTCCGTACCGACGTCCGTGGCGCATTCGATCGCGACGATGCGTGCTCGCCCTCCGGTCAGCGTCCCGGTCTTGTCGAAGAACAGGATCGTCGCTTGTGCAAGACGTTCCAGCGCGCCCCCTCCCTTGACCAGGATGCCGCGTTTCGAACAACGCGACATGCCGGACACGATGGCGACCGGCACGGCGAGGATCAACGGACAAGGCGTGGCCACGACGAGCACGGCGAGCGCACGCGCGACGTCGCCGGTCAACAGCCAGGCGATGCCCGCGACGAGCAGCGAAGCGAGCACGAAGCATGCCGCGTAGCGATCCGCGAGCCGCACGGACGGACTTCGCTCGCGCTGCGCGCGCTCGACCATGCGGACGATGCCGGCAAACGTGCTGTCGCCTGCCGTCGTGCGGGCAACCATTTCGAACGGCGCGCCGGCGTTGACCACGCCGCTGCATGCGCTCTCGCCGGCGCGCCGCCGCTGGGTGGACGACTCGCCCGTCAGCATGGATTCGTCGAGTTCCGCGTCATCGGTCAACGTGCCGTCGACCGGCACGAACTCGCCGCTTCGCACGAGCAGCCTGTCGCCGGGAGCGAGCGTTTCCACGGCAACGGAACGCCATTCACCGTTCTCGAACCGGGTGGCCTGCCGAGGGGCACGGGCGAGCAGCGCGGTCATCTCGCGTTGCGCGCGGTGTTGCGCATACCGCTCCAGCGTCCGCCCGCTCGCCAGCATCAATGCGATGACGGCTGCCGTGAGCGTCTCGTCGAGCGCGATCGCCAGCGCGATGGCCAGCCACGCGAGCACATCGATGCCTGCCCGCCGTTTCGCCACGGCCTTGACGAGCGATACCGTCAACGCAAGCAGGACCGGCAGCGTGCCGAGCAACCAGACGAGCCGCGCGAGTGAAGGCAGGCCGAACGCAGCGCACACGCCCCCTCCGGCGAGCGTGACGGCCGCCAGAACCAGCAACGCGAGATCGATCGACCAGGGGATTCGCGACATGACGATTGTTCCGATTGCCGTGCAGGGAGGCGTTCGCTGCATCCGGTTCCGGTTGCAGACGGCGTGGCATCAGTCTAGGAAACGCCGCGGCTCGGCCGTTGACATGGGTCAGCGCGACGCGCCTCGCGCGACATGCCGGCACGGCGCCTTGCTTGACGTGAGTCAAGCCGCCGGCCCCTTTCCTCAGCAAAATCGAAAGGTGACACCGGACGCCCTGGAGTCGATATCGTGCTGACGCTGGCTGTACTCTTTCTGCTGATTCTTCTGCTGAATCTCATGCCGGCGTTCGCCCCACCCACCTGGATGGCGATGTCGTGGGTCGGGTTCAACCTGCCCGACGGCAATCCGTTGATCTTTGCCGTCGTGGCGGCAGGCGCCGCAACGATCGGCCGCGTCATTCTGGCGACCTTCGCAAGATCGCTCGTCCGTTCCCGCTGGATGCGGGAATCGGATCGCGAGAATATCGATGTCGCCACACGCTGGCTGCGCAAGCACCGGACGCTCACCGCCGGTGCGTTCTTCTTCTACGCATTGAGCCCGCTGCCGTCGAACTATCTGTTCATCGCGTACGGACTGTCCGGGTTGCCGCTGAGGATCATCGCGGCGGCGTTCTTCGTCGGCCGCGCGACCACTTACGCGATCTGGGCGCACCTCGGCCGCTTCGCATCGACCCGACTGGACCTGGAATCCGGGCTCGAAGGCACTTACCTCGGCGGATACTTCATCGTCACTCAACTGGTGTTGCTCGGCGTCGTGTTCATGTTGACGAAGCTCGACTGGCGCGCGCTCTTCAACGAACGTCGGTTGACGTTCCGGCGCGGCCATCATCCGCGCGGTTCCGAATGACACAGGCGTGCGCGACGTGTTGAACGGCCGTGTTGGCCGAGAGTCGCTTCCTATCGGCCACGGATCCCGGACGTGACTTCAACGACGCATTCCCGCTTACGCGGATCGACGTGCGTCATCACGTTCAGGACGCGGTGATGCTTCATCACGCGAGCACGCGCGTCCACGGCGACTGCGACGTGGAATGCGTGCGTTGCACGATCGACCAGCCGAGGCCGCTCCCGCCCGGCCGGGTGCCGGCCGGACGAAAGAAGCGTTCGCCCAGTCTGCGCAGATCGCGCCTTCCGTACGAGTGCGGAAAAATTTTCGGGCGACACAGTGCCGTCACCGACCTTCTTCCGGTGTTCCGATGACGCGCCGCCGACGCGTGTCGATTTACATCGACGGAAGCGTAAGCGGATAGACAAGGTGACTGATTACCTGTTTCACCCCCGGGACGGTCTGGGCGGCGACGCACACTGCTTTGCGCTCCTCCTCGCTGAAGATCACGCCCCAGAGATGCACCTGTCCGTTCTTGACGATGACCTGACCCCGAGATAGCGCCCAGCGTTGGCCAGACATCGCCTTCAGTATCGCCTCGCGTATCTCCACGTCGGCAGGTGGGACCGGCGACTGTTGGTTGTGCGTATCGCTGGCCAGCGCACGCACGAGATCGGCGCGGCTCACCAGGCCCGTCACCTTGTCGTCCTTGACGACCGGCACGCGCTTGATACGGTACCGCTCCAGCAGATCCGCAACTTCAGACAGCGGAGTGTCCTCGTGGACAGTGACGACGTCGACACTCATCAGGTCCTTCACCTTCTGCGCATGCTCCCTT